>DPCJ01000175.1 GCA_003516705.1 Prolixibacteraceae bacterium | reverse complement strand
AATATTCGGATTTTGTATTTTTACCCCAAAAAATGAATAAAACCAGATTTCTGTTGCCCGCAAATTTCAGAATTGCAGGTGTAGTTCTTTTAGTTTTGGGAATTATTACAGGATTTATAAGATTTTATCTTGGTATCAAACCTAAGCTGCTCAATATAAAGGTATTTGCATTTTATTCTGAATATCTCGACAATAAATACATGAAATTGGTAAACAACAATATTGGTGAAGAAATTACAATACTGCTGATTATTTCAGGCCTGTTTATTTTTGCCTTTTCACGCGAGAAAGATGAATCGGAAATTCTGAATAATTTGCGCTTCAAAGCTTTTGTTGCAAGTTTTTACCTGAATTTTGTATTTCTGATTGGTGCAACCCTGTTTACTTTTGGCCTTGCATTTATTTATATGCTGGTGCTGAACATGTCAGTTCCAATTATTATCTATGTTTTGGTTTTCAGAATCTTGCTTTACCGTTATCAAAAAAGCAATGGTAAAGTTCAGTATAATAAAGCTTCTGAGTGATGTTTAGTTTGAAGACAGGAGAAGAAGTGCTTCAATTCAATATTTATCAGTTTGCTCTAGCAAATTCAGAAATTGTCGTTTTTTTTGAAGTAAACAGGTTTCAAAATTTATTTGTTGCAACAATTCATTAATTTTAGGCCTTTCGATTATGTAAATAACTTAAATCAATAAAACTATGGAAAGAAGAAATTTTATACGAAATGCCGCACTCAGCGGAATTGCACTTACCGGGGTAACTGGAGCAATGAATGCCTCGGCAGCAGGCAGTGTTACATCGAATACAGCAAAATTTAAGCTGAAGTATGCACCCGGACTGGGGACCTTCAGGGAACATGCAGGAAATGACCCTATTGACAACATCAAATTTATGGCTGATCAGGGTTTCCGCGCCATTTTCGATAACGGACTGATGGGAAAGGAACCTGCTTTGCAGGAAAAAATTGCAGCAGAACTGGCTCGTCAGAATATGGATTTGGGTCCGTTTGTTCTTTACGCCGATTTCAGTGTTCGCTCCATGGTACTCGATAATGAAGAGGTTCGTGAAATGCTCCGGAAAAAAATGCTGGACGGAATTGAGGTACACAAACGCACCGGCGTGAAATATGCGCTTGTTGTTCCGGGACGTTTCGACGAAAAACTACATTGGGATTACCAAACCACAAATGTGATAAAAAATCTGAGGATGTGTTGTGACATAATAAGCGAATCGGGGCTGAAACTTGTACTCGAACCTTTAAATGCGCACACCGATCACCCCGGCCTTTTCCTCACCGGTATGCCACAGTCCAATATGATTTGTACTGCGGTAAATCACCCTGCCTGTAAAATTGTTGATGATATGTACCACCAGCAGATTACAGAAGGAAATATTATTCCTAATATTGATATGTGCTGGGAAAATATTGGGGCTTTTCATATTGGCGATAATCCCGGAAGAAAAGAACCAACCACAGGCGAAATCAACTATAAAAATATTTTCAAACACATTTATAAAAAAGGTTACGATGGTGTTTTGTGTTGCGAACACGGAATCAGCAAAAAGGGTAAAGAAGGAGAACTTGCTTTTATTAATGCTTATCGCGAAGTGGATTCGTTTGAAGTATAAATCATAAACTGAATATCAAAGGCCGGGTTAAAAGATAATCCGGCTTTTTTTGCTATTTTCCCGATTCATTACTCAGAAGAATAAACCCGGATATTATAATCCGGATGAAGATGCCAAAGGGGTTGTTTGTTAAAAGTCATTTTGAGAATTAACTGATATTTATGCTGGAAGACCTTATTATTTATACGCCAATGTATGTTACCCTTTTTTGGGCTGTTGTATTACTAATAACTAAACGAGAGAACAACAGGGCAAAATTTTTTCTCGGGATTTTTATGTTCGCTGCGTTTTTACTCTATCTGTCGCATGCTCATTTTTTTAAAAAAGCCATTGGCGTATTTCATTATTTCGACCCCATTTATATGTTGGCATCGCTTTCGGTTTATCCGTTGTATTACTGGTACATCAGGCTGCTTTCGGTTGAGCCCACCTACCGGCGTGTAAATTTATTGATGCTATTGCCCGGATTTTTACTGGCAGTTGCTTCGTTTGTTATTTACCAACTGATGAGTGGGGAGGAAAGAATAACCTACATAAGCAATTTTCTGTTTAAAAGTGAGCAAATTAACGGTTTATCTGTTCTGATGCAGGTTCAGCGAACAATTTATCTGATTAGCCGAATCGTTTTTGTCATTCAGGTTTTAGTTCTTCTGTTCGATGGCCGAAAGCTAATCATCAGGTACCAGAGAAACATTGCCAATTTTTACTCAAACCTCGAGAACCGATCAATTCTTTGGGTGAAATATATGTTGTACTCCATCGTAATTACAGCATTAATGAGTATCATTTTTAATCTGCTGGGCCGCAGTTTCTTTCTTGATTTACCTTTTTTACTTTTAATTCCTTCACTTGTTTTTAGTGTTCTCCTTTTTTTTATTGGTTTCCAGGGTTATATGCAAAACCATACAGTTTATGATTTGCAACTTGATGAGTTGCAAAGCGAAACCGTTGTAGTAAAAAAAGTCAATTCCGATAGGCTGAAAGAAAAATTAATCGAATTGTTTTTGCGCGAAAAAGTCTATAAAAATTCTGATTTAAAGATCACGCAGGTTTCGGAGATGCTAAGCACCAACAGAACTTATATTTCCAAGCTTATCAACACCGAGTTTTCATGTACTTTCAGTGAGTTTGTGAACCGTTACCGGGTTGAAGAAGCCAAACGGCTTTTATGCGAAGAATCATCAAAAAGCTATTCGCTTGATTATATTTCTGAAAAATCAGGTTTTGGATCGATGGTGAATTTTATGCGCGTTTTCAGGGATATCGAAGGAAAAACACCCGGAAATTTTCGCGAAATCGCTGGGAAAAACAAAAAGTCAGATGCTGTCATTTGAGGATTTTGCATTCAAAATTTCCGGTTTGTTTTAAAAAGAAAAGGAAGCCGGGGTAGCTTCCTTCTAAAAATTTGCCTGTTGCTGTTAACAAGTTTAGCTGAGGGCCGGAAATCGAACTAATTGTTCCCACAATAAATTCATTTCCGAATATTTTGAATGACTTTTGGCCATTTTTAATCGGCTGCAAATGTTGTCTTTTGTTTTATCACACTTATAGTCAAAAGGTAAAAACAATGCTCAGATTGTAAAAATCATTTAGAGAAACAAAATCAGGGAGTACATAAATTACTGTTTATAAACTTTTTATATTTTAGTAATGCCTTTTCCGAAATGCTGAGTAATGTTAAAACAGCAACACCAGCTTATTCTAAAAAAGTTGGTGTTGCTGTTTTTAAGTGAATAATACAGCAGAATTATTTCTTTTTGGTAACAAGGATTGTCAGGTCCATTGGGTATTTCCCCGATTTTGCACCATAAACCGAAAGTCCGCCGCGGTTGCTGCCAGCTTCATCAACAAAAAGACGGATAACTACTTTGCCTGATTCCAGCGCCGATTTTTTTGCAACTCCATCAAGTTCAACCCTGACAGGATAACCATACGAGCCAGCTTCTTCTAATAGCCAGGGTTTACTTCTGTCATCCGAACCCCACTCCCAACCGGGAACCTGATTCATCCACGAGAGCAATCCGTTGTGGTCAGCAGGGTCGTCGGTAAGTTCAACCTGCCCGATTTTCTGATTGTTTGCGATAATTGTGACCAGCGAACCATGCAGTTGTTCGTCGGTTTGCGGAAAACTGTTTTTCCCGTAACCCGGAATAGTTCCCTTTTCCGAAACAATTGTCATTCCAATACCCTCGGCATCACCATCTTCAAGGTACTTTTCCTGCGGGTAGCGGGCAGCAAGTTCGGCTCTGAATTCAATGTTTTCCACATTATCAGCAGTTAAACCTTCGGGCAGAATAAACTCATACTCAAAATATCCCGAACCCATTCCCCACACTTTTTTGCCATCAAGCACACTTCGGTGTTTTACGCTCCAGTCGGCAGCAGCAAACTGATCCGGCGATTTTGTGATAACCAGATTATCGGGATTTGAATTTCCGTTCACGCGGAATGGAACAAAATTGCGATGCAGTACTTTACCCGATGCATCTTCGAGCGTGGTTGCAAAAATCATTACCATCGATTCGGCAGGCATATTTATTTGAACCGGCGCAAGCTGTTTAAATGCGAATGGTTCGGCTGCAACTTCCATTTCACCGGTGGAGTGTTCAATTTTATCACCCAAACTATTCCAGCCGTACACTGCATATTTCAGTTTCATCTTTTCAGGAATTTCAGCGGTCACAGCGCTGATTCCCAAAGGCATCTGCACAATTTCCTCTCCTTTGTATTCATTGTAAAAACCATCGCCGGGTATTACATACAAATCCGAATGAAAATCGTTCATCGTCATACCTGGAGCCAGTTCATCGAGTCCGAACATCTTTTTTGTGCGGTTAAACCTGTAGTAACCATTCCATTCGTTAATCACATCGTGAAATTCGGTAAACAGAAATCCTGCAATTTTTGGCCGTTTGCGGAATTCGTTCATCATAATGTGATACTCCCACGTTAAATCAATATCGCCGGTACTGCCATCGTATCCCCAAACAGCGCCGCATTCAGAGTTAAACATGGGTTCGTTGCCTTGTTTGTTACCGCCAATATAATTATGAGTTGAACCCGGATAGGTGTTTTTCACGATTGTATCGAGAAAACCGGCCCAGTGTCGTGCCGGCAAATAAGCGTGCCAGGTGTTGATGTCGGAAACCACGTGGTCCCAGTTACAGGGTGAGTTATCTTCAACAAGACGTGTCGGATCGTAAGCTTTTGCCTTGTGGTACCAACCGTGCACCCAATCCTGGGTTTCGGTTGTGTAGCTGCGTTTTCCTGAAATTGAATCTTTACTGAAAAGACCCCAGGTTTCGTTAAAAAGCACCCACGAGAAAATGGATGGGTGGTTATAATCCCGCTCCATTTCGCGTTGGGCAATGTATTCCCAGTTGGCTTTGGCAATGCTGTCCGGTTCGCCCCAAAAGTTGGGAATATCTTCCATTATCAGCAATCCGAGTTTGTCGGCCCAGTACAATTTTCGGGGAACTTCGGCTTTGATATGAATACGCAATCCATTCAATCCGAGGTCTTTTGCTCGTTTAATTTCTTCTTTCATAAACTGGTCGGAAGGAAAAGTGTAAAATCCTTCAGGATGATAACTCTGGTCGAGTGTGAGTTTCATGTAAATGGGCTGGTTGTTCAGCGCCACGTATTTAAAATCTTTTCCGGGGATTTCGACGGCTGAAATTTTTCGCATTCCAAAATAGGTTGAAACTTCATCGGTATTGTTTTCTCCGTTAATTGTAGCTGAAACTTCGTACAGAAACGGGTTTTCCAGGTTCCATAATTTCATATCTGCAACCGGAATGGTAAATGTGGCCGACTGATTTCCAGCCTGAATTTCGCCTTCAAAAGCCAGCGGATTGTTTTTCCCTTTCAATCCAAATTTTAATGACGATTGTGCTGCTGCATCAAGATTTACCTCGGCTGTAACTGTTTGATTATCGATATCGGGGGTAAACCTGATGTTTCGGATGTAATTTTCAGGCCGGGCTTCGAGGTAAACGGTTTGCCAGATTCCCTTTGCATTGCCATAATATTGTTTCCCCGAAGGACGGTTATTGAGTTCTTCGTCTTCAACACGAACCGTCAGCCGGTTTTCGCCGTCAACCAAAGATTCTTTTATATTGAAACTGAACGGAATGTAACCTCCTTTGTGTTTTCCGACTTCTTTTCCGTTGAGCCAGACGGTTGTTTCAAAATCGCTGGCGCAAAAAACCAGCCATGTGTTTTTGCCTTGCCACTTTTTCGCATTTTCGATGGTAAAAGTGCGCGAATACCAACCCACATTTACTTTTGGAAGTTTTACCTTGCTCAGCGGACTGGCCCACGAAAAAGGTACAAGTATTTTACTGCTGAAAGTTTCGGGTTTCGATTGCCAGTTTTCGGTGAGCCCCACGTTTGATGAATCGGGTTGAAACTGCCAGTAACCGTTCAGGTTTTGCCAAACGGCACGCTCAAAATCGGGCCGCGGATGCTCTGCCAGCGGAATCTCGACATCATTTTTGCACGAGAAAAAAGCAAAAAATAAAAGCAGCAGGAAATAATTTGTTTTCATATTCATGGTTAAGTTGAACTCTGTCGGAAAATGTTTACTCAGTAACCACAGTCATTATCGAGTGCGCAAGACTTTGCATATCGGCGGCTTTGTTCTGGCACCACAATTTAAACGACATATCCTGGTCGGTGGTGTTTAAAACAACCACAACTATTTTCCCGTCGGGATTCATAAATGCTGTTGTTTGAAGCACATCGCGCGATGCCGAACTTGCAATTCGTTTAGCTCCCGGCTTGATAAATTTCGAAAAATGACCGATGTAATAATAGCTGTTGGTGTAAATAAGTTCGCCGGTAGCTGTGTTTGCATGAACGGGTGCAAAACAGAAATTCTGCACATGATTTGGCCCTCCCTGTTCGTCGAGCAGGATGTTCCAGTCGGTCCAGGCCACAGTTCCGTTGTTAAAATCGTTGAGCATCGAGTAACCATAACGTTCGCCCAACCGCCATTCGTAAATGGCTTCGGTGGCAAACGATTCGGCGCAACCTTCGGTAAAAACCAGATGTTTGTCAGGGAAAGTTTCGTTCACCGCTTTCAGGTTATAAAACTGCATGTCGCTGCCGGTCCATGTTTCGTACCAGTGAAACCCGATTCCCCAGATGTATTTTGCTGCCTCCGGGTCGTTAAAAATGGTTGATGCGCGCTGGTAAATCAGGTCACGGTTGTGGTCCCACACAATCAGTTTTTTGTCACTCATCCCCGATTTTTCGAGCGTCGGACCAAGGTATTTTTTTACAAAATCACGTTCATCTTCGGCAGTGAAAACACATGATTCCCACTTCTGAACGGCCATCGGTTCGTTTTGTACCGAAAGCCCCCAAACCGGAATTCCTTCGGCTTCATACGCCTGAATAAATTTAATGTAATGGTTTGCCCACGGCTGTTTGAACTGTTCCAACAGTTTACCGCCGCGAAGCCGGTTGTTGTTGTCCTTCATCCATGCCGGCGGACTCCATGGACTTACAAACAATTTCATATTTTCCCCGGCAGCTTCAAAAGCTTTTTTAATGAGTGGAATTTTAAACTGTCTGTCGTGGTCGATTGAAAAAGTTGCAAGCGTTGAATCGTTTTCAGCCACATAATCATAACTGCCGCTCGAAAAATCGCAGCTGGCAATATTTGTGCGCGAAAAATTATACCCAATTCCTGTTTCGGCATTGTAATATGCGGCAAGCAATTCTTTTTGTTTTTCTTCGGGAAGTTTGGCAAAAACCTCGGCTGACGCATCGGTGAGCGCGCCGCCAATACCAACAAACTCCTGGAAAGTATTTAACGGGTCGATAAAAACGCAGGGCTGGGTTTCGGGTGGCTGACCATAATCGGTTAGCGTAACCGATTCAAGTTTTGTTAGTTTTTCGCCGGTAGCTTTGGCTGTGCGGTAAACCGTGGCCTTTTCAAAACTAAATGTTATCGCGGGTTGAACTTCTTTAACTTCAGCTTTTTCTTTAGGTGCACAGGCAAAAACTGTGGCCAGAAAAGCAATTCCGATAATTCTTGTCTTCATTTTTATTCTTTTAAATTCAGGTTTGTCCTTTTCAATTTTAAAGAAAAGGCCATCAAAAATACACTAAATTCATTCAGATTTGAATTTGCAGCTTTGTGTTTTAGAATATCGAATCAATGTAGTTTAGCAATTTTGAATACTGAAAGAGTTTAACGCAAAGAGCGCTGAGAAGGCGCAAAGAACCGCAAAGTCAATATTCCTATAATTTCTTTGCGGTTCTCTGTGGTTAAAATTGTATTTATTCCGATTATCTAAAAAACATTAAATATTGAATAGTCATCTTTTACTGATATTTTGGCTAATCTGGCCAGTTGAAGCAAATGATTTCTATTTTTGAGTACGTCATAACATTCAGAAATAAACTTATTGGACTAAATAAAAAATTCAAGCCTGCATCCTCATGAAAATTAATATTAAGAAACTCATCATCAGCGCGGTTGTCCTTTTAATCATCCAGTTTCCATCGTTTGGCGATGTACGTTTACCAAAACTTGTAAGCGAAGGAATGATTTTGCAACGCGAAACGCCAGTTAAAATCTGGGGTTGGGCTGATGCCGGCGAAAAGGTAAATGTAAAATTCAACAAACAGGCTTTCGAAACCATCACTTCCGCCGATGGAAAATGGAGTGTAATGCTTCCACCACAAAAAGCCGGCGGCCCATTCGAAATGACGATTTCAGGGAAAAATCAGATTCATCTGAAAAACATACTTTTTGGCGATGTCTGGTTTTGTTCGGGGCAGTCGAATATGGAAACCACGCTGAGCCGCGTTTCTCCGCTTTACGAAAAAGAAATCGAAACAAGCGGCAATCCCGAAATCAGGCTTTTTCAGGTTCCTGTGAGGTGGAATTTCAGACAACCTCAAACCGATATTCAGGGTGGAAAATGGGAAGAAGCCAACCCGCAAAATATTCTGAAATACACGGCTGTGGGTTATTTTTTTGCCCGTGGACTTTACAACAAATACAAAATTCCGGTAGGTATTATTCAGTGTGCGGCCGGAGGTTCGGCAGCCGAAAGCTGGATTAGCGAAGAAACACTGAAAGCATTTCCTGAACAGTACGCTATTGCTAAACAGTTGGCCGACAGCGCTTATCTTTCAAATCTGCTGACTTCGGAACGAAACGCAACCAAAAAATGGACTGAAGAACTCGGTAAAAACGACAAAAGCAATAAACATTGGGCAATTCCCGGGTTTGATGATTCTGAATGGCCTGTTTTTCAGCTTCCCGGAAATTTCAGGGAAACGATTGGTTTTGAAAGCGGTGTAATCTGGTTCCGCAAAGAAATTGAGTTGCCCGAAAGTTGTGCCGGTAAACCTGCTTACCTCGAAATGGGCCGAATTGTTGACAGCGATTCAGTTTTTGTTAACGGAACTTTTGTTGGGAGCGTGAGTTACCAGTACCCGCCCCGGCGCTACAACATTGAAAAAGGAATCCTGAAAGCAGGTAAAAACTGTGTCACAGTAAAGGTAATCAGCCAATCGGTGAATGGCGGATTTATCAAAGACAAACCTTATCAACTCACAATCGCCGGACAAAAATACGACCTGAAAGGAAGCTGGAAATACAACATCGGGGCAAAAATCCGACCTGCTCCGGTTTCTACTTTTTTGCCTTCAAAACCAACAGGACTTTTTAATGCAATGCTAAGTCCGATAAGTAATTACACCATTAAAGGAGTTGCGTGGTATCAGGGCGAAACCAACGCTGAACGACCTGCCGGTTATGCCAAAGTTTTGACAGCTTTATTTGCTGAATGGCGCAGCTTGTGGAACAATAACGAACTGCCGTTTCTGTGTGTTCAGTTACCCGAATTTATGGAAACAAAAACTGAACCCACCGAAAGCGATTGGGCTGTTTTGCGAAATGAACAACTGAAAATACGCACGGTGCCAAATACTTCGCTGGTTGTTGCTTTGGGTTTGGGAGAATGGAACGACATTCATCCGATGCGCAAAAAAGAAGTGAGTGAGCGGTTGCTGCTGGCCGCCCTGAAAAATGTTTATGGCGAAAAAAATCTTGTGGCTTCCGGGCCGGTTTATCAATCGATGAAAGTGAAGGGAAACAAAATTGAAATTTCATTTGCTGAATGCGGCAGCGGGTTGAAAACCACTGACGGAAAAGAACCAAAGTATTTTGCCATTGCCGGAGCCGACCAGCAATTTGTATGGGCAAACGCAGAAATCAGAAAAAACAAAGTAATTGTATGGAGTGAAAAAGTGAAAAATCCGGTTGTTGTGCGTTATGCCTGGGCCGACAATCCCGATGGCGCCAACCTTTGCAACAAAGAAGGGTTGCCGGCATCACCGTTTACTACAAAATAATCCGAAAACTCCTGATTAATAAAGCATAATTTTTTTCGAAGTCCGCTGGTCGCCTGTCAGAAGTTCAGCAATAAAAACCCCTTTCCAAAGTGCGTTTTTATGAATAGATTTAGTTTGGAACCCCTGGTTCAGCTGAAATCTTTCGTTATAAACCTCTCTGCCAGTTATCCCTGAAATTCTGAATTGCGCCTGCTGCGCCCGATTGGAACTGAAACTGATTTGAATCAATTCGCGATTTTGAAAAACCTCAAAATTGATGTCGATTTTATTTTCAGCGATAAAAGTTGTATCGTCGGCGAATACCAAAAGTGTCACCGGCTCACTTTCGCCAAATCCATCGTTTATTGCGTGAACGGAAATTTCACCAACGCTGAACTGCTCCCCAAAATCAAGCATTATTGAGGTGGAATCACTGTTCCCTGTAATTCCGGCAGACACATTCCAACGGTATTCAGTTGCATTCCAAACAGGTAAAACCTTGTATTTTATTTCTGATTGTAACGGCAGAACCGAAACCGGTCCATCAATCGTATCTGGCTTTTCAGGAATATTGTACCATGTTACCGGGTTCATTTCCACACCTTCGTTTAGCGGAATTAAACTGAAAGTCACAGTGTCGGGATAGACATTTACTTTCAGGTAATTATCATCATTCACCTCGCCCATTCCTGATGAAAGCAAAGTCACATTTCCCCAATTGTCATAAAAGGCTGCAATTGCATCGGGATTTCCACCTACATCGCCGGCAAACAAAAAGAAGTTCTTTTCGGGTAAGGCCGCTAATTTTGGGTAAACTGCCGTCCAGAAATTTGAGATATTCTTCAATTGTGAATACCTCGACCGGCTGTTGCTTCGCACAAGTTTGTATTTTTCGTGGCTGTTCCAAATCACTTCGTGAAAGAAAATAAATGCTTTTTCCCGGTTTGTATTTGCCAATAAAGTATCCAGAAATTCAAGCTGTGCTGGTGAAATTGACCTGTCCGATTCGGTACTGTTCAGCACGATAAACAAGTCATTTCCATGTTCAAAAGCGTAGTAGTCTCCGCCATGTTTTTGTTTAAAAATCTGGTGGCCCAGCGTGTTGTTGTCGTGATTGCCCATCACGTAAAAGGACTGAATACCCAACGTTGTAAGTTCTGTTTTAACTTTGTTCCAGCTTGCCGTTGTACTTGTATTTACAATGTCGCCGGTTAAAAACAGCCCCAGCAAACTTGAATCGTGTTCTTCAGAAAGTTTTTCCAGCAACGGCGGATGCAATCCGATATTTGTTCCGGTATGGGCACCGTACGCATGACCGGCCACCAAAAAGGAGTAATCTGACCCGGATTGCGATTTTGCCCTCAACGGATTTATTAAAAAGAAAAGTAATACCAGTATTGAAATAATACTGAGGTTCTTGATTTTATGATGTGTCATTTTCATTGTCGAACAAAAGTGACTAAAAATACAGCATCATTTTCAGATTTGAACAGGAAGTTTATAAAACAAGAAAAGCCGGCTAAAAACCGGCGTTCTTTGTAGCGGGGACCGGACTTGAACCGATGTCCGGCATTTGCCGGATAATTGCCCCACGGGCATTTTTTAATATACCCTGCTGTTTTGAGATTATTTCCTTTCGAATAAATTCTCTTCCCTGATGCGATTTCAAAGCCTTTTCACGTTTCAGGGCATCAGCTTTATTTGTGAATACTTCAGAATAGACCAGAATCCATGGTCGAAACTGTTTTGTCCAACCTTTGGGCAAGTTGTTATGAGCGAAAACCCTCTTTTCTAAATCAGAAGTCATCCCCACATAAATTTTATCATATTTTCCGGAGTAAATGACGTAAGTTGTAAACATGTCTGAAAAATAAAAAGGAGAATTGATTAACCAATTCTCCTTCATTTTGTAGCGGGGACCGGACTTGAACCGATGACCTTTGGGTTATGAGCCCAACGAGCTGCCAACTGCTCCACCCCGCAATATATTTTTATTTCAGATTGAAATTTCTTTCGTAACGGGTGGCAAAGATACACACTTTTCTTTAAAAACCAAATGCCAGAAAATTTTCCACCATTATTAAACTATTTTGCTGAACAAATCTGTCCGGGATTTTTTACATTTAGCTCCGTAATTTAGAATTCAAGGGATTTTCAGAAATGTACTTTGCATTTTAATTTTACCAGGCGAATCAATATAAACCTAAAAATCAATAAGATGAATAAAAATCAATCGAGGAGGAGTTTTCTGAAAAACACAGCAGTTGCCACTGCTGCTATCTCAATTCCTACAATCATTCCTGCCCATGCTTTTGGTGCCAACGACCGTATCAATGCAGCAGTTCTGGGTGTTAACGGACGGGGGAAAAATCACATCTCAAGTCTTATGAATCAGGATAATGTAGCGGTTACATATTTGTGTGACCCGGATATGAATGTGCTGAAGGAACGTCAGAAAGAATTTAAAGATAAATACAGCAAAGATGTTGCGCTGGAACAGGACCTCAGAAAAATTTACGACAATAAGGATATTGATGTGGTTAGCATTGCCACTCCAAACCACTGGCATTCTTTGGCAGTAATCTGGGCTTGCCAGGCTGGCAAAGACTGTTATGTTGAAAAACCGGGTTCGCATAACATTTACGAAGGCCGCAAAATGGTGGAAGCCGCACAGAAATACGACCGCATTGTTCAGCACGGGGTTCAGTTGCGCAGTTCGCCATCGGTGCGCGAAGCCGTGAAAATGATGCACGAGGGCTACATTGGCCGGGTTTATATGTCGCGCGGGTTGGTTTTCCGTTGGCGAGCCGATATTGGCAATAAGGGTTTTGAACCGGTTCCCGAAGGACTCGATTACGACCTCTGGGCAGGTCCGGCTGCAAAGCGTCCGTTCAGCCGCAACATTGTACACTACAACTGGCACTGGACTTTTGAATATGGTAACGGCGATGTGGGTAACCAGGGAATTCACGAAACCGACCTCTGTATGTGGGGTTTGAATGTTGGTCTTCCTACAAAAATCACTTCCATGGGTGGTAAATTCCTGTTCAATGATGCCAAGGAAACTCCCGAAGTATTGACGTCAGTTTATCATTATCCCGAAGAAGACAAAATTATTCAGTTCGAAGTGCGTCCTTGGTGCACCAATACTGAAGAAGGTGTTACTGTGGGTAATATTTTCTATGGTGAAAAAGGAATTCTGGTGGTTGACGGCTACGATAAATACCAGTTTTACATGGGCCAGAAACGCGAAAAAGACAAAGGCGGTAACGACGGTTCAATTGCGCAGTCGGAAATGGCACGTGGCGATGGAGGAACCGACGGACACTTCAAAAACTGGATTCAGGCTGTCCGCGCACACGACAAAACTATGTTGAACGGCCCTGTTGAAACTGCGCATCTCGCTTCAGGTCTGGCACACCTCGGAAATATTGCGTACCGGCTTGGTCGTGTTCTCACTTTTGATCCTGCATCGGAAAAATTTGTGAACGATTCCGATGCAGACAAACTGCTCACCCGCAATTACAGAGCGCCGTACATTGTTCCTGATATTGTATAAAATGTATGATAATTAATAAAAAATGCACCGTTTTCGCGGTGCATTTTTTATTATCGTCTGACTGTCATTTCGACGAGAGGAGAAATCTTTTCAATTCTGAAGAATCTATTTTTCTCAAATCTTTGTTTCGAATGAAGAGCAAAAATTAAATGGTTTTCACAAAAATATTAATTCAGACTCACCGGCACTCTCAGCCAGTTTTCCAGCTTTTCCTTTACTAATTTTTGCTGGTCTTCAGGCAGGTTTTTAATACGGGTTGAATGACTGCCTCCGGCTTTTACCACTTTTACCTGGTTTGGGCTGTACACGTCGAAAGCTGTTGCACTCCAAGGGTCCCACTGTCCGTAAATCAGCAAAATGGGCTCGTCGGTTTTCTTCATAAATTTGCTGACTTCTTTTGCCGATTTTTTACTGTATTTGATTTTCAAATCCAATGGCAGAAAAATCTCAGGTAAATAACCCTCGGCATTTTTAATCGACAAGTACTTTTTCAAAGGTTTCCAGTCGTAACCGTAATAACCCAGTTCGCGGGCAGCCTGCACAAAAAATGTTTTGATGTTTTCCTGGTCTTCAATCGAAAAATACGAAGGGTCCGAAACTTTCATCAGGTGGTTAAAAAGCGAATCGACACCAATATCAGTTGTGGGTACTTTGTCGGTTAACCGGCCCCACTGCCACAACGCAAACGGATATTCGAGAACACAATAATCGAGCACAGCATCGTGCGGAATACGGAAAGTGAATTTTTTATCGGCAATAAATTTTTCGAGTTTAGGCATTATCTGCGCACGGTTTTTCAGAATTTCAAGCTGAAAATTGTGAATTTTTTCGCGTTGTTCAAGCGTACCCGGAACATTGCGGATAAACGGCTCGTGACGACCATCTTCAACGCCAAAATTGAGCGGACCAACATAGGCAACAGTAACATCCACATCATCGGGATAAAAGGCCCGATGGTAAACAGCCGTTTGTCCGCCTTTGCTGATGCCGGTGTTCACCCATTTTCCGCTGTAATATTTTTTAAAGATTTGCACCACCGCGTGATGGTCGGCATTGGCGTTTTTCACAGTCAGGTAGTCCCAATTGAGCGGACTTGGCCACGATTCCCCAAAATAACGGTGTTCAACGGTAATCTGATTAGCATTCAGCATGGTGCTTAATTCGTTGATATAACGAGGTATGGCTGCATAAGCCGCCCCATATCCTTCGGTTCCCAGAATCACCGGGTTTGTTTTGGCTTTGTCGGCTACAAAAACCCGCTGTAGGAAAAATCCTTTTGTGGTATCGTTATGGTCAAGCGGCTGCCGAACCATAATTTCATATGTTTTTGTAAAGAATTCGTTGCCGGGAATCGTTTTGATTTCGACAATTTGTGGCTGTTGTTTCATAAAAGTTTCGATGTCCTGCGAAAATGCATGAGCCGAAACCAACAGCAATAGAAAAAGGATATTCAGTTTTTTCATCGGTATTTTTTTAGTGGGGTTGAAAATAGAAAAGATTCTGAAATGTGAGCGGATATTTGAGTTTTACAAACGTTATTTCTGAATTTCACTTTCGCAATCTGAAAGGTTCCTGTTTTTAAAGTCCTATTTTGTAAGTTTGACCTACAAAAACTTTTATAATGAATCAAAAGTTATTTTTCTGATTTTCTCGGTTTTCATCTGGACAAATGTTTATGCACAACCACTCCCCAAAACCATTTTAAAAACTTCGGTGGGCGAAATTGTTTGCGAAATCGATACGGTTCATGCACCGGTTACTGCCAAAAACTTTCTGATGCATATAAAAAACGGAACTTTTGAAAATGCCTTGTTTTACCGTGTAGTTCGTCCTGATAACCAACCCGTCAGCAAAGTAAAAATTGAAGTAATTCAGGGTGGTTTGTACGACGATAAACTGATAGAAAAACAGCCGTCCATCATTCACGAAACCACGCAGCAGACCGGATTGAAACACACGAATGGCGCACTGTCGATGGCACGAAACGAGCCGGGAACCGCCAGCACCGAGTTTTTTATCTGTGTGGGAGACCAGCCTTCGCTCGATTTTGCTGGCACCCGCAACCCCGACGGGCAGGGTTTTGCCGTTTTTGGCCGGGTAATCTCAGGAATGGAAGTTGTACGCAAAATTCAGCAATTAAAAGACACTAGCCAGTATCTGGTTGAGCCGGTAAAAATTCAGGTTAAAATGATTCGCTGAAATACTGGTTACCACCTCCCCCTCGTTCCTCGGGTACTCCTCCTGAAAGGAGGAGAATTTTCGTGCTAATATAATTTTCTGAAATTCAATTTATTATTGTGCTACAAATTTCCCTTCCTTTTCTTTTAAGGAGGGGTGGACTGAGCTGCAATTAAGGTTTTGAATTACAATTAAATCCTCAGTCTTGTTAATTGTATATGGTTAGACGATTTTATTGAGAAAGTTGAATGCAACAATTTGATCGTAAGGTGCATGGTCCGTTTTATCAGACTTAAAAAACTCCCATCTGCCAAATTCAACTTGTTTATAAATTGCTATTTAGTTTCCAATTATTCGTTATTGCAACTTTATCTTTTAGCGTCTCTGTGAGTTTCAGAAGAATTTCTGCGTGTCCAATCGAAGCAAGTTTAAAATTATACTGGACTGATTCGTTATTAATTAATTTAATTATTAAAACGTTTTTTTCTCCATTGCTCATTGAAACGCCAGAATAAGAACTGAACAGTTTGGTTCCATAAATATTGTTATACGTGATTGTTAGTGAACTAATTTTATCCATAGGGATTGATTTTGAGGCTACTTTTATTTCTATTTCATTAATTGTTAATTCGTCAATGAAATAACCATTTAAATCTTCCGGTTCACCAAATTTCCAGTCGTTATATCTGATGTAATAATAAATTAGTAGCGGAACAAATATGAAGAGTATACTTAACCAATTTGTCATCACATCCAGATAAATAGCAACAAATCCTAATATTAAAAGGCCTGCCATAATCCACCAAAGCAATGAACTCTTTTTTTTTGCTTGTCTTTTCTCAAATATGAATGATTTGAACTCTGTCATTTTAATTGGTTAAAACTGCACAAAAATTAATTCATTCGTTATTAAGGTAATATTATTGTTTAATAAACCGGAAACTCTGAAATCCGGAGCGTAGTGCAGCCATAAGGAATCAGCACAATGTCTTCTTCTTCGCCCATTTTACGACGTGGCCATGATTCTACAGGAACTTTGCCTGCCGAGTTTCTTTCAATCTGCCAGAATGGAACCTGTCTGCCTTTTGCTTTTGCTGAAATTGGAGCGTTGGCGAGGTTCCACGGATTGTCGGCAATGGTTTCAGCCACCTCAACTTTCAGCGTTGAGTTTTTCTGAAGGTCTTTTGAAATGGCATAATTCCAGGTTGTTTTCGGATAAACTTCCCAATACGAATCGGGATATTTTTTTGATTTTACTTCGCGCCAGTCTTCTTCGATTCTGAGTGCATAAACCAGCGGTCCGCGTTCGATTCCCAGCGAGTTTTCGTACCAGCGACTGTAACGGAATTCCATCGGGAGTTCAAGTTCTGCCGAATCACCATTTTTCCATTCGCGGTCAACAACGATGATATTTTTAGCTGTATCAACCGGAACCACTGTTCCGTTTACTTTCAGCACAGGGTTTTTACACCACTCCGGAATACGCAGGTGAAGCGGAAATCTTACATTCTTACCGGTATATATTTTGAAGGCGATTTGTTCTGTAAACGGGTAACCGGTGGTTTCGGTAATGGTAACAGTTTCGCCATTGGCAACTTTTGCTGTTACTTCCGAAGGGCCGTAAACAAGTGCTGCCAAACCATTGTCGGCAGTGGCATACCACAGATTTTGCACAAACTTGGGCCAGCCCTGGTGCATGTTGGTCAAACAGCACGGATAGCCGGTTGTGGTCCCATACACGAGATGGCCGTTGTGGTCGTTAATAAAATTGCGTTCGGCTTCGGTAATCAAAACCTGGTTAGGCTGCTGAAAATACTGTTTGCGGAGGTAGTCGTCGGTGCTTTGTGTGGGCAGCACGTTGTAAGCTATTTTTTCGAGATAATCGGCATAATATACATCGCCGGTGATGGGCAAAACGCTTTCAAACGAAAACATCATTTCCACCGCCGAGCACAATTCAGAACCTTGGGTGGGGTCGTTGCCGTGCAAATGTTCGTCGGCGCCATACATGCCATTGATAAAACCGTGGGTTTCCTGCAATGCCAGCAACCCGTTTTTCAGAGCATCGGTATATTTTTCCTTGGGGTGTTGCTGCCAGTAAATCACGGGCGCTTTCAGTCCCTGTGCCACGTTTACGCAATGCAGTTCGGGATATGGATTTACACGACGAATCGTGTTTCCGCCGTAAACGCCTGTCCAGTCGAAAGTCTGTTGATGAATGATGTCACCCAATTCGAGCAGAAAAGGTTCTTTGGTAATATTGTACAACCAGTAAGCCACGGCTAAGTTATCGGCGCCGCGCTGACTTCCCCAGTAAGTCCAGTGACCCAGCGGAAATTGCGGCAGTTTTTCCTTTTGGTACCTGAAATATTTCAGCATCAGTTCGGTTACGCGTTTGTCTCCGGTGGCGGTGTAATATTGCTGCAAGGCTTTCAACATCACCATTTTTGGCCACCAGTCTTCGCTGTTGGTTTGCTGTGTTCCGGGAATTTTTTCAAATTCTTCTTTTAACGGAAGAGGCCCGAAATAGCCGTTTTCACGCTGGTTGGCCAAACTCCATTCAATCCATTCCTGCGCTTTGGCTTTTAGTTTGGCATCGTCGAGAATGTAGGCCAATGGAACTAATCCGTCAATCCAGTAGGGGCCGCGTTCCCAGCAATCGCCGGTTCCGCCCAGCCAGCCATTGTTGGGGCCGCAAACCACAGAGTAAATACTGTCGAGATGACCGGTTAGCCCATCGCGCTGCAATTCGAGCATTTTCAGCAGAAACCTTTGAGGTTTTATGGTGCCTAGTGGCAGCGACGTGTAGGGTTGTGCCACAAGCGGCGCCTGGTTGGTGATGTACAATGTGTTGCGTTTTTCCTGTGCAAACGCTCCAACAAAAAGCATAGCAGCAAAAAGTGTTAAAAACAGTGATTTCATAACCGGTTGATTTAGGGAGTTGAAAATAGGGATTTTGGATTGAATTTTCGTTGTGAATATTGGGTTTTTAACCTAAAAAAATGTCGGACTTTGGAAAGTCCGTTACCAGGGTTTTAATATCTCTATTTTATAATTTTTCAGTTTGAAATTGGTAATCAGTAAAAGAATATACATGCATTATTCTTCTGATAGTCCGAACAATCTGACGAAAAAAAAGGGCCACCCAACCGGGCAGCCCTTGATTATAAATGAGTTTTGTTTATAAATTCTGATCACTTTCCGAAATTTCGGGGTTGTTGTTGATTTCGTCCTGCGGAATCAACATGATGAGTTTCGGATCGTTGTACTGGTAGTTATCCAGAATTTCGGCGTGGTTTGTACCCGTGTAATTGCGTACAAATGTGGTTTTAAACCGTTTCCCGTAGAAAAGCGATTTTCCTTCGCCCCATAATTCAATCCGTGCCTGCGTGTAAATCATGTTCAGCAGGTTTTGTCCGCTCAGCGACGAAATATTATAAGGGTCGCTGCCATAACAACGGGCTTTTACAAGGTCGCCCAGAATCTGTTTTGCACCTGCTTCATCGCCGGTGCGGGCTTTTGCTTCAGCTTCAATCAGGTACATTTCGGCCACACGCATCAATACGTATGGAGAAAGCCAATCTGCTGTGTAATCCGGATCGTTGTAAAACTTAAAATTGAAGGCTTCACCTCCATCCGAAAAAGCTTCATAACGGCAATCGGTTGTATCGATTTTTGCAAACAGAGCTGCATCCATGATTTTGTACATCTGAATTGCTCCGGCATAGCCCGGATCCAGGTTGCTCACATGCGAGAAGAAAGAATCATAATATCCTGTTGTTTCGCTGTTGATGGCAACCGCCCACATCCATTCAGGATTGGTAATATCATGAAACCCGCCCAACCACTGGCTGGTACTCATTAACGACAATCCGCTGCGGGCATCTGCTGCTTTTTGAGCAGCTTTGGCATAATCACCCATCGAAACGGCAACCTGTGCATACAAACCGGCGGTAACCTGCGGACCAACAGCTGTATTCGATAATGCTGCAATATCGGGGTCGGCAAAAGCCTGCGTAGCAGCGTCGAGGTCGGCGATAATCTGGTCGTACACCTGTTTTACTGTACCACGGCCTGTTGGCTGGGCGTTCGACGAAAGAATCACCGGAACGCCCGGCGCATTCATATCATCGGTGTAACTGTGCTGGTACCAGCTGATGAGTTTAAAATAATAGAAAGCCCTTAAAGTGGCGGCCTGCGCGTAAATCGATTTTAACTGAACATCTTCAGGTATTTCTGTCATGGTTTCAAGAATTCCGTTCAGTGTATAAATCTGGTTGTAACTGGTTTCCCAGATTCCTAATGTGCGGCGGTAAGTAGCCACATGCTCGTTAATCTGGTAGCTGGTCCAGTACCAGGCGTAACCCTGGCGGGTCATCACCATATCACTTGAGTACAGGTCGGCAATAATATCCCACGATTTTACACCCGTGTAAGGTTCGCGGTCAATGTTGGTATTGCCCTGCAAATAACCGTAAACGCCGTTCAATTTGCCCTGAAAAACGCCTACAAGTTTCGTTTCAGGCAATTCGGCCAATTGTTCCGGTGTTACTTTTCCCTGGGGCTCCAGGTTGAGAAAATCTTCGCTGCACCCAAATACAAGGAGCAGTGAAAATATCAGTATGATTGCATTTATCTTTTTCATTGTCTTGATATTTAGAATGTTACTTTAATTCCGAATAAAACCGAACTGAGCGGCATGTATTGGTAATCGTTCGAGGTTCCGGTCCATGCGCCCGACGGATAATACCCTTGTCGTTTGGTAAGCATAAACAGATTGTTGCCTGTAACGCTGAAATTTACCGTTTCCATCTGCCATTTTTTTGTGATTGACGAAGGAATTGTGTAACCCACGCGGGCATTTGTCAATCCGAGGTACGAAGCATCTACAAGCCAGAAACTGTGACGTTGGTTAAAATCTTTGTCGAGACCCGAAGTAAGGCGTGGAATATCGGTTACATCACCTGCTTTTTGCCAACGGTTTACAATATCAACATGGTAGTTACCAGTACCAACTGATTTTGCTGCATCCATCAAATCGGCATACACATTGTCATAGGCTTTTCCGCCAAGCTGGTACATAAAGTTTAATCCAAGGTCAAAGTTTTTAAAGAAAGTATTAATGCTAAAACCACCAGCCAAATCGGGCACGGCAGTGCTACCTTCGAAAGTGCGGGTTCCATCGGCCCAGGTTGTTGTTGTTCCCCAGGTAATTTCACCTTTATCCAGAATATCTTTTATAGTAGATGCGTTGAGGTCGGGAATTACATTTCCTTCAGCATCTTTGGCCTGTTTGTACATTGCCTGTCCGGTTTCTGCGTCAACTCCGGCATACAGTACAAGATAGCGGTCGTATACCGAACGGCCGTTTTCGTATCCAAACGAGCCATTCTGAATAAACAACGACTCTTCGCCTGTTGACAGTTCGAGCGGCATTTTGGTGATTTCGTTTTTATAATAACCTCCGTTAAACGAAAGGTCGATCCGGAAATCCTGTTTGCGCACAGGTGAATAGTTCAGCGTAAACTCAAGTCCTTTGTTGCGCATGTCGAGGTCGTTCACCCAAATGGTTGAATATCCGAGCGAAAGCGGCATGTCGCGTTGGTAAAGCATGTCGTAGGTATCGCGTATGAAATACTCAATTTCGCCGCTGAATCGTTTCCACAATTCAAACTCAAGACCTGCATTCAGTGTTTTGTTCGATTCCCAGGTAAGGTTCGGGTTCCCTTTTTCGAAGAAGGCAATTGAAATTGCACCATTCAGGTTCTGCACATTCAACTGGTCGTAACTTGGGTACGACTGTGTAAGACTTTCGTTACCCTGAACGCCGTAACTGGCTTTCAGTTTCAGCATGTCAACAAAGGAGAATCCAGCCATAAACTGTTCTTTATTCATAAGCCACGAACCTCCTGCCGACCAGAAATTACCCCAGTGGTTGTTGGCAAAACGTGAACTGCCGTCGCGTCTGAAAGATAAGTTTGCAAAATATTTTCCGGCATAATCGTATTTCAGTTGGCTGATGTAACTTTCAATGCGGCGTTGGAAAATATCTGAACTGAGGTTGGTCATCAAGATGGCATTATCAAATTCAGGTACTCTTTCTTTCAGCACAGTTTCTTTCCGAAGATAAGTATAACGGTTTTCGTAGGCCCAGGCTTCGTGCCCCACCATTGCTGTTACCGAATGTTCGCCCAACTGTTTAAAGTATGTCAGAATCTGGTTCCAGGTATAAATCTGGTTTTGGTCGATGGTTCGGTAGATGTAGCCTTTCCCTTTGGCATCGCCGTAATACGAATTGTATTGCGAATAATTACTGTTGTTAAACCAGGTTAACCCGAAAGTGGTTGTAACCCTGAAATCATTAAGGAAAGTAGCTTCGAGACTCGAATTGAGGTTTATCTCGTTCCTGATAGTATAATTTTCGTCGTACTGGTACGAACCTACCGGATTAACAAACACGTTAGTATTGCGGTTTTTTTCGATTGTATTTGCCGGCACTGTGCCGTCGGAGTAGTCGTACATATAACCACCTGTAAGCGGGTCAATAATTTTGTTTCCATCAGTGTCGTAAAGAAAAACCGGGTAAACCGCAGGCATTGTATTTACAAAAAGGAAAGCATTGTTTCCACGGCCGGCGGTTTCGTCAACCGATGCATTTTGTTTAAACCAAGAGTATCCCAGTTTATTATTGATTTTCAACCAGGGTTTTGCCTGGTGTTGCAGGTTGATAACCGAAGTGAGGCGGTTAAAATCCGATTCTATTACATATCCTTCGTCATACAAATAATTGAACGAGGTGTAATAGGTGGTTTTGTCGTTACCTCCACTAAAGTTGAGACCCACTTTGCGGCTCATTCCATTGCGGATGAGTTCATCTTCCCAACTGTCGGAAATCATTTGTTTTGCTGCCGGGTTAAACTGACCTGAGTTCAGCACAAGTTCGGTGTCGGCAGCGGTAATTTTGCCATCGCCGTTTACATCGAACTGGCTGTAACCTCCCAGCTGGTCAACCAGATTGGTGGTTGCCCATTGTGCAGCGTCTGCTGCCGATAATGGATTCGGACCATACTGTTTCCAGTTTCTCAGCGCTTCCCACGAATATACATTGTAATCCTGTGGCGATTTTACCACATCATAAAATGGATTGAGGTGCATATTTTGGCCAATATCCATGGTAAGTTCGATTTTAGAACCACCTTTTCTACCGCTTTTTGTAGTGATTACAATTACCCCGTTCGAGGCGCGGCTGCCATAAAGTGCGGCTGCCGAAGCGTCTTTCAGCACGGTAAACGACTCGATGTCGCGCGGGTCAAGCGTGGCGATGTTTCCGTTATACGGAACCCCATCTAATACATACAGTGGTTGTTGCGATGCATTAAGCGACCCGATACCACGAATGCGGATTTCGGCAGCATTTCCCGGTTGACCCGAGTTGGTAACCACCTGTACACCCGCAATTTTACCTTCCATCGATTTGGCAAGGTCGATTGTTTTTGCCTTTTCAAGGGTTTCGGCATCAATTTGCTTTGCCGAACCTGTAAACGACGAGCGCGTTGTGGTACCATACGCCACCACCATTACTTCGTCAACGCCAATTACATCGTACTTCATGGTAATGTTGTACGAAGCGTTGGCAGTAACCTGAACTTCAACGGTTTTCATACCGATGAAAGAGAATGAGAGCACCTCGTTTTCGGGTGCTGTCAGCGAAAAGTTACCATCGGAACCGGTAACTGCGCCGGTGGTTGTTCCTTTCACAATCACCGAAACACCCGGTATAGGAGCACCTCCTTCATCGGTCACTTTTCCGCTGATTTGCCTTGTTTGGGCAAAAACCGAAGTAATGCCAAAACAAAAAGCCATCAGAATTGTAAGTAGTTTTCTCATAGAATAAAAATTTATGTTAATACAATAAAGGTTAATTGTTCCATTTTCAGTTTGTTAAAAAAAACTCCCGCCGGAGAAACGGGAGTTGAATACCTGCCAGCCGGCCAGATATCTGCACTTTTTTTACACTTTTCGCTGTTTAATTATTTCTATGTAAAATCGGTTGTGCCTTTTCTTCCAATATTTTTTCCGTTTTCCCCGTAAGGTGCTGAATCGTTTCTGCTTACCACGAATAAATTTCTCTGTTAAAGGTTGTGCAGGCCTTTAATTCGTGACAACAGTTTTGCCGGTTTGCACCTTTGAAACCAAACTTAGGGAATCGAAAAATGGCGTTGAAAAAAAATCAACCAACGACAAAGGTTGCATGGCAATCGTTCAAAAATTATGTACCAATGCTTTTGCCGTGCGAAAAGGGTTATTGACATGAGAAATCGTGTTGATGACAGATTTTGGGGAACCCGGGAAATCAGGATTAGAAATAAAAATTAGCAATGAAAAACTGAAAAGTGATAAAAAAAGCGGGATTTTGTCCCGCTTTTTACATTTTTATGCTGCAATTCCGGCAAAAGCCCGCGATAAAACATCGGGGTACATCTCGCGAAAATTCTCGTAACACCAGGTGTAAAGCTCGTTTTGTTGGTTTTCCTCCACCCAGTTGATACATTTTCTCAGTTCTTTGGCAAACAGCTCTTTGCTGAAGCTCACCTTGGGTAAAATTATCTTTGCATATTCCAACATAGCTTTGTGTTTTTAAAGTTGGTATCAATATAACATCTTCTGAAAAATAAAAGTATGCACATTACACAGCTTTAAATATTGTTAACAGATAAACACTTCGGGGTATTTTACTATCGCACTGTTTTAAAATCAGTTAGAACCGAATTGTTAAAACAGGTATTAAAACAACATGTTTCACAACATATTTTTGGTTAGCTGCCCAACGGTACCGGGCTGTTTGCATTATCAGGTTTTGGATTGGATTGCTCCGCTTTTCAACTTCCTGATTTCTGTTTAGTCATGCTATCACTTAAAGTGATAGTATGACTGGGTCAGAGAAAAAATTTGAATATTCATAGGATGACTTTAAGTCATCCCATGAATAGCACTTTCAAACAATGCTTTTCACAAATTCACGGACAGAGGTTTTGTTTTCCAGCGCTTTTACAAAGGCGCTGCCCACAATGGCGCCGCTGGCATATTTGCAGGCATTTTCAAAGGTTGCCCTGTCTGAAATCCCAAACCCTATGAGCCGCGGGTTTTTCAGGTTCATCGATTGTATCCGCTCAAAATATTCGCGTTGAAAATCTTCCACTTTTTTCCCCGAGCCGGTTGTTGATGAAGAGGAAACCATGTAAATGAAACCGCTGCTGGCATTGTCAATCTGCCTGATGCGGTTTTCATCGGTTTGCGGCGTAATGAGCAAAATATTGTGCAGGTTATATTTTTCAAAAATCGGTTGATAAAAAGCCTCAAACTCATCGAGTGGGAGGTCGGGCAGAATCAGTCCGTCGATATCGGTTTCGGCGCATTTTTTGCAAAATTTCTCCACCCCGAACTGGTAAACCGGATTGATGTAACCCATCAGAATCAAAGGGATTTTCACGGTTTCACGTATGTTTTTTAGCTGCTCAAAAAGCAGCTTCAGGTTCATGCCGTTTTTCAGTGCGGTTTCGCTACTGCGCTGAATGGTGGGCCCGTCGGCTGTGGGGTCCGAAAATGGCATCCCGATTTCAATGAGGTCAACCCCGTTTTTTTCGAGCTGCTGAATAATTTCCACTGTGTCGTTCAGGTTCGGGAATCCTGCGGTAAAATACACTGAAAGGATGTTTTCTTTTTTTGTTTCGAAGAGTTGGTTGATGCGGTTTTTCATGGTGTCTTTTTATTTTTTTCTGTTTCTTTAATTATTGCTTTATGCTTTTTTACATCCCATTTTAAATTCCAGGTTTTTAAATATTCAGAAATAGGTTCAAGGCCAACTTCGGCCCGCCTTTTATCAACATTATCCGGATCTTCAATTGGAAAAATATAATACTCTCCTGTTTTTTGGTCTTGTCCAATTTGACTTCCATAAACTTGTTTTTTCCCGTGGCTCAAAGCTGTCCGGTCTTCAAGAAGAGCTAAGTGACTTGCTTTTGCATTATTTTTTTTCACAGCTTCTCTCAAAATAGGTAAATATGTTATTTGTGTGTTTAGATCAGAATGTTGAATAACTAAAAATAGAGTTTTATTTCCTTGTTCACCAATTACATCTGAGCCTAACCAACCATTTTCATCTATTATCTTTTTAACCTTTATTAAATTTATTGAATCCGTTACATGCATTGTATTCCAAATCTCTTTCATCTCATTTGATTGCAAACCATACTTTTCAGCTATTTCATCCATTTTTTCTCTATACTTCTGGTCATTTGTGTGAATAGTATCAAGAATAACAATTAATTCGTAATTCAATTTTGAATCACTTTTTACTTCAGTTTGTCCAAATGCGAAGTTTAAAAGTAAAATGCAAAAGATTGTGATTAGGACTCTTTTTTTCATAACTGTATTTGACTCTTTTTTTCTTTTCTCACTACTAAAATCTCACTACTCTGTACTCAAATATCAATATCCAAAATATTCAAGATACGTTTCCATATCCTTGTTGCCGCTGCCCGAAAGATTGATGACATTAATATCCTCCGGTTTCATTTTTATTTTTTCGAGGGCAGCCAACGCGTGCGCCGATTCAAGCGCAGGAATGATGCCTTCGAGTTGTGTGAGCAACAACGCGGCTTTCAGCACTTCTGTGTCGGTGGCAGCCAGGTATTTCGCCCTTCCTGTTTTAAAAAGATGTGCGTGCAACGGCCCGATTCCGGGGTAGTCGAGCCCGGCCGAAATGGAGTAGGGTTCGGTAATCTGACCATCTTCGTTTTGCATGAGCATGGTTTTGGCAGCATGCAGAATTCCGGGTGAACCAACCGTCAACGTTGCGGCAGTTTCGGGCGTGTCCACTCCTTTTCCAGCGGCTTCCACGCCAATCAGTTCCACTTGTTCGTCGTCGAGAAAATGATAAAAGGCGCCGGCGGCATTGCTTCCGCCACCCACACAAGCCAGCACCCGTGTCGGTAATTCGCTGCCGGTTTGCTCCAGCAACTGGCTTTTTATTTCGGCACTGATGATGGATTGAAACCTTGCCACCATGTCGGGATAAGGATGAGGCCCCACAACGGAGCCAATAATATAATGTGTGTCAACCGGGTTGCTAATCCAGTCGCGCATGGCCTCGTTGGTGGCGTCTTTCAGCGTTTTGTTACCACTGTGAACCGGCACCACTTCGGCGCCAAGCATCTTCATCTTTTTTACATTGGGTGCCTGCCGCGACACATCGAGCGCTCCCATGTAAACCACACATTTCAACCCTTTCAGCGCACAAACGGTGGCGGTGGCAACGCCATGCTGACCCGCGCCTGTTTCGGCAATAATACGTGTTTTACCAAGTTTCTGGGCTAAAAGAATTTGCCCCACCGTATTGTTGAGTTTGTGCGAACCTGTGTGGTTGAGGTCTTCGCGTTTCAGAAAGATTTTTGAGCCATAATGTTCCGAAAGTCGCTTTGCAAAATAGAGCGGCGACGGGCGGCCCACATAATCTTTCAATAACTGGTTGAATTCGGCTTTAAAATCATAGGCATTGATGATTTCGAGGTAGCGGCGCTTCAACTCGTCGATGTTGGTGTACATCATTTCGGGAATCCACGCCCCGCCAAACTCGCCGTAATATCCTTTTTCGTTTACTGTATATTTCATTTTTGTGCTATTTTCTTATGTGTTCTATGTGCCTATGTGGTGAGAAATAAACCATATAGGCACATAGGTCACAGCGTTATTTTTGTAATAAAATCCTTCAGTTTTTCAATGTTTTTTAGTCCGGGAGCGTCTTCAAAACCGCTGTTTAAATCAATCCCTGTAAGTTTCGGGTGGTTGATTTTCAGAATTTCTTCAGCATCATCCGGTCCAATTCCGCCACTCAATAAAAAGGGAGTGTGCCCCGAGTACTTATCCAGCAGTTTCCAGTCGAATTTTTGCCCCGAGCCGCCGTGCTGCGCTGTTTTTGTATCGAAAAGAAACAGGGAGGCGGCTTTTTCAAAGGCAGCCGTTGTTTCAAAATCAAAGTCTTCGTCAACACTAAAAGCTTTGATGATTTTCAGCCCCTGGTTTTTGAGCATCAGGCATGTTTTTGGGTTTTCTTTCCCATGCAATTGCACCATCGAAAAATCAAAATTTTTTGCCAATGCCAATATTTCGAAAGCATTTTCATCGACAAAAACCGCCACTTTTGGCTTTTCTGAATCAAATAAAAACCGCTCAGGGTCGGCTCCCACAAACCGTTTTGACTGTGGATAAAAGATAAAACCCAGCCAATCGACCGGCAGTTTTTCAACAGCTTCGCGGTTGACGGTGTATTTCATTCCGCACACTTTTATTTTGAGTTTTCGTTGCATCGTTTTTAGTTTTCTGTCATTTCGACGATAGGAGAAATCTGTTCTTTATTGCTTTCCTCTTTTTTTGTCAGCATTTCAAAGTATAAGATTTCTCAGTAGTTCCTCCTTCGAAATGACAGCCGAAAAGCTACCTCAATCTTTCAATAAACTTTTTACAGGCTTCGCCAGGGTTGTCGGTTTTCATAAATGTTTCGCCAATTAAAAAACCTTTGAACCCGTTTTTGCGGAGATAATGAATTTCTTTGGCGCCACTCAGCCCGCTTTCCGAGATTTTTACAAACCGTTCAGGAATCTGTTTTCCCAGCCGAACCGAGGTTTCAATATCCACCTCGAAAGTCCTCAAATCGCGGTTGTTGATTCCCACAATATCCACAAAATCGTTGATTTTTGCGAGCTCTTCTTCGTTGTGAATCTCCATTAAAACCTCCATTCCGAGACTTTTAGCTTCTTTTGCCAACATTTCAGCCTGCTCTTTTCCAAGGCATTCAGCAATCAGTAAAATTACATCGGCGCCATAAGCTTTTGCCTCCACCAGTTGGTACGGGTCAATCATAAAATCCTTGCGAAGAATCGGAATTTCGGGATTGGTTTCGCGGGCTTTGATAAGATTGGCCTGCGAACCACCAAAAAATTTTGGCTCGGTTAAAATCGACAAACCTGCCGCACCGGCATCAGCGTAAGTTTTGGTAACTTCTTCCACTTTTGCCTGTGCGTTAATGATTCCTTTTGATGGCGATTGTTGTTTAAATTCGGCAATAATTCCTGAAGAACCTTTTTTCAGTAAACCGGCTTTCAGCGAAATACATTTCCGGTCGAAATCAGGAATTGCTTTCAGCATTTCCAAATCAACCACCGATTTTTGGTGGGCGATTTCGGTTTTTTTTGCTTCGATAATTTTGTCGAGAATATTCATTGTTGTTTGCTTTTTTCTTTTGTCATTTCGACGAGTGAGCGAGGAGAAATCTGTTCATTGAAGCCAGAGATTTCTCAGTCGTACCTCCTTCGAAATGACAGCTAAGTTGTTACTGCTTTCAGTTTTGCCAGTGCACGTCCGCTTTTCAGCGATTCGGCGGCCATTCCAACGCATGTTTTTAAATCTTTTTCCGGGAAAACAACATTTAGTCCCACTGCCGCGTTGGCAATCACAACATTGGTTTGTTCTGTTGTTCCGGTTCCTTCTAATATATTCAAAAAAATCTTTGCTGCCTCATCCACCGAATTTCCCCCGAAAATTTTTTCAGGATGAATTTTTTCAAACCCGAAATCGGACGGCGTAATGCAGATTTCGCGGTGATTTGTTGCGACAAAAGTGTCGTCGGTGAGAGAAATTTCGTCGTAACCATCGGTACTGTTGATAATGGCATAATTTACATCGAGCGTTTCATACACATTTTTATAGTGATTGAAATTTTCGCGGTTATTTACACCGAGTACCTGGAATTTTGGCGACGACGGATTTACCATTGGCCCGAGAATGTTAAAGAATGTCTGCACTTTCAATGCCCTGCGCACAGGTGCAATGTATTTCATGGCCGGATGAAACAGCGGGGCGTGAAAAAAACAGAAGTTCCCTTTGTCGAGGTCCGATTTCAGTTTCTCAGGGTCGTTGCTGAATTTGTAGCCCAGCAATTCTAGCAAATTTGACGAGCCACTGGTTGACGAAACCGCGTAATTGCCATGTTTGGTGACATTTACCCCGGCACCTGCCAGAATAAAACAGGCCAGTGTTGAAATATTGAACGTGTTTTTTCCGTCTCCGCCTGTGCCAACAATATCAATGGCATTGTATTCCGACAAATCAATATTGAGTTTTAGCTCGTCCATGGCATCACGGAAACCACCAAGTTCATCTGAAGTAATAGGTCTTATTTTAAAGACCGTCAGGAATGAGGCAAACTCAACCTCGGTGTGCAGACCTTTTCCCACAGCGAGCAGGCTTTCTTTGGCTGCAGCGCGGGTGAGGGTGTTGCCTGCAAATAAGTATTCTAATGTGTTTTTCATGTTGTTCTAATCAGCTTTTGTTTTGCGGTGCGTGGTTGGCCGGCGCTTTTTTAAGCTTTGGTGAACGCACCTTTTTACTATCTTACTCATTTGTCCCCGGGATGAATCCCGAGGTTATTCAAATTCTTCACCTTCGGTGAGGTCAGCCTGCCTGAATGACGAAGTCGGGCAGGGAGGGGTTTTGAGCTTATTTCAACCAATTCCTCAAAATTTCTTCGCCAAGCGGGGTAAGAACCGATTCGGGGTGAAACTGAACACCCTGAACATCGTACTCTTTGTGCTGCATCGACATGATGAGGCCTTCGCTATCGTAACTGGTAACCTCGAAACAATCGGGCAGATTTTCTTTTTCCACAATCCACGAATGATAGCGTCCCACCTCGAAAGTTGCAGGTAATCCTTCAAAAAGTTCCGATTTATTTTCGGTGAGTGTAACCGGGGTGGCAACACCGTGCAACACCTTGTTCATGTTGTGCAGTTTTCCGCCAAAAGCCTCACCGATGGCCTGGTGCCCCAGGCAAACGCCCAGCATACTTTTCTTTGGCCCTAATTCTTTGATGATATCCAGTAACAAACCAGCTTCTTCGGGAATTCCGGGGCCGGGCGACAACACAATTTTGTCGTATTTTTCAAGGTCGCTGAGAGTAATTTCGTCGTTGCGGAAAACATCAACCGGCAGGCCAGTTATTTTTTTGATGGCGTGCACCAGGTTGTAAGTAAACGAATCGTAATTATCTATTACTACTATTTTCATGTTCTTCTTCTTTCTAAATACTCACTACTAAATACTTTGTACTAATTAATCTCTTTCGCCATTTCAATGGCTTTTTTGAGGGCAGCCAGTTTGTTGTTTACTTCCTGCAATTCGCTTTCTTCCTGCGAGTTGGCAACAATTCCGGCGCCTGCCTGGTAAAACAGTCTGTTGTTTTTACTCAGGAACGAGCGAATCATAATCGCATGATTCAATGAACGGTCAAACCCTAAATACCCGATGCAGCCACCGTAATAACCACGGTTCTGATTTTCGTATTTGTCGATGAGTTCCATGGCTTTGTATTTTGGCGCTCCTGAAAGTGTACCTGCCGGGAAAGTTTCACCTAAAACCTTGATGAGGTTGGTGTCTGGCGTAATTTCGCCTGAAACCTGCGAAACGAGGTGAATTACATGCGAATAAAACTGGACTTCGCGGTAGGTTTCCACAATTACATTGTCGGCATTGCGGCTGAGGTCGTTGCGGGCGAGGTCAACCAGCATCACATGTTCGGCATTTTCCTTCGGGTCTTTGCTCAGTTTTTCGGCCAGTTCGCGGTCCTGCTCATCGTTTCCGGTGCGTTTGAAAGTTCCGGCAATGGGATGAATGTAAGCTTTGTTGTTTTTGATGCGTAATTCAGCTTCCGGACTTGACCCAAAAATGCGGTAGGTTCCGTAATCGAAATAAAAAAGATAAGGCGAAGGATTGATGGAGCGCAGCGAGCGGTAAACATTGAAATCGTCGCCTTCGTATTCCTGGGCAAACTGACGGCTCAGTACAATCTGGAAAACATCACCACGGTAGCAGTGTTCCTTGCCTTTGGTTACCATGTATTTGTATTCGTCGTTGGTAATGTTCGAAGTTTCTTCGCCAACAGGTTTAAATTTAGCCGTTGAAAAATTGAGGTTTACCAGCAGGTGATGAATATAATCCATTTGCGATTTTTCATCTTCGAGCAGGTTTTCAACCATGTGAATCACGTTTTTATGATGGTCGATGGCAACCACATATTTGTAAAAACAGTATTTCACTTCCGGAATCTGGTATTCTTCTTTTTTGGGCGAAGAAAACCGGATGGTTTCGAAATGCTGAATGGCATCGAAATTCAGGTAACCAAACAACCCGTTGGCAGGCAGTTCAATTTCAGAGGAATCGACATTGAAAGTTTTGAAAAACCGGTCGAGTTCATCGTCCAGCTTTTTGCCTTCGGAAAGCGAATAAACCTCCTTTTTCTCTCCCGGAAGTTCTTTTGTCACTTCGCCGTTGGTTACTGTAAAACAGGCCACCGGACTGAAACAGATAAACGAATACGCATTTTCGTTGCCGTGGTAATCGGAACTTTCCAAAAGAATGGCTTTTGGATAAAGCGTTCGCAGGCGCAGGTAAATGCTGACCGGCGTCACCGTGTCGGCCAGTATTTTTCTGACGATTGGTTTGTAATTGAGTTTTTCCATTTTTATTATTTATAAGTTTTTGTTTTTGTCAAAATTTGAGTAAAAAAAACGGCTCACCGTGATTCGATGAGCCGTTTTCCTGCTTTTTATGGCAATAGCGTTTCCTCTCTTCACGGTTGTAAAAAGTTGTTGTGCCACCACCACCAATTTGTATTTTGTACTTGTTTCATTTTTCTTTTTTATAAAAAAACCTGCTCTTTAAAGGAGCAGGCTCATTTTGTATATTCTTAAAAAATACCAATATGGCTCTTTAACTCCTCGCTTACGTAAGAAGACCCCACCACGGAAGCCATATTGTATTTGTATTTTTAATCATAGTTGTTTATTCGTTTTGCAAATATGAACTTTTTTCTGAAAAAACAATAAAGCCTGAAAAAAGTTTTTCAAATGTGAACCAATTCTGAACTTGTTTTTATTGTGCCAGTGTAAATCTGAAACTTACCCCGATGTTTGTATTTGATGTGGCAAACGATAAAGATGTATAAGGTGTATTGATGATTTTATCAAAGAAAACACGCATCTGGAAACGGTCGCTCAGCATGTAATCGGCATAAGTTTTTATTGTAAATGCACTTTGTCCGGCAGTGAGCTGGTTTTTGTCTTCATCGAGCTGGCGCAGCAGCGTTTTATTTTTTCTGAACGAGAAATCGGCACGTATATTCAGGTCGTTTGAATAGGCTTGTTGTTTTCGTTTTGTTTTAATAATCAGGTCCATTTGCGTAAATCGGTAGCCAACGCCGAGCGTGTATTCGCTGCTCAAAGTTTCGGTAAGCTGGTTGTTGGCAAATGCAAGGTTCAGGTTTCGGGTTCGTTTTATCTCGCCTCGCGTGGTCAGGTCGCTCATCCACATCACATCCACATTAATCAGCGGACTGAAAGTTTCCATGATATTTACTGAGTTAAAATCGTAGGCAGGTATAAAATTCTCGGCAATGTCTCGAATGTAACTGAATCCGTCGCCTTCCTCATCGTATTTGAGGTTGGTAAGAAACGAACCCACATTGTAAGTTGAACGGTATTGATGTTGAAAATTCAGCGAACGGATTNNTCCAGTTGGGGCGCATGTATTTTATCGACGGGAACAAACCCAACGGAATTTTATTGGGATCTTTTTTCTGGTATGCAGCAAGGAATGCAGGAACAAGCACTTCCACCGAAGTTGGTCCGTAACCATCAGGATAATCGGGGTGTTGCGCATTGGGAACAGTCGGGTCGTAGCCAAAACCATTGTCACGCGGTCGTTGGTTGGCCAACCGACGTGCAATAATTGTACGGTACTGTTTCATATTCTCGAAAGAGGCTGATTTTTGTTCGTCTCCTTTACCAATCGAAAAAAGCGCAGTTCCCCAGGTATTAGTAGTCATACTAAAATTCCCGGCTTCGGTAAAGCTGTTGGCATTGAAATCTCCGGTGCTGTAATCGTAATTATAGAACTCAGTAATATTCCGTGCAAATACGCGGTCTGAAGTTAAATCGATGCGTAAGTCGGGTAGGGGTTCGTAGGTAAGCCTGAAATTAATCCGCTCGCTTTTTGTAAAGATGTATGGCATATTTAAAGTCGAGTCGTTTGTAACCCAGCCTTTGCTGGCTGCTTTTCGGGCAAAGTCCCTGTCCTGCCAACCCAACAGAAATGGAACTCCCGGAGCATAACTCGATGCTGCTTTGTATCCAAACGAGGGATTCGGGTCGTAGTTTCCACCTCCAAAGAAGGCAGGTTCGGGCAGGTAACCCGGTAACTGGGTTCCGCCTGTTAATGTATATGTAACCGAAAAATTCTGTATCCCAATCAGCATTCGGGTTGTAACATCCATAATATCTTTAAACAAGGTCTGGTCGCCTGGTTTACCACTCACAGTAATCATTGCCTGGGCTGCGTCTTCAAGAGGAGTGATATTAATTGAGTTGTAGTCGATATAATCCA
>DPCJ01000083.1 GCA_003516705.1 Prolixibacteraceae bacterium | reverse complement strand
CTTCAATAAATTTACCTGCTAAAAAAAGCAAGGTAAAAAGCAAGATTCCGATAATAATTTCAAGAATGCTAAACCCGATTTGGAGTGCTGCCACGATGTTGATGTGCTTTTCCATAACCTGCAATTTAAAAGTTGACTAAAACTACGAAAAACCTGAATATCTATTCTTCAAGATGTTAATTTTAGAAGAAACATCAACTTTTTGCCGTTGAACAGGTTGTAATAAGCGTAAAACTTTAGTTTAAAATTTATTTTTGCAAAAGAAAAAGGAGGAGAAATGGAATTGATGAAAGTTTTTTTGCTCACGTTTGGGATTTTGGTTCTGGCCATGGCTGGAATGGCAATCACTATGCTATTGAAAAAAGGTGGAAAATTTCCGAATACACACGTTAGCGGAAATAAACACTTGAAAAAGAATGGGGTTTATTGCTCGCAAACACAAGACAAACTGGAACAGCGGAATGCATATAAAAATTTAAAATTTGACAATGTGAAGTTTGTCGCTGATGAAAAAGCAGGGAATTAATTTCCGGCTTTTTTATTCTTTCAGGAAGGATTTAAATCCTTCTGACATATATATCTGGTTGTTCCCAGTTGAATCAGCATAAATAAAATAGACTTCAAAACCTGGAAGCGTTTTGGAAAGTTCAATACTATTTTCGATACCCAACACCATAAAAGCGGTGGCAAATCCATCTGCACTTGTACAATCATCAGCTAAAACCGTGGCGCTAAGCAAACTGTGCTCCACAGGATATCCGGTTTTTGGGTCAATGGTGTGCGCATATTTTTTCCCGTCTTCAATATAGAAATTTCGATAATTGCCCGATGTTGCCATCGATTTGTTTTCAATCTGAATTTTAGCCACAATCTCATTGTTTACAAAGGTATTTTCGTCGACAGGTTTATTAATGCCGATAGTCCAGATATTCCCCATCTCGTTTTTCCCTTTGGCAACCACTTCACCTCCGATTTCAACAAGGTAATCAGTGCATTTTTTTTGTTCGATCAACTGGGCTACCCGGTCGCAAAATAATCCGTCACCAATGGCATTCATATTTAGTTTCATGTTTGGATTTTCTTTAATAATCAGACCCTCTTCGAGTTTAACTTTTTGAAAACCTGTAATTTGTAAAAGGCTGTCGATTTTTTCAGGGGTCATTTTCTTCCTTTCTTCAGGCCCAAATCCCCATCCATTTACAAGCGGGCCACAAGTGATATCGAATGCACCACCTGATAATTCAGCGATTTTTACCGACTGTTTAAAAGCCTTCGTAAATACAGAATCAAGTTCAACTTCCTCATTCCTGTTGATTTTTGAAATAGTCGATTCTTTCTCGTAAGTCGAGAAAATCATGTTCAGGTTTTTCAAAAGCGTATCAATTTCTGCATGAAAATCTTCACCTGCCGGACTTTTATACACAATATGGTAGGGTGCACCATGAATTATTCCATCATTGTAAATGTATTTCGGAACGGGTTGTTTACAGCCAAAAACAGCTAAGCCTACAAAAATGAAGAACATTATTTTGAAGTGCATAATCTCATTATTTTGATGATGGCGAAATTAGAAAATTATTATTTACCAGAGGCTTTAAACCATCTTCATACTGTTTGAATATCAGTAAATTTGAAATATTGAGGGTTATTCAGGGTAAATCGGATTTGTTTTGTTTAAGAAAAAAAATTGATTTCATAAACAAAATACAAATTTGTCTGTTTATAGTTTCGAGATTGAAAACAAAGAAACAATTCCGGTAGCGGAAACAAAAAACGAAAGCTATGAGAGACGAATTAATTTTAACTAAGGTAAACGGTAAGACCAACGGTAAGACCAACGGAAATGGAAAGGGAAATCGTACCATCGATATAAATGATTTTGAACTTTTTGGAGATAATCATATTGCAACATCGATTGACACGCCGATGCGCGAAGATGCCTTTGCTATTTCTGATGAAGAAAAAATGGCCATTATTGAAGATAAATTCCGGGATATTATGGAAACGATGGGACTGGATTTAACTGATGACAGTTTGCGGGGAACACCACACCGTGTGGCAAAAATGTTTATTAAAGAAATTTTTTATGGTTTGAATCCTGAAAATAAACCAAAAATTTCGGTATTCGAAAACAAGTTTAAATATGGCGAAATGCTGGTGGAAAAGAACATCAACATGAATTCCACCTGCGAACATCACTTTTTGCCGATTGTCGGGAAAGCGCATGTGGCCTACATTTCGAATGGCGAAGTCATCGGGCTCAGCAAAATCAACCGTATTGTTGATTATTATGCGCGCCGGCCACAAGTGCAGGAACGTTTAACTGTGCAAATTGCCGACGAACTAAGAAAAATTTTAAAAACTGATGATGTTGCAATTATTATTGATGCCAAACACATGTGTGTTTCATCACGCGGTATCCAGGACGAAAGCAGCAGTACGGTAACTGCTGAGTACTCAGGAAAATTTAAAGACAAAGCGGTTAGAGACGAGTTTTTGAGATACCTCGAACTTTAATTAAAAGTGGTTCTATTGTTAGTTTAGTCATATCTAAAATGTTTAAAGACCCGGAGTTATTGAGTTCCGGGTTTTTTTATTCACAATTTGTTTGCAAAATAGTTAGTCTGCATTTTGATAACCGCATTTTTAAAGTCCGGAAACTTTTTCCACAAATCTTTTTCACAGGTTTTTAGGTCGTTACACTCAATACATGAATCCAGCTTTTTATCGATTGCACAATTGCGGACATCGCATTTTTGCAACCTTATACCCACAGGTTTATCAGTGGTTTTGCAGCCAAAGCAGAAAATTTTATCAGGGTCGAATTCTGCAACCCCAAAACGCTCTTTCATTTCCCAGGTTTCGTAGGCTTTCTTTTTCAGTTCTACATCGTTTTTAACCGATGCTTCGAGAAATACACAATCTTTTGGGCAGGTGTAGCCACAGTAATTCAGCTTCTTAGGGTCGGGAATCTGGTTTTGGAGATGGGCAAATCCTTTAAATCCTGAAACAAGCAGGGCGCAGCCTGCAAAAGCACCGGCGGTCACAAATTTTCTTCTGTTGAATTGATTTTTCATGGTTTTTTGTTTTTTTTTAATTAGTAACTCATTTTAGGTTGAATTACTACCATGACATTTCAAAACACGTTTCCCCTGAAATAAAGAAGCCAATATTATTGAGGTAAAATCATTCTTTGATCGTCATGCTGAACTTGTTTCAGCATCATTTTTTTTTTTGAAGATTCCGAAACAAGTTACTAATAACAGATTTCGAAATAAAGACCCTGAAACAAGTTCAGGGTGACGTTCTATACAAAAATGTTTATTAGAACGTCATGCTGAACTTGTTTCAGCATCTCATTGTCACCAATTCATTATGTTCAAAAAATTTGAGTGAACCCTCTGAATGACGGTTGAAATTAACCAAAGTAAGAATAAACCTCCTGGTAATTTTTTACTTCCATTAAATCGGCACGCATTTTTACCGCGCCTTCAAAACTGTTCAGGTAGATTTTATAGAACCGTTTCAGGATGTTGAAGTTTTTTCTGCCACCCCAGGTTTGTTCAAAAAGCCGGGTGTGCTGAATCAACTTTTCGATTCTTTCTTCTTTTGTAACTTCTGTTTTTTCAGGGTCGAAAAACCATGGATTTTGAAAAATTCCGCGGCCAACCATCACTCCGCTGACACCTGTTTCTTCTATTTTTTTCAAACCATTGGCATACGAAAAAACATCGCCGTTTCCATGTAGTGGAAGGGTAGGGCTGATTTGATTTTTCAACGCAACTGCCTTGGCAATTTCGTTCCAGTTAGCATCGCCTTCACTTTGCATTCGCTGTGTGCGGCCATGCAAAATAATGGCTGCCGGTTCGACTTCGAGCAATTGTGCAATCCATTCTTCGGTTTGATGTTGTTTGATTCCGGTTCGTGTTTTTACACTCACGGGCAGATTTGTACCCTCTTTTGCAGCCTGAATAATTTCCTTAGCCAGCGATGGTTCACCAATCAGCGCGCTGCATGCACCTTGTTTTACCACCTTTTTTACCGGGCAACCCATGTTAATGTCGATTCCATCGAACTGGTAATTTTCTGTGAGGTGACGGGCAACTTTATTATAAATTTCAGGACTTCGCCCCCAGATTTGGGCAACAAGTTTCACGTTCATTTTTTTGAGCAACTCCCGCTCCGAATCATTTACAATCAACCGTTCTGAAACACGGTTACGGCCAACCGGGTGATTCATCCCCTCAACCGATGTAAATTCGGTAAAAACCACATGCAGTTTTCCGGGAGCTGCCATTCCCAATACGATTTCGCGAAAAACAGTATCGGTAACGTCTTCCATTGGCGCCAGTGAAAAAACCGGACCGTTAAATTCTTTCCAAAAGTTGCTCATTTTATTATAAAGCCATAATTTATTTGCAGTACTTGATTAGTACGTCATTCTGAATTTGTTTCAGAATCATTGTTTACCAAATGGAGAACCTGAAACAAGTTCAGGTTGACGTCCTGACAAATCTATTGTTAAAATTAAATCTGCTTTTCTAAATCATTTTTTTGTTACAAACTGGCTTTAATCAGGGCCAGACTTTTCCTGTATTTGCGGCTGTTGCCAAAAGCTGCTTTTGTTCGTGTTTTTCCGCTGCTAAGTGAATCGGCACACTCGGGGGTGCAGCAACCGAGGTGTTTCTCAGCGCATTCGGGGCACTGAATAAACAGGATATGACATCCATGATTGGCGCAGTTGGTGTGCGTATCGCAGGGTATGCCGCACTGGTGGCAGCGTGAAATAATTTGTCCGTCAACGCTTTCGCCCAATCGTTCATCGAAAACAAAGTTTTTGCCAATAAATTTCGATTCAAGTTTTGCAGCTTTAATCTGACGGGCATACTCCAAAACCCCGCCATGCAACTGGTTTACATCTTCAAAACCTTTGTGTTTTAAGTAAGCGCTGGCTTTTTCGCAACGGATACCGCCGGTACAATACAACAATATTTTTTTGTCTTTTTTATCCTGGAGCAGGTCGGTCACGATTTCAAGTTCTTCTCGAAATGTATCGGCTTCCGGGCAAATTGCGCCCTCGAAACGGCCGATTTCGCTTTCGTAGTAATTGCGCATATCAACAACCAACGTGTTTTCCCTGCCAATCTGCTCGTGGAATTCAAGTCCGCTGAGGTGTTTGCCCACATTGGTAACGTCGTATGCACCGTCGTCCAATCCATCGGCAACAAGTTTTGGCCGTACTTTGATGGTGAGTTTGTAAAACGATTTTCCATCGTCTTCGATGGCATACTTTATCGGAATCCCGTTCAGGATTTCATATTTTTCAAAGGTTTTCAGAAAAGCTTCATAGTTTTGTTCCGGCACGCTCATTTGTGCGTTTATTCCTTCGCGGGCCACATAAATACGGCCAAAACAACCCAAAGCATCCCAGTCCCGAAAAATGTTATCGCGGAATTCATGCGGATTTTCCAGATAATGGTATTTATAAAACGAAATGGTTTTCCGTTGAAAATGCTCTTCCATCAGCTTCTTCTTCAGCTCTTCCTTATTAATACGGTTGTACAGGTGCATCACAATAACTTTCAAAATTGAGGTGCAAAAATAGGGAATTCAATTTAAAAGACAAAAAAGGGTTTAATTCTGAAATGGCAATAAAAAACCCGGATAAAACTACCCGGGTTTATATCTTAAGGATAAAATATCTTAATGAACTCCAATTGAGTCAGGATCACCATCTGGGTCATTTAAAACAGTTCCATCTTTTGTAACCGCTCCTAAAAGTAAGATGCCTGCCATATGTGGCGCAGCCATTGAAGTTCCGCTCATGGTTGCATATCCGCCTCCTTTGTATGTAGAATATATACTAACACCAGGTTCACAGTAATCGACAGGTGGGTTACCGAAATTGGAAAAATAGGCAAATTTATCAGCGCTGTCCATTGCCGAAATGGTGTAAATGTTTACTCCGTTTGCACTGGCTGGCGATTTGGTATTTGCATCAGTACTTTCGTTTCCGGCAGCGAGAGAAAATTTCACTTTTGCAGAAGCAGCTATTACTGCATCATTTATTGGCTGATAGAATCCTCCTCCCAAGCTCATATTTGCTACATCACCGGTAACGCCATGGTCAGCCACCCAATCAACACCTGCAATTATAGCGGAATAGGTACCTGACCCACGGCGGTTGAGCACTTTAACCGGAACAACCGTTGCTCCGGCAGCTACTCCAATAACGCCAATGGTATTATTTTCTGCAGCAGCAATTCCGGCGCAATGCGAGCCATGACCGTGGTCATCGTCTGCTAATTGAGTGCCGGCAACAAAATTCCAACCACTGGCTGCATCCACATTCAGGTCAGGATGATCTAAATCTATACCTGTGTCAATGATCCAGATTTTGTTTGATCCAGAATAAGTTGCTACGCCATGTACCCTTGAAATTCCCCAAGGAGTTGTTTGAGCAGGAGGAGTCGGTGCAGGTTTCGTAGGTTTTCCCTTAATTTTCACATCAGGAATGACCAGTGTTATAATCTGGTCTTCTTCAATATAACTTACCGAAGGATCATCCTGTAATTTTTTTAATTGGCCGGGAGCGATTTTTACAGAAAAACCTTTAATGGAAGATCCGTAAACAAAACCCAGTTCACCATCGGTAATTCCGGCACGTTTCATAATTTTTTCAGCTGCCGATTTGGCTTTCTGCTGTTTGGCTTCATAACCTTTTACAGCAGCCAGCTCTGTTTCCAGTTGAGCATCTTTCAGCACAACGATGTAGCTTTTTTTGCCATCGGCTGATTTCAGCGATAATTCATCGCTTACGGTTTCATTTACCAGGGGTTCGTTGCATGATTGAATGAAGATAGCCGAAAATAAAACGGCTGCGATTAGCGACAATTTTTTCATTTTCCTTTAATTTTAGTTACCATTCCGTTTGTAAATCACCTGCAATGTACGAAATTCTAATTTTCAGGTTTGATATTTCAAACAAAAAATATTACCCAATGTTCATATTTTTAAAAAAGGAGTTGATTATGACGTTGCAATTTCTTCTATTCGTATCAGGGCTTCCAAACACGCGGTAATTGGATAAAGTTTTTCGTCGTACCACAACGATGCAAAATATAACCCGATGGGTGCCGGTTTAAAACCTTGTTTCTGTTGATAATCTTTCATCCATTTCAAACCCGAATTACACAAATCAATATTTTTCTGCGATGCCAACGCCGAAACTGTCAGGGCTGTTTCTTCCATACTTCCTGCAATATTTCTGTCTCCACCCCAGCTTCCATCTGCATTTTGCACCGAACCCAGGAAAGCTGTGCCTTTATCGATCAGCCGGTTGAGTTGGGTTTGTGTTTTATAATTGTGCCATTTGTGCACCGCAGCATCTTTTAAATAAGTAAGCACACGCGCTGTTCCATAAACCGGATTTGTATGATTAGATATATGTTGATTGCCAAACCAAAGCGGAAGCCAGCTTCCATTTTCGAATTGCGCTGAATCGAGGAATTTTATTGTTTTTTGAAACATCTTTTCCAGCATTTTTTTCTCAGCAGGTTTCAGCGTTTCATAATACTCTTCTGCAACTGCGGAAACAGCCAGCAATGCGTGGCCGGTCAGGTCGGCACAGCTTTGGTCGAAGGGCAATTTTCCCCAGCCTTTTGAAAATGTAGGTAGTCCGCCGTCGCTGTTTTGAAGTTGTCGTAACCATTCAATGGCAGCAAAAATTTCTGTTTTGATTTTCTCTTTGGGCTGAAGTTTTAAAAGCGCAAGAATTGCTCCTGGCGTATCATCGCCATCGGGCACCGAGCCGGAGAAATTTGTCCAGCCCCAGCCACCGGGTTTTGTTCCGTTAAATGGGTGAATAGTTTTATTCTGTATCCAGCGGTAATGGTCGGCTATTTTATCCTGTTCATCTGAATCTAAAAATCCATTTAGTTTGCCACGAAAAGCTTTGACAGAAAGCGAAGTAACCCAGGTTGATAGGTCAATATCGATGGGCCAGCCACCATCTTCTCGCTGTGTTCTTTTCAGAAACTGAATGCCCTTTTTTACAACCTCGGTTTCAGCAAAGCCTGAGTTGATAAGGCTCAGGGCTACAAATGCCGTAAGTGGAATTGCTTCAAGATAGCCGCCACTCTCCGGTAGCATCCGTTGCAAGATTTTCATTGCTTTTCCGATTGAAAATTTACGGACAATGCGCCAGAAAAGATTGGATTTTTTCTTTTTGAAAATCACAATTCCAACGGCCACAAGTGCAGGTATCGCATAACTTACCACGCTTAAATTGAGCATCCGGTAAAAGCGGCGGGGCAGGAGCGAGAGTTCAAAAGGCAACTGCGGAATATGATTGAAAGCATCGTCGCCGGGTACGCCACACAATCCGCACATGGCAAGAATGGGAACCGAAAAAGTATAATCGTTGCGATAATGTGTCAGAATCGACCGGGCTACCTGCGATGTTGTAACATCAACTCCCTGTTGTAAAAGATAATTGGCAAGGCGGGCGTGAACTTCGCCGATTTGCTGGACTTCAGAAGCATATAAATTGATGGCAGCGTAAACAAGCAAACTGGTGCTCACATTGCCAGGGCTTTCAGGCGTGTCACCAAAACTGCCATCGTTGTTGATATTATTTATCAGCCATTGCAGCCCTTTTTTTATCTCTGTTGAATTTTTTACCCTGTCATCGAAATGCAGTGCAGCCACCGCAACTGCCACCGCCAATGCGCTCGACGAGAGCCGGCCTTCCCAGAATCCTTCTGAATTGCGGTCGTTGGCAAGGATTCTTCCGGTTTCTTCCAACCAGTTTTGAATCTCAGTTTTGTTCATATTGCGAAAGTACTCCTAAAGTCAGTAGCCCGTAAAAAGTGTATTCAAGGTCGCGGGTGGTGTCACCGTCGCCCGATAAAAAAGCGCCGTCGGCATAATTTTGCTGAACCAGGTTCAGGCAATCAGGAACAATCAGCCGGAAATCGGCGCCTGCCGTTTTCAATGCAAAAAGTGCAACGGCTGTCGAAAGCAAATCGGGGTGGTTAACATCGCGGAACATTTTAAATCCCTTTCCTTCTTCGAAATAGGAGAACAGCATTTTCAGTTCGTTATTTACATTTAACCCTGAAAAGTAGCGGGCAACCGCGTATGCCGCCACCACACTACAGGGCAAATCGGTGGTTGGCCGGTGAACCGACAAAAATATTCTCGCAGGGAAAAGTATTAGCTGGCGCTTTCCGTAAAGAAAATCGAAAGTCAGCATCCACATAAACAGCTGGTAACCAGGATTTACATTTCTGCTTTTATTGAAAAGCATTCTTGTAAGTTTCAAAATCGAGGGTTGTTGCGCGTTGTTTTCCGACAGGAAAGAACGGATAAGCGTGTATGCAAAAAACATTGCACCCTGTTTTTCCGGTGGTTCAACCTGCTGAATAAAATCACTGTGTTTATCTGTTAAATCTTTTAAATCTATTGCTGATGCAATTAATACTCCAAACAGCGAGTAATAAAAATCGGGATTTCCGCCACGGTCGGTAAATGCTCCGTCGGGGTGCTGGCAACTTTCAATAAAACTCCTCACTTCATTTTGGGCAGTTTCATCGAGCATCAAAAACCCGTTTTTTATGCCTGAAACGAACTGTAAAATAAAAGGGATATGATTTTCAGTTGCCATTTTCATCTTTTAAACACTTTGCCCATAATACCGTAAAGGCTGAGCCGGAGTTTCATATTTTTCAGCAAATCAAGCTCCGCATAACATTTGGCAATGTATTGCTGCAAATACCTGTCGGCTGTTTCTACAGCTCTGTATTTTTTGAGATAATCAATAAGAATTCCGAAGTTATTTTTTTGCAGCATTTCGGCGAATTTTGGCGATTCGCCATTCATACTTTGATTTAGCAATGCAAGTAAAAACGGAAAATCAAACGGATGTTTTCGTTCCGATTCGCCACGAAACTCATTTAAATCGTCACGAATCTGGTAAGCAATTCCAAACCATTCTGAAAATTTTGAAAGATGTTCAATGTCTTCAGCCGGGGCATTTCCGGCAATAGCGCCTGTCATCAATGCCACTTTTACAGCTTCCCCGGTTTTTTGTTCAAAAATCCGCAACATACCATTAACTGAGGTATTTGCAATATTTTTCTGAAGCAGTATGTCGGCACCCTGGCCTTCCGATAATTTCAGATGCGAGGCTGAAACCACTCCCAGACATCTGGCGTGAACAGCCGGGTCGCACTGAAGTTGCGATAAAATGTGGTAGCCTTTTCCAACCAGGTAATCGCCAACGTTGATGGCAACAGGTATTCCATCGGTTTTATGTAATGTCGGCTTTTCGTATCGTGCTTCCGCATCATCCTGAATATCATCGTGCAACAGCGATGCTTTATGAAAACATTCGATAACCATAGCAAGTGCAACCTGTGCTTTTTCATTAATTTCTGTTGCGTACGACTGGTAAGCCAGAACCGCCAGCAGCGGGCGCATCCGTTGTCCGCCCATTGCCATCATTTTCCGTGCATATATTTCTGTTTCTGAATTTCCAGGGAAAAATGCAGTCAATCTTTCAGGTGTAAAATAGTCGTTAACCCTGTTTTTCAGCAGCGAAACCGAAAGCGGACTAAATGCTGTGTTGCCGCTCAATTGTTCCATTTCTGTGAACAGCCAGTCGTAATCGAGTGATGTATTTTCACACCCGTCGAATAAAAGTGGCAGTCCAATTGCGGGAACTGCTGCAAGAGTAACCGGTGCAAAAGAGTTTTGCAGAACCGGCATGCAACTCACACCAATCACAGCATCGATTGACCCTTCTTCCACCAGTCCGATGGCAACAGTTGTACCTTCGGCTACCAGCGTAGCGTAACCTAATTGTTCGGCTCTCGAAAGAATATTGTCGAGCTGGCAGCTTTTACACCCGGCACACAGCAAACCCATTTCGTCGAAAACGCCTTTGCATTGCAGATTATTCCGCAAACACTGTGGCAAAAGCAGCAACCGGCGCTGAAACGGTGTAGCCGAAACAACTTCGCGCCAGATTTCGTTGCCCAGCAAAATCATGGTAAAATGAAGATATTCGGCACTGACTTTTAAATGTTCTAAGATTTGTTTAGCAATGTTTTCCAGAATTTCCATGTTGGCAGGAGGAAGTATTTTGCTGTCGGCAACAACCCGCAAGGTTTCCTTGCGCAACGATTCGCGCAATTTTTTATCACGGGGTACTTTTTGCAATTGTTTTGTTGCGCTCATTTTTTTTATCCGTAAGCTCCCAACCCGAAAAAAGCCCGTTTTTTGGCAAATCGATAAATCCATCCTTTTTCAGGTACCGGAATTCCTGAACCGTGACTTGGAATCTGCGTCATCAATCTTAACCTTTCAGCCTCGTTCCCGCGCCCCGAAGTGTCGGCAGCTGCATGTTTTTCAGTAAAATCAACAAGCCATTGCGGGTCTTCCATAACGATACAACCCGAAGTTTTTTTCGGAATTTCAAGTTTCAACTCTTTCAGAAAAACAGAATCGCTGTAAACCGAATGCAGTGGTTTTTCTCCCACACGGTCGGTGGCAAACTGAATTACAGGGCAGGGTTCAATATCACCCGATGCATTGATGTGGTGGCTCAGTCCCGAAGCAGCCGGACACAATCCGTTACCATCGTGGTCCCAGTACGCATCGATAATTGCAATATCAAATTTGTTGCGGGCGTTCACCATAAACTGTCGCAATTGCTGAATTTCTTCTTTGCTGAGTGCAAGTTCGGGCGTGGCATTTTCACCCACCGGACGATAAATGTAATACCACAGGTAAGCCACATTTTTACTGATGAGCGAGTTTACAAACTCATCTGACAAAGCCAGTTGAAAGTTCGATTTGCAAACGCTCATGGCAACACCGGTTATCAGTCCGGCGTTGGTTGCGTTTTCAACCGCCTGCACCGTTCGCCTGAAAACATTGTTTCCACCACGACGAACATCTGCCACCTGTTCGTCACCCTCGAAACTGATTAATGGAGTGACATTTGAAATTTTACGCAGCTCCTCCGCAATTTCCGCGGTTAAAATCGTTCCGTTGGTAAAAAGCTGGAAATAACAGTCGGGGTGCTTTCTGAATACATCAAAAAGTGGTTTGTACAGCAGCGGTTCGCCTCCCAGAATTCCAAAGAAATAAGAACCTTTTGCTTTTGTTTCGTCGATTATCTGGTTTAACATTTCGGGTGACATGCGCGCGTTTTTCTTTTTCCCGGTTACCCAGCATCCCTGACAGTTGAGGTTGCAATCGTCGGTTACAGATATAAAATGAAACGCCGGGAAAAATTCTCCCTTTTTCAGTCTTTTCTGAAAACGGTTGAAACTCATCGTTCCCTTCACACCCATGTTTACCACAAATTTGTAAAGGCATTTTTTATCGGTATTCCGAAGTATTCGTTTAATCATTCCTATTCAGTTTGAATTGCCCCGTTTTAAACTCTTCCAGCGCTTTTTTTCTTTCAGCTTCGGCCTGTTCAACAACTCCTTGTCTGAAAATGTTGCGGCGGTTCAGGTTTCGTTCATTCAATGTCATCAGCAAACTTCCCTGGTCAACAGTAATTTTATTTTCGGTGGATTCGGCTCCCGAAAGTGCCGAATTTTCAGCTAATCTCGGAAAAATGATGGCTGAGGTCGGGCAAGTTCGGCCACAAGCCGGACAGTTATTTTTACATGCCAGCGGGTGAATTACAGTCAGGTTTTTTTTGTCGAAGGTGTAAACACCAAACAGGCAGAATCGGGCGCAACGTCCGCAAAGTGTACAGCGCGATTCGTCGATAACCGGAAACCATGCCGGAACATCAAGCCCGGTGATTTGTAACTGGTAACTGGCTTTGCCAGCCGGGATTTGGAAATCGTTTTTTAGTTTCGAAAAAATCGTTTCCGGGGTCAGCTCTCTGAAATTCAATACGGTAAAATCGCCGAAATCGATACCGGCCTGCCGAAACATATTTTTAATTGCCCGCGGATAACACGCAATAATTATTTTTTGCTGAAACTGAGCTGCGATGGTTTTCAGCACATCTTTTTCATTTACAGTGAAAGCACACAAATCGCGCAACTCGAAAACAGAAACTTCGAAATGCTGCAATCCCTCTGAAAGTTTATTCAAAACTTCTTCATTGATGATTCCTGCGCTACAGCGGCAAAAGATTACACACGATTTCTGTACCATATTATTTGCAAGAATAAAAAAATAAAGGAATTATTTTAATAATCCCTCCACTTTGCTGATAATTTCGGCAAACTCTTTTTCGGTAAAGCCCGTTGAAGTGACAGCAATTTTTCCATCCTTGCCAATCACAAAGTTGCGCGGAATGTTTTGTTTGGCGTACAGCGAGAAAACTTTCCGTCCGGTATCGGGGTAAAAAGGCATGTTGAATTTGTTGTCGGTTTTAAATTTGTTGATTTCGGCCCAGGAATGTTCGCGGCCCAGAATAATCAGTTCAAAGTTTTTGTTGCTTTTCAGTTTGTCGTACACCTCTTTTTGCAGGTGTGGCAATTCCTGCCGGCACGGGCCACACCACGTGGCAAAAAAGTTTATCCAAACCACTTTGCCTTTCAGTTCCGAAAGTTTTTTTGTCTGGCCGTTTTCGGTTGAAAACGAAAAATCGGGTGCTGTGTCGCCTACTTTAACCAGTGTAAATTCGTCCTGTGCAGCAAGAGAAAAGCTAACAAACAGTATGATAAAAGCGAGAAGCAATTGTTTTGATTTCATAATTTATTTCGTTTTCTGTCATTTCGAACGAGGCACGAGTGAGAAATCTGTCTTTTTAATGAAGAGATTTCTCCTTCGTCGAAATGACAGCTAAAAATTATACTTTTCCTTTCAAAAACTCATTTAAGAACGTCATGCTGAATTCATTTCAGCATCTTTGATTTGCAGAAGATTCCGAAACAAGTTCGGAAAGACGGTACAATTAAATTTTACCTTTCAGAAATTCATTTACGGCAATTTCAATGCGGGCTTCAATTTTCGAAGCATCCGATTTTTGAAATTTATCGCCGGTAATATTCTCATACAGTTCAATGTAGCGGTCGGAAACCGAGACAACAAATTCGTCGCTCATAAAAGGTACTGTTTGGCCTTCTTTGCCCTGAAATCCGTTTTCGATGAGCCACTGACGCACAAATTCTTTTGAAAGCTGCTTTTGTTGTTCGCCTTTGGCAAGTCTTTCGGCATAACCTTCGGCGTAAAAATAGCGGCTTGAGTCGGGTGTATGAATCTCGTCGATGAGGTAGATTTTGCCATCCTTTTTACCAAATTCATATTTGGTATCCACCAAAATCAAACCCATTGCAGCAGCCATTTCGGTTCCGCGATTAAAAAGTTTGCGGGTGTAATCCTCAAGCATTTCATACTCAGCTTTGTCAACAATTCCCTGCGCAATAATTTCTTCGCGCGAAATATCTTCATCGTGACCTTCAGATGCTTTGGTCGTTGGTGTTATTATCGGTTCCGGGAATTTCTGGTTTTCAACCATTCCTTCGGGCATGGGTACACCACAAATCATGCGTTTGCCCAGTTTGTATTCGCGGGCGGCGTGGCCGGTAAGATAACCGCGAATCACCATTTCAACTTTATAAGGTTCGCACATGTGGCCAACAGTCACATTGGGGTCAGGCGAAGCAATTTTCCAATTCGGAACGATGTCGGCAGTTGCATCGAGAAATTTCGCAGCAATCTGGTTCAGTACCTGGCCTTTGTATGGAATTCCCTTGGGCAGCACCACATCAAAAGCCGAAATGCGGTCGGAAACCACCATTACAAGGAAGTCGTTGTTGATGTTATATACATCGCGCACTTTTCCTTTGTATAAACTAACCTGTCCCGGAAAGTTGAATTCTGTTTTTGTTAAAGCGTTACTCATGATGATTGATTATATATTAATGATTATTTATTATTTCTGATTTTCGATACTGGATTTGATTTTCGATACTGGATTTTTGATACTGGAAAATTAGTGATTTGTAGTGATTTGTGGAGATTATAAAATTGGTGGAAATCATGGGAAAAGATACTGGATACTGGATTCTCGAAACTGGGAACTCGAAAGTGGGAACTCGAAACCCGAAACCCGGAACTTGTAACCCGAAACTTTCCATTATCTCCTTTTCAAATTTTCTCATTCTCGCATTCTTTCATTCATGCATTCTTGCATTGTAGCATTCATGCATTGTGTTTTTCCTTCTCGTAAGCTTCCACAATTTCGCGCACAAGCCTGTGGCGGACAATATCGCGTTTATCGAATTCAATAACCGAAATTGATTTAATTTTGTTCAGAATTTTCAGCGCATGCACCAGTCCCGACTGGGTTTTTGGCGGTAAATCAATTTGTGTTACATCGCCGGTGATAATGAATTTTGCATTCATCCCCATTCGGGTAAGAAACATTTTTAACTGGTTTACCGTGGTGTTCTGCGCTTCATCCAAAATCACAAAAGCATTGCTCAGCGTGCGGCCGCGCATAAAAGCCAGCGGTGCAATCTGAATGGTGCCGTCTTTCATAAACTCTTCCAGCTTTTTCGCCGGAATCATATCCTGCAGCGCATCATAAAGTGGCTGTAAATACGGGTCGATTTTATCTTTCAGGTCGCCGGGCAGGAAACCCAGGTTTTCGCCAGCTTCAACAGCCGGACGACTTAAAATTATTTTTTTGATTTCCTTGTTCTTCAACTCTTTTACAGCCAGCGCAATGGCAGTGTAGGTTTTACCGGTTCCGGCCGGACCAATGGCAAAAAGCAGGTCGTTTTTTACACTTTCCTCAAACAACAAACGCTGGTTGGGCGTGCGGGCGCGCACTGGCTTTCCGTTATTCCCGAAAACAATAATGTCGGTGTCAGTCAGGCCGTTTTCTTCCATCGAAGAAAATCCAGCTCCCATAATTTCGCGGATGATATCGGGCGTTAAGATGTTATACTGTACATAATGGTCGAGAATGATGGCAAACTTTTTTTCAAACAATTTCAATTCCGATTCTTCTCCCTGAATATTGATTGAATGCCCGCGTGCTGTGATTTTCAGTTTCGGGAAAAAAGAGGTAATTAAATCGATTTTTGAATTGTTTACCCCAAAAAACTCCAGCGGGTCAATTCCTTCGAGTATGATTTGTTTGTCCAAACTTTGGTTTTTAAATTTGATTTTACAGGTTTCAAAATTAGAAAATAAATCGGAATTCGCTGGTGAAAACAAGCTTGCAACAAAGGTAAAATCTTCGGGAATGATTAATTTGGCACCTTAAAATTCACGCAATGCAAAAGAAACTGGAAGCCTTTAAAGAACTGCTCGAAATTATGGATGAGTTACGCTCCAAATGTCCGTGGGACAAGGAGCAAACCCTCGAATCGCTGCGAAAACTTACCATTGAGGAAACCTACGAACTGGGAGATGCTATTCTGAAAAACGACCTGAACGAGATAAAAAAGGAGTTGGGCGACCTGATGCTACACATCGTTTTCTATGCAAAAATCGGGTCCGAAAATGGTGCTTTTGATATGGCCGATGTTTTGGAAGGCATCAACAAAAAACTGATTTACCGGCATCCGCATGTTTTTGGCGAAGTTGACGTTGACGGCTCAGCCCGCAAAGTGGAGCAGAACTGGGAAGCTCTAAAACTAAAGGAGAAAGGCGGCAATAAACGTGTGTTGGAAGGTGTTCCGGTGGCAATGCCCGCATTAGTGAAAGCCAACCGCATTCAGGAAAAAGCCAGCGGCGTTGGGTTCGACTGGGAGTACCGCGAGCAGGTATGGGATAAGGTGAAAGAGGAAATTAGTGAACTGGCATACGAAATTGACAAAGTGGACAAAGATAAAATGGAAGCCGAATTTGGCGATCTGTTTTTTGCGATGGTAAATGCAGCCCGTTTGTATGGAATCGACCCCGAAGCTGCGCTCGAACGCACCAACCTGAAATTTATCAAACGTTTTAATTATTTGGAAAGTCAGACTTTGGCCAAAGGAAAATCGCTGCACGATATGACATTGGCTGAAATGGATGTGATTTGGGACGAGGCAAAAAAACTTGAATAGACAAATTTGCTTTCCCTGTGAACCTGATCTTATAAAAAATATAGGCTTCATTCAGGTATAACCAATTTTTTCTTATTTTAGCTCAGCTTTAATTCGTAAAATACACATATAGTAAAACCACACTTTATTAAGCAAATAGCCGATCACTAGCAATTTTAATCATTGTTATGGCGGTGATAAATTAACCCGGAACTGTAATTCAAAAAAAATATCAAAAATCCAAAACATGAAAAATCTCAGACTTCTAACAATTGGTTTATTTTCCATTATCTTTTTTAGTGCGTGTAATAATGCGGAAGATCCCACTTCGATTTCGAAGGAACTTGTAAATGGTGTAATACAAAAAGGCCCTTTTCTAAATGGTTCATCCATATCATTATTTGAACTATCAGAATCGCTCACACCTTCAGGGAAATCATTTAATTCGCAAACAACTGATGACAAAGGAACGTTTGAATTCAGGGATATAACGCTTGAAAGCAGCTTTGTAAAAATAAAAGCGGATGGATATTATTTTAATGAAGTTACAGGCAGAAATTCTGCTTCGCAGCTTACATTATACTCACTGGTTGATTTATCCGATAAGTCACAAGTGAATGTAAACATTTTATCGCATTTAGAGTGTCAACGTGCAGAATATCTGGTTAATAGCGGAAGTACGTTTCGTGAAGCGAAAGAGCAGGCTGAAGCCGAAATTTTAAATATATTTTCCTTAAATAAGAGTGATATTAAACCATCAGAAGCGTTGAATATTACAAGCAGTGGTGATGATAATGCTATTTTACTGGCAATTTCTTTGATTGTTCAGGGTTTTCGAACCGATGCAGATTTGTCGGCTTTATTGGCAGGAATTATTTCTGATATTAAGGAGGACGGCATATTAAATAGTCAGGAACTGGGGACTTTACTCATAAATGATGCAAAATATCTTGATCTTCCTGGAATTCGTTCAAAAATGGAAACCAGATTTTCAACAACAGACCAAAACGCTGTCATTCCCGATTTTGAAAAGTATATCAAACTTTTTACAGAGAATACAGAATATGTTTTAACGAAGAAAATTGAATACCCGGAGTTCAGTAATTACGGAGAAAATATCCTTTTTGGGAATAAAAACGAGTTTAAAAGCATGGAAACAAAATCTTACAGTCTGGCTGCCAATGTTCCGGTTGGTGCCGCATTAAAAATAGTAATGAAGGGAAATGGCTGGTTTTATAGTATATCACCCAATGGTCCTGTTAACTGGAAGGTATCAAATTTTGATCATGACAAAAAGGAACAAACTTTTACTTTTATTAATTCAGGCGAATCAGATTTGTTTACGACAATTAATCCAGATGAAAAATCGGATTTGTTAATTAAGCTTTTGGCAGGTACACATACAATTGAATATTATGAGAACAATGCCACTGTTCCGACTAGAACAAAGGAAATTACCGTAACGGATTAAAAGTAAGTATATCGTTGACAGGAGAACCGTTTTTCATAAAAGGACGGTTCTCTTTGTTTTTATTGGGGGAAGAAATAACTTTTATTAAAGCAGATTCTTAAGAATACATCTTTTTTGCTTCTTCTAAAAATCTATATTTGGAATAAGCTAAAACCATTACCGATGAAACTAATTACTTTACTTTTTGCCATTGTTATCCTGGCCGCTTGTGCCACAAAATCCACCAGCGAATACCCACAAAACCTGAAAACTTCGCTCACCAAAACCGAATTACAGGATAAAATAAAAGGCGGCTGGGCCGGACAGGTGATTGGCTGTACTTATGGCGGACCTACCGAATTCAGGTACAATGGAGTAATGATTCCCGATTCGGTTGTCATTCCCTGGGATTCAACCCGCTGTTTGTGGTATTACGAAAACGCACCCGGGTTGTACGACGATGTGTATATGGACCTCACTTTCGTTGATGTTTTTGAGAAAGAGGGCATCGATGCTCCGGCCAGTTCACACGCAATGGCTTATGCCAATGCTGAATACATGCTCTGGCATGCCAATCAGGCCGGACGTTACAATATTATCAACGGAATTATGCCGCCGCAATCGGGTCACTGGCTCAACAATCCGCACGCCGACGATATCGATTTTCAGATTGAAGCCGACTTTGCCGGACTGATGTCGCCGGGAATGGTCAACACTTCTTCTGAAATCTGTGACAAAGTGGGGCATATCATGAATTACGGCGATGGCTGGTACGGTGGTGTTTATGTGGCTGCCATGTATTCGCTGGCATTTGTTTCTGATGATGTAGATTTTGTTGTAACCGAAGCGCTGAAAGCGATTCCGCAGGAGTCGCAGTTTTACCAATGCATTGCCGATGTGATTGCCTGGCACAAACAATACCCTGCCGACTGGAAACAAACCTGGAACGAAACCCAGAAAAAGTGGTCACACGATATTGGCTGCCCCGATGGTGTTTATCGTGATTTTAATATCGATGCAAAAATCAATGCGGCATACATTATTGTCGGGCTTCTTTATGGCGAAGGCGATTATGGCAAAACACTTGATATTTCAACCCGCTGCGGACAGGATTCGGATTGCAATCCTGCCAGCGCAGGCGGAATTCTCGGAACCATGCTGGGTTATTCAAATATTCCTGAAGAATGGAAAAGAGCAGTTTACCCGGTGGAAGATATGGATTTTAAATACACCACAGTTTCGCTGAACGATGTTTACGAAATGGGAACAAAACACGCTTTACAGGTGCTCGAAAAAAATAGGGTGAAAACTGACGGCGAAAAAATCGAGCTGACTGTTCAGGAAATAAAACCTGTGATTTTGGAAGTGGCTTTTGAAGGTCATTATCCGGTTGAGAGGAAAAATATCGGACAGGCGCTTGATACAAAAACAAAAGAAATTTTTCTTGAATTTACAGGGAATGGTTTTGCATTGACCGGTGGTGTCGCAAAGGCTGACGAAAAAGGCAGTGATATTGATTTACAGCTTGAAATGAGCATTGATGGCGGAGTGCCTGAGAAATTTATAATGCCATCGGGTTTCAGCAAACGCCGCCACGAAGTAGCCTGGAAATACCAGCTTCCCGACGGGCCGCACAAAGTGAATATTAAATTGCTGAACCCAACTGCCGGATTCAAGGTAAAAGTTGGTGATTTGGTTGTTTACTCCCCGAAAAAGCCTCAAACAGAAATGTGATAGGCCAATAAATGTCGGTTTGAAATAAACAAAAGCCGCTGCAAAATCAATTGCAGCGGCTTTGTTATTTTGTTTTCCCCTGTTTCTCTCTTTTAGTGAGATTAAGTGGGGCTTCTTTTATTCTTTCGAGAAATCCATGGCAGCCATTCGTTTGTAAGAATCGTGGCGCCATTTTGCGTTGTCCTGTGCCGATTGGAACAATTCGTCGGCAATGGCAGGGAACGATTTTTTCAGCGAGGTGTAGCGTACTTCACCATTCAGGAATTCCTGGAATTTATTCCAATCCGGCTCTTTTGAGTCGAGCTGGAATGGGTTTTTGCCTTCGTTTTCCAACAGCGGGTTGTAACGGAACAAGCTCCAGTAACCGGCTTCCACTGCTCTCTTTTCTTCTTCCTGTGTTTTGCCCATAGTTGCGCGCAAACCGTGGTTGATACAAGGCGAGTAAGCAATAATCAGCGATGGGCCAGGATAAGATTCAGCTTCTTTCAAGGCTTTCATGTACTGCGCCTGGTTAGCGCCCATGGCAACCTGGGCCACATACACATAACCGTAACTCATCATCATCGCGCCAAGGTCTTTTTTACGTACCCTTTTGCCTGAAGCAGCAAATTTGGCAACAGCACCTACAGGAGTCGATTTTGATGACTGACCACCTGTATTTGAATATACTTCGGTATCCATCACAAGGATATTGATATCCTGTCCGCTGGCCATTACGTGGTCGAGACCGCCGTAACCAAT
>DPCJ01000014.1 GCA_003516705.1 Prolixibacteraceae bacterium | reverse complement strand
CAACTGCCAGCATTACCATTAACTTTTTCATTTGCTTTATGTAATTGTTATTCTTATTGTAACTCCTGAAATTCCAAATATCTACTTTTTTATCTGATTCCCAGTAGGGTATTAATTCTTGTTTTATCAAATCCAACGATAATTTGTCCATCAATATCGGTTTGCGGAACACCTTGCTGACCACTTTTCTTTACCATTTCTTCCGCCGCTTTTTGGTCGGCTGCCACATTTACTTCGCGGTACTGAATTCCATTCGCCTGCAAATGTCGTTTAATTGTGGTACACCACGAGCAGGTTGGAGTTGTGTAAACAGTCACCCGTTTTTGCCTTTTTTCATCGCTGCCTGTTCCCGAAACAAAAACACTTTTCCCGATTATTGCATTAAACTGTTCTGCCTTGTGACATCCTTTGGTTACATTTTTCAATTCCCCTTTTTCAAACTGAAGTAACGACGGTACCGAAGAAATCCCGTATTCGGTGTGTATGTCACGTACTTCATTAACATCGGCAACACACAATATATTGCCTTCTCCGACTTCGGTTTTCGCAAAGTTGTCGAATGCACAGTCGCTTTGTTCAGAGCCTTTTTTAAACAACAGCAACCAAACATTTTCGTTCTGTCCGGTAATATTTTTTAACGCTGCTAATCCTTCCAGAGTTTTCATAATGGCAAATATATAAATATTTAAATATGTTGTTATGACAAAACAATCAGCGTGCCAAACTACCCGCGAACATGACATTACTGACAAAATTGTCAGTTTCAGCAAATGAAAATTTTTTATGGAGAACGCAACCCACTGCATTATAATTCAGTCTTAGTACTCGGAAACATTTAAATTTTTTGGAATGAAGAAGTTAATTTTTGGCTTATTCACAGGCCTTTTACTATTGTTTACCGGGTGTATGGAAAGTGATGACGATTATTCGCTCGGCGATATCTGGATTGGTTTCGGTATTGTTGAAAATGCCAACTCCTACAGAATTAAACTCGATGACGGCAATATTTTAATTCCCGTTGCCTGGGACAACTATTATAATAGTGGGAGTGGCGCTTCTGATAAAGATAAAATTGAAACCGGCGACAGGGTTTTTATTAATTACACTGTTCTGGACGAAGAGCTTGATAGCGAGGGAGAAATTGAGGCTTATTATGTGAAAATTAATTCGGTGGAAGAGGTTTTGATGAAAGGAATAATTGACATTACCGAAGAAATTGAAGACAGCATTGGCAACGACCCGATTATTGTTCAGGAACACTGGGTAAGTAATAATTTGCTCAACCTTCAACTCAAATATTGGGGATACAACAAAACCCATTTTATCAACCTCGTAAAACAACCCGGAACACTAACTCCTGAAAATCAGCCATTTGAATTCGAGTTACGGCATAACAAAAACGGAGATGATGAGGCTGTCCCTTATGTTGGTTTTGTTTCATTTAAGCTCGATTCGCTGGTTTTTACTGGTGTCGATTCTGTCAGATTCAAAGTGAAAAGTATCGATTACCAAGGCAATACAATAATATTTGAAGAGGTTTTTAAATACAGTGAAAACAACTGATTAATGTTAATTTGTTGAAGATGAGGCGTCGGTAACGGCGCCTTTTTTTGTTTCAGTCATTTTCTTATTTCATAACTTCATTTATTTTTCGATGCTGTAAAAACCGGTTGTTCGTTTTGTTTCAAAATGTTTATTTTGAACCCGTTCAATAAATCAATTTGAAATGAAGAAATTAGCATTGTTTGTACTGTTGCTGGCCATTTTTGGCTGCACTCAAAAAGAAAAGGCGCCGGTTGCTGAAAATTATCTGCCCGAAATTCCAAAACTGACTTCCGACATAATGACGCCCGAAGTTTTGTGGTCGTTTGGCAGGGTAGGCGGAACCCAGGTTTCGCCCGATGGAAAAACCGCGGTTTACACGGTTACCTGGGTGAACATAGAAAAAAACAAATCGTTCCGCGATATTTACACTGTACCTGTTGAAGGCGGCGAACCTGTCAATCTGACCAACTCGCCTGAAAATGAAGCCGAAGTAAAATGGCGGCCCGATGGAAAAAGGATTGCTTATTTGTCTTCCGTTTCAGGCAGCTCACAAATGTGGGAAATGAATCCCGACGGCAGCGGCAAAAAACAAATCACCAATGTTGAAGGCGGAATTTTTGGGTTTGATTATGCGTCTGACCTTTCAAAAATCTATTTTCTGAAAACTGTTAAACTCGATCAGGATATCCACGACATGTTTCCTGATTTGCCAAAAGCCAATGCACGACTCGAAAATGATATTATGTATCGTCATTGGGACAGCTGGCACGATTACACGTACAACCACATTTTTGTGGCTGATTATTCCGATGCAAAAATTACAACAGGAAAAGATATTCTGGAAGGCGAACGTTTTGATTCGCCCAACAAACCTTTTGGCGGCACTGAGCAGATTGTCTGGAGTGCAGACGGTAAAACAATTGCCTACACGTGCAAAAAGAAAAGCGGAAAAGAATATGCCATTTCAACCAATACCGATATTTACCTGTACAATACCGAAACTGGCGAAACGCTGAACCTGACTTCGGGAATGATGGGGTACGACCAAAATCCTGTCTTTTCGCCCGATGGAAAAATGATTGCCTGGGAAAGCATGGAGCGCGATGGCTACGAAGCCGACAAAATCAGGTTGTTTGTTGCTAACCTTGAAACAGGGGAGAAAAAAGACTACACCGAAAGTTTTGATAATAATGCAGCTGGCCTGAAATGGAGCGCCGATGCCAAATCAATCTGGTTTATCAGCAATGCACAGGGAACCGATGAAATTTTCAGACTTGATTTGGCCGACGGCTCAATTGCCAGAATTACCGATGGAGTGCATGATTATCAGAATGTTGCGGTTGCAGGCGATAAACTTGTGGCTGAAAAAGTATCAATGTCCAATCCAGCTGAAATTTATGTGGTTGACCCGATTACAGGGAAAGACAGCCCACTGACACAAGTAAATAAAGGGATTCTCGACCAGCTTACTTTTGGAAAAGTGGAAGAACGCTGGCTGCCAACTACCGATGGAAAACAAATGCACACATGGGTCATTTATCCGCCTCATTTCGACCCCTCAAAAAAATACCCCACACTTTTATACAATGGCGGTGGCCCGCAAAGTACTGTCAGCCAGTTTTGGTCGTACCGCTGGAATTTCCAGATGATGGCTGCCAAAGGTTATATTATTGTAGCGCCCAACCGTCGTGGTTTGCCCGGATTTGGTCAGGAGTGGAATGAGCAGATTTCGAAAGATTACGGCGGACAGAACATTAAAGATTTGCTGACTGCAATTGATGAGGTTGCTAAGGAACCTTTTGTTGACAAAGATAAGCTTGGCGCAGTTGGAGCCAGTTATGGCGGTTATTCGGTAATGTACCTGGCCGGAAATCACGAAGGACGATTCAAGGCTTTTATTGCGCACGACGGTATTTTTAACTTCGAACACATGTATACAACCACCGAAGAAATGTGGTTTGTTGACTGGGATTATGGTGGTGCCTACTGGGATAAAACCAATGCGGCTGCTCAACGAAGTTATAGTTTTTCTCCTCACAAATTTATGGATAAGTGGGATACTCCTATTTTGATTGTTCAGGGTGAAAAAGATTACAGGGTTCCGTCAGAGCAGGGAATGGCCGCCTTCAACGCTGCGATTATGAAAGGTGTTCCGGCGCAGTTGCTTTATCTTCCCGAAGAAAATCATTGGGTTTTACAGCCGCAGAATGGTATTCTATGGCAGCGGGTTTTCTTTAACTGGCTTGATAAATATCTGAAGGAATAAAAATCAGAATATCAGAAAATCAGAATGTTAGGATAATGGAACTGGTAAAAGTTGGTTTTTTGGGAGCAGGTGGAATTGCGCAGGCACACGCTTATTCAATGGATGTGCTGAAATATTATTATCCGGTGGTTCCTGAAATCATCCGCGAGTCGGTGGCTTCTGTACGACCCGAAAGCCGCGAAAAATTTGCGCAAAAGTTTGGATTTGCAAAAGCTGAAACCGTGGAAGAATTCACTGTCAATAAAAACATCGACACAGTTTTTATTTTGGGACCGAATAACGTGCATTTCGACCATTTTCAGTTGGCGCTGCAAATGCCGGCGGTAAAAAGAATTTATCTTGAAAAACCTGTCTGTTCATCGCTTGAAGAAGAGGAAAAAATGAAGGCGCTTTTGAAAAGTGCAAATCCATCCATAAAAATTCAGGTTGGTTTTCAATATTTGATGACATCTTCTGTGCGTGAGGCATTGAATTTCTGGAAATCGGGTAAACTGGGAAAACCCATTCATTTCGATTTAAAATATTACCATGGCGATTACCTTCAAACTGCTTACCGCGAAAAACGTGTAACCCGTTTAACTCCCGCCCCCGATGGTGGCGCAATGGCCGACCTTGGCTCGCATGGTATCAGTCTGTTAATGGCATTTCTTAGCGAAGATTTGCAAATTACAAGCGCTTTGCAGGGTGGAGGTTTTGAAGGAGTACCAGCCGGTTCTGATTTGTTCAGTTCGCTTTCTTTGTTCGACCCAGAGTCTGGCGCAGTGGGAAATCTTGCTGCAAGCCGCATCAGTTCGGGTTCCGGCGATTTGGTTCAGCTCGAAATTTATGCCGAGAATGGCGCAATTCGTTATTCGTCGCAAAACTCAGAACATTTTGAATATTATATTGAAGGAAGTAACCAGTGGATAAAACAAATGGTGGGCAGCAATTACCAGCCGGTTACAAGTTTCCCGTCGGGGCATGTTCCTCCCGGCTGGCTGCGGTCAATGGTTCATGCGCATTATTGTTTCTTTACCGGAAACGACGAGCGGTCGTTTGTTCCGGATTTAAAACATGGATTGGCGGTTCAGCGAATCGTGCGCCAAACTGCAACCCATTTAACCGAATTCAGAAGAAAATTTAATTAAGATGAATAAACGCAAAAGCGGGATTTTATTGCATATTACATCGTTGCCGGGCGATGAAGGAAATGGTACTCTTGGAAAAAATGCTTACCAGTTTGTCGATTTTCTGGTAAAATCAAATCAAAAGTTGTGGCAAATTCTGCCGCTCGGTCAGGTAGGTTACGGCGATTCGCCTTACCAATGCTATTCAGCTTTTGCAGGAAATATTCAACTCATCGACCTCGAACTGCTTGTAAAAGATGGCTGGCTAACAAAAGCTGATTTGAAAGCTCCGGCATTTTCGATTCAAAAAGCTGATTTTGAAGAAGCCCGCAAATGGAAGCTGCCGCTTTTACTGAAAGTATATCAAAATTTCCAGAAGAATACAGCGCCCTTTATCAGTGAGTATTTTTATTTTCAATACGAACACAAATGGTGGCTCGATGATTTTGCGCTGTTTATGGCGTTGAAGGACTATTTTAAAGGCGAAAGCTGGAACAAATGGCCCGATGAAATCAAATTCAGAAAACCGGAGGCAGTTGCACAATATCGTGAAAAATTGAAAGACACAATTGATTTCAGAATGTTTACGCAGTGGCTTTTTTTCAGACAGTGGCACAATTTGAAAAAGTATGCCAACGAAAAGGGGATTGAAATTATTGGCGATGTGCCGTTGTATGTTTCAACCGACAGCGCCGATGTTTGGTCGAATACCGATATTTTTCATTTGGATGAAGATTTGAATCCTACACATGTGGGGGGCGTTCCACCCGATTATTTCAGCAAAACCGGGCAATTGTGGGGAAACCCTGTTTTTAACTGGCAACGGTTGGAAGAGCGGCAATTCGACTGGTGGATATCACGGCTGCGCTTCAATATCAATATGTTTAACCTGGTTCGTATCGACCATTTTCGCGGTCTCGAATCGTATTGGTCGGTGCCTGCTAACGAAAAAACAGCGATAAACGGGAAATGGGAAGCAGCGAAAGGATATCAGTTGCTTATGAAATTTAAGCACGATTTTGGCAGCCTGCCTTTTATTGCCGAAGATTTGGGTGTAATAACCCCCGAAGTGGAAAAGCTTCGTGACGACATGCATTTAATGGGCATAAAAGTGTTACAGTTTGCGTTTGGTTCTGATGCCAAAAACGAAAATCTGCCACACAACTACAAACCCAACTTTCTGGTTTGTACCGGCACACACGACAATGATACTACGCTGGGGTGGTTGAATTCAGTGAAAGGGAAAGAGAAAAAAATGGTACGGCAATACCTTGGCGATGGTGAAACGGCGCTTACAAATGCTATCGAAATGGTTTTTGCATCAACAGCCAGATTTGCGATAATTCCGATGCAGGATATTTTAAGACTTGGAACAGAAGCACGGATGAATATTCCCGGCACCGCCACGGGCAACTGGGGCTGGCGGTTTGAATGGAAACAGTTAAAAACTGAACAACAGCTCAATTTGAAAGAACTTTCTGAAAAATATAATCGGTGAAATATTATGAGAAGTTTTTGGAGTAAAATAGCAGCACTTGAAAACATTGAATTAAAGACCTTAACTCATTTAAGTCCTTTTAAAATAGTTTCTGTTACAAATGATAAGGTGGAAGTATTACCTCATAATAGTAAGAGTCTAAGAATAATAAAGAAATCTGTTTTTGAAAGTGTCTTTAGTTTGCTTAAAGAAAATGGGAGTATAAATTTGGAGGAGATTAGAGAATTTGTTGAAGTTAGTCCAGTTTATGTTATGGCAATTTTGGAGTCTTTCCCTGAAATCAATAAGGTGAAACAAGGTAGAAAAATTGTGTTGACATATAACTCAACTAAATTGGAGGAAGTCGAAAGGAAGATTTATCCAGATGAAATCGATGAATACAAAGGTCTAATAGAAGGCGCAACAAAAAAGATATATATTAATGCTTACGAAAGGAATAAAGAGGCAAGAGTGAAATGTATACAATACTATGGAGCAAGTTGTTACATCTGTGGAATGAAATTTTTAGATGTATATGGAAAATTAGGCAAAGATTTTATTCATGTTCATCACCTTGTTGAAATTTCCAAGATTAAAGCTAATTATGTCGTTGACCCGATAAATGACTTAATACCAGTTTGTCCAAATTGCCATGCGATGCTTCATTATGGTATGTATGAGGTAAATGTTAGTGCTTTGAAAAAGATTGTAAATGAGCGGAAACAATCAATTTGATTGTTTGAGTAAACATTGAAAGATTCAAATTGGAAGCCCTGTTTTCAACAACAAGTCATCACAGCTTTTGTAAACAATTCGGGCTGTTCTGCATGAAGCCAGTGTCCGGCATCGGGAATATCAATAATCTGGGCATCGGGATAAATTTCACGAATCAGCTTTTCATCTTCTTTTAATATGTAATTCGATTTCAGTCCGCGGATAAAAACCACCGGATAATTGGTAATCGGAATTCTGTCGTCGAGCCAGCTTTTGTTTACCCCACTTACAATTTCGTCGAGGTGGTCATATAAAACTGCTGCATTTACCCTCCACCTGAAACTGTGGCTGGCTTTCTCTTTCTCCAGATTTTTCAGCAGAAACTGCCTGATTCGCCCGTCATCAATTTTTTGTACCAAAAAGTCTTCCACTTCAGCGCGTGATTTTATTTTACTGAAATCGATTTCCTGCATGGCCAGCAGAATATTCTGGTGAAGGTAAAACTGGCTATCGTCGCCCAACAGCAGGTAATCTTTTGGTGCAATATCGGCAATAACAAGCTTTTCAACCCGCTCAGGGAAGTCGGCAGCAAACCACATCGCAACTTTCCCACCCATACTGTGTCCAATAATGGTGGCTTTTTCAATATAATGTTGGTCGAAAAATTCTTCGAGATCGTTGCGCATATCGTTAAAAGTGTGAGAGTCGGCAAACGGTGAATGACCGTGGTTCCGCTGGTCGATCAGATAAACAGTGTGCTTTGCCGAAAGTCGTTTGCCGATACTCAGCCAGTTATCCGACGAACCATACAATCCGTGAATAATCACTACCGGTGAGCCGGTTCCATCTTTCCTGAAAAATAATTCCATTGTTGCCGGGATTTTAATGCTTATCAGTTCTTTGAAGAATAGACATTTTGAGTTTTCGCTCACCTCTCGTCTCTCAATTCCTATTTAAGGCAATCAAGATATTTTTTTATCGTGGTTTCAAGCCCGAGGTATAAAGCATCTGCTATAAGTGCATGTCCGATAGAAACTTCGGCAAGGTCGGGAATATGTTTGTACAGATAATTCAGATTTTCAAGACTTAAGTCGTGACCGGCATTTACGTCAATTCCCATCTTTTTTGCTGCTTTTGCTGCCACAACAAATGGTTCAACAGCTTTGTAACGTTCTATAGGATATAGCGTTGCGTATGGTTCGGTATAGAGTTCAATGCGGTTGGTTTTTGTTTCAGCTGCACCTTCGATGGCTACTACATCGGGATCGACAAATATCGAAGTACGAATGCCATTTTCCTGTAGTCTTGCAATTACTTCTTTTAAAAAACTCAGATTTTTCCATGTATCCCAGCCATGATCGCTTGTAAGCTGGTTGTGCGTGTCGGGCACGAGTGTAACCTGATGAGGTTTCACTTCGGTAACCATTTTCAGAAAATCTTCACTTGGGTAACCTTCAATATTAAATTCGGTGGTAATCAGCGGTTTCAGCTCGTAAACATCGTGCCGGGTTATATGCCGCTCATCCGGGCGTGGATGTATTGTAACTCCTTGTGCACCAAATTGCTGACATTTTATTGCAGCTTCCTTTACACTTGGCACTTTGCCTCCCCGCGAATTTCGCAGTGTTGCGATTTTATTTATATTTACACTTAATCTGGTCATTGTTTGTAATTTTAGCAGCGCAAGTTACAACTTTCGGCGAAAATGAATAAACCATAAAACATTTGATTTTGATTGCAGAAAAACTGATATCGGATGGAATAGCATCGGTGAACAGCACCGAAAAAGGGCAAAAAGCGCTTAACCGGATGGATGTTTTCAGGGTATCGCACATTCCCGTGGTTAACGATAACCGCTACCTGGGGCTTGTTTCCGATAAACTTATTTATGATTTAAACCTCACCGAAGTTCCGCTCGAAACGCAAATTGATAAATTTGAAACAACACACGCTCACAAAGAACAGCACATTTTTGAGGTAGCCATTTTAATGTACAAATTAAAACTGAGTGTGTTGCCAGTGCTCGATGACGACCATTATTATATTGGTGCTATTACGCTTTACGATCTGGCGAGGCGGTTTGCTAAACTTTTTTCGTTGCAGGAAATAGGAGGTGTGGTAGTGCTCGAAATGAATGCAAATGATTACTCGCTCAGCGAAATCAGTCAGCTTGCCGAGAGCAACGGCTATCGAATTTTGAGTGTTTTCCTCGACCGTAAACCCGGAACGCAGATACTCGATGTAATTTTGAAACTCGATAAAGACGATCTTTCGGCGCTGATTCAGTCGTTTATACGATACAATTACACCGTCAAGGCGGTATATTTCGATCAGTCGATGCTGAGTGATCTGTATATGGACCGTTACGATCAATTCATGAAATTTATGAACCTCTAAAATTTGAATGGGATGAAAGTGGCTGTTTTTGGTACTTCGGTTTCAGAAAGTTTTATTCCGGTTTTACATGAGTTTTTCCGGTTTTTACAATCAAATCAGGTTGAAGTACATATTTTCAAACCCTTTCACGATTTTCTGTCAAACGAATTGCATTTCGAACCATTTTATGCTAAAGAGTATCACTCGTTTGTTGATTTTGATAATCAATGTGATTTTATTTTCAGTGTGGGTGGCGACGGAACTTTTCTTCATTCGGTACTGAATATTCGTAATTTCGATATTCCTGTGGTTGGTGTAAACAGCGGGCGGCTTGGTTTTTTGGCAGACATTGCAGAAAATCAGGTTCAGAACGCGCTTACCCGAATATTTAACCACGACTTTATAATTATTGAACGCACCATGTTGCAGGTCGATTTTGTTGGAAAAGATAATCTTGATTTCAATTTTGCACTGAATGAAATGACAGTATTGAAAACCGATACATCGTCGATGATTAATATTTATGCTTACGTGGGCGATGAGTTGCTTAACAATTATTGGGCCGATGGTTTGATAATCGCAACTCCCACCGGATCAACTGCCTATTCATTAAGTGTTGGGGGCCCCATACTTACCCCCGATTCGGAAAATTTTGTGATCACACCGCTTGCTTCGCATAATTTAACTGTGCGTCCAATGGTTGTGCCCGATAATTACGAAATCAAACTCAGGGTTGAGGGCAGGGGAACGTATTTTCTTGCTTCGCTCGATTTCCGTTCGGTTCCCGTTGAACTGGCAACCGAGATCAAAATCAAAAAAGCTGGTTTCAAACTTAAAACATTGCAACTTCCCGAACTTTCATTCTTCAGCACACTCCGAAACAAATTGATGTGGGGTGCCGATCGCCGGAACTAACAAAATACATGTAAATTCCATTACAAATTATTTAGTCAAACTGTGGTCAACGCAAATCAGTGGAAAGGGAGTTCTAATCTTCGGATTTTTAATTCCCGGCTGGTATCCGAAATCGCCGGATGGTGCAGAAATACAGAACATTCAAAAAACAAGGCAGCTTAACAATTTTTAAAGTTCTTTTGGGTTTTATAATATGCCGGGGGTATGTTATTTTGCGAATTATATTACTTTTGTACCACTTTTAAGANNTTTACCTGGAACTAAGTTTAAAACAACGAATTTGAATACCAAAATGAATAAAATATTGTTGGTGTTTGCAGTCATTTTACTGACTGTTTCGGGTAAAGCGCAAAAGACTGCCGATATTGGTATCTGGGGCGGAACATCAGGTTATATTGGCGATATCGACGATGCAGCTTTCTTTCAGCAATTCAATCCAAATTTCGGAGCGTATTATCGGTACAATTTTAACGCCCGGGTTTCCTTAAGGGTGCAATTTCTAACCGGAAACTTTGCAGCCGAAGGAAATATTGAGAGAGTTCCCGATGCTTTTAAAAAAGGGGTTCATGACTTTTCAATACAATCGGAAATCAACTATTTGAAATATGTACTCGGTGGCAAAAACACTCCATATACATCCTATGTATTGGCTGGGTTTAGTTTAACTTCATTTCAGTATGAAGCAGATACAGCCACTTTAAGTCTGGTTAATAGTTTTTTTGACAAACCGAATATTTTAAAGGAGTTTACAATAACCCCGGCATTGGCATTTGGTATAGGATTTAAATACACATTGGGTGAGCGACTTGGAATAGGGATAGAATATCAAATGCGCAAGTTGTTCAGTGACAAATTAGACGATTTGGATGATCCCTTATCCTACGAAACTGATTTTAATGCAGATAATATCAGGGAAGTTGTCAAATACACTGACACTCTTCACAACGACGACTGGACAGGTTATTTGGGGCTTCATATAACATATAAAATTTATGTAGGCAAAAAGGCTTGTCCGGCTTACGAAAGTAAAAATTAGTCATGGATTCGTATAAACACAGGCTCGATCAACAAAAAATACCACAACATATTGCCATCATTATGGATGG
>DPCJ01000177.1 GCA_003516705.1 Prolixibacteraceae bacterium | reverse complement strand
GGATTTCTGTTTTGCCGTTTTCCCAGGTAAGTTCGGGCTGCGTATTAATTAAATCATTCTGCATATTGTTCGGAACATTTACAAAGAATGTGGAGCCTTTATCGATTTCCGATTCAACGAAGATATCTCCCTGCAACATTTTAACGTATTCCCTGCAAATTGAAAGGCCTAACCCCGAACCTTCGTAACGGCTCGAAATTGAAGAATCGGTCTGTACAAAATGGTTGAAAATGGCGTCTTGTTTCTCCTTTGCGATACCGATTCCGGTGTCGGAAACATAAAAACTAAACCTGTCATTCGCAATGGTGTAACCAATTCTTACATGCCCTTTCTGTGTGAATTTCAAGGCATTTTTAATGAGGTTGGTAAGTATGGAGTTCAGTTTGTAAGTGTCTGAATAAAAAGTATCATCGGTACAAACCTCTTTTTTTTCCAGGGTGAGGGCAACCCCTTTTTTTCTGGCTTCCAACTCAAAAAACTGGAGTAACTCGCTGATTATTTTTTCAATGTTGGTTTCGCTGATGTTGATTGATTCGAGACCTGATTCAATTTTCGAAATCTCGATAATGTTGTTAATGGTTGTGAGCATTCTTTCGCCACTTTGCTGAATAATTTCAATAAACCTTTTCTGTTTGTCGGGCGAGTAATCGTTTGATTTCAGCAGTTCAGTGAATCCCATAATTCCATTCATCGGTGTACGGATTTCATGGCTCATATTGGCCAGGAATGCCGATTTCATTTTGTCGCTTTCCTCAGCTTTAATTTTCTGTTTTTCAAGTTCGTGGGTAATTTTTGTATTCAGTTCAAGCTGAAGCTGGAGGTCTCTTGTTTTATTTTTTACACTTGTTTGTAGAAAATAGTTGAAAACCAACAAAATAACGATTATTACAACAACAAAAAAACCGGCAGCAATGGCATATTTTACCACAAATGACCAGTAGTTTCCGTGGGTATTATAGTCGTCAATCCAACGGTCGTAAATTTTCTGGTATTCACCGTTCGCCATTATAATCTCCAGTCCGTTGTCAAGTATTTTGTTGAGGGTGGGAGCTTCCTTCGAAATTTTAAAACCCATATTTCGTTCGAGCACTTCTTCGTTGCTGGTTTGAATATTTGTTTTATTCATTTTCGCAGCGTAGTACATGCTTGTGATTTTCTGCGAAAAAGCGCAGGTTACATCGGCCCTGTCGAGTGCATTCAGCAGGTCGGTGTAACTTGTAACCTGTATAAATGTTGCATTTGGGTTTATCGACAGAATATAGCGCATCAGCACATCGTTTTGCCAGACCACAATCAGCGGCTGTTTCTCGGTTCTGATAATGTCAGACGAAATTTTTTTTCTGAAGTTCCGGTTAAATAAAAAGCAGTGGTTGGTTCGGATTACCGAGCGTGTGTAATGAAAACGGTTGTCAGGTGTTCCGTCGTAATGCACCCCGGCAATGGCCTGAATGCTTCCGGCTTCGAGCAGGGTGTTTGCAGTTTTCCAGTCGGCAACTTTGATATTTATTTTTATACCATAAATTTTTGCGATGGCATTTAAAATATCGATGTTAAAACCTTCGAGTTCCCCTTTGTTGTTTACAAAATTATAAGGCGGATAATCGGTACTCACCATTACCTCGTATTGCGCCCGGGAGTTGAGTATTAACAAAAATACAAATACAAGTACTAAAAGCGCCTTCTTCCTCATTTCGGGATTTGTTTGGTGCAAAACTAAGAAAGTTTTAGCCAAATAGAAAGATTGTAATCACCAGAATGTTATCTGGTTTTTATCGATATTCCCATTCTGTTCTTTTTAATCCCTCAGGGGAAAACTATTGTCCCCGCAGGGAAAATAACAATTTCCTTAGGGCGAAGACCGGTCCCCACGTGGAAAACCTCAATCCCCATTGTTATTTTCGATATCCCCTTTTCCAGATGCTTGCCGGGATTGGTCAGAAAGATAATTTTCAATCATAATACGGCTATTTGTTAGTTATGCAGTAAAGCGGAAGTTTTATAGTGGCTGCATGGAAGAATGTATAACGATGGTATCGAAAAATTGTAAAACTGAATTCAAAAAAAAAGCCAGTAGATTATCCTACTGGCTTTATAATGCAACAGATAATTTATTTAGCAAAACTTTACTTTAATATCCCGGATTCTGGGTTAGTTCAGGATTTGCATCAATAGCAGTTCTTGGAATTGGAAACAACAGATATTTTTGATCTGATTGTTTTTTCCAACCTGGAATTTCTTTCAAAAAGTTTCCGAATCTGATCATGTCTTGGCGGGTTGATGACTCCCATGCAAGTTCAAACCGGCGTTCAGCATAAATATCATCTAATGTTACAGCAGCTTTTAATTTTGAATCGTCGCCAGGGAATGCCCGTTTTCTTAATTCGTTTACCAGTCTTGTAGCTTCGGCATTATTCTGGCCCAAACGTGTAAGAGCCTCTGCTTTCATAAGGTAAACATCTGCCAGCCTGAAGATTGCCACATCGTTTTCCATGTCGCCGTTTAACCCGTTTTCAAAATCCCATTTGCTGCAGCGGACACCATCTTCCTGTTCTGTTTGCCCCCATCCGTCGGCATCAATGTTATACTTGTAAGTTATGTCAACGGTATGTATCAACTCTCTGCCATGAGCAGTGATCAGAATTTTTCCATCCAGCCCATGCATAGGTCCGGAGAGAAAAGACCAGCCTAATCTTTTGTCTTCCAGGTCGAAAGCGCGGACATATTCGGGCATTGCGCTGATACCATTCCACGTACCCACTTTAAGATTTAATGGAATCGGGTCAAGATAATGCAGCGTTCTTTTATGAATATGGTTGCCTCCATCACTTGTGCTGAAAACAATTGGAAAAATAATTTCTTTTGAGCTTTGATTTTGAACAGCAAAACTTGCTTTAAAGTTTGGTTCAATGATATACGGTAGTTTTAAAACCTCATCACAGGCACTTACGCATTCAGCCCATTTAGCACCACCATCGGGATTCCAGACCAATGCATTTAAATACATTTTAGCCAGAATTGTATTAACAACCCCTTTCGTGATTTTACCATAACTTGAAGCAGTTACATCGTCCCTGACTTTATCTTTTATTGCTTCAAGTTCGCTGATTACAAAGGCATAGACTTCCTTTCTGGATTTTGTTTTTGGCTTGCTTGTGTCTTTAAAGTCAGTAACAATTGGCACATTTCCATAGTAATCGATTAACATATAGTACCAGAAAGCCCTTACTCCGCGAACTTCTGCTAAAATGCTTTCCTTATCTTCAATTGCATCATTTTCTTCAATCATCGAATAAATTTTGTTGCAGGTTGAAATTGCATTCATCGCTGAATTGTATGAATCCTTTACAAGGTTAGTTCCTTGTGTCCACGAGTGAAGCCTTAATTCTTTAAACTGTCCGCCGTCCCACCAGTCACCTCCTTTTCGGGTTGGAGTAATTGCCATATCAGACGAGCATTCGCTCAGAAGAAAAAAGTTACCCGGATACAGATTTTTGAGTGTTCTGTACATTGGAGCAATCAGTGAATTAATTTCACTTGATTTAGCGCCATATTCGTCAACAGGAAGTTTATCATAAACTTCTTCATCAAGATTTGTGCAGCTTTGGTGAACAAATACCAGTGAGAGAGCGAAGATAAATGATAGTATTTTTAATTTTTTCATGATTCAAAAATTTAAAGGTTAGAAACTGATGTTTACGCCCATTGATACAGTGCGTGATTTTGGATAATATTCACGTCCTTCAACACCTGGATCAAGTCCTGCCATCTCAACTTCGGGGTCTAATCCGGTGTAATTCGTAAGTGTGAACAAATTCTGTCCGGTCAGGTATAACCTGATTTTATTTATTCCCTTAAGTCTTGAAACATCAAAACTGTAACCGATACTGGCATTATCCAAACGCAGGAATGAGCCTTTCTCAATGTAGTAGCTGTTATATACAGGGCTGGTTTTCAGTCCTATGGTTAAAGCTTCTTCAAGTACGTTTGCTCCTGGTAACCACTGGGTTGTTGCATACGACATTTTTGAGAAATTTAATAAATCGTTTCCGTAAACACCGCGGAAAAAGAAATTCAGATCCCATTTGTTCCAGGTGATGTTATTGGACCATCCGTAAGTAAATTTTGGCTGAGCCGAACCAATATAAGTTCTGTCTTCATCGCTCAATCCTTCTTTTCCGTCAATCATATCATCGTAAATATATTGACCGTTTTCATCAATGCCTTTACAAAGCCATCCGTAAAATGTTCCCACTTCTTTTCCTTCTTCAACGATGTGGGTTGAGTTGGATGAACCTCCACGAACCCATGCTGACCCGGTTTTAATGGCGCTTGTGGCAAAATCGTCGTTTGAAAGTGATTTGATGAGATTCTTGTTATGAGCAAAGTTTAAAGAAGAAGTCCAGCGAATACTGTTTTTTCTGATAATATCGCCTGACAACAGAACTTCAAAGCCCTTGTTTGACATTGAGCCTACATTTGCCAACATTGTTGAATATAAGTAGGGAGGTACCGGAACTGAATAGTTGTACAAAAGATCTTTTGTTTGCTTGTCGTAGAATTCAACTGTTCCGTTAATCCTGCTATCTGCAAAACTGAAGTCAACACCAATATTGAGCATCGATGTTTCTTCCCATTTTAAGTCGGGGTTGGCATTCTGACTGATTTGATACGCGGTGTACCATTTCCCGTTGTCGTAATACTGACCTGATGCTCCATAAAGCTGAAGTGATTTGTAAGGATCAATTCCATCCTGGTTACCTGAAATCCCATATCCGACTCTGAGCTTCAGTTCATCAATAAATGTCATGTCATCAAGGAATGACTCTTCATCAATTCGCCATGCAGCCGAAACTGATGGAAACATTGCCCATTTATGGTTATTCCCGAATTTCGATGAGCCATCTTCCCTTAACGATACCGTAAAAATATATTTATCAAGTAAACTGTAATTTGCCCTGGCGAAGAATGAAATCAGTTTATTCATGTTAGCACCCGACCAAACATCTCCCGTGCGAAGGTTTTCACCGGCACCCAAATTATTGTATAAAAAGAAATCGGTGGCAAACTGGCGATTCTGAGCTCCTGAGTTTTGGTAATAATTGTCTTCATAAGAATAACCACCCAACAGGTTTATTGATTGATTGTTAAATTGCTTTTTGTAATTAAACGTCAATTCCAAAAGATTTTTATCACTTGTCCAGTTGGTACGCTGAGCAAATCCCAAATCGTTACGACCTCGCTCGGTCTGTGAATTGTAATATAAACTATAATCGTTGGATGAGCGTTGTTTCAGTAAGTTGATTCCCGCTGTGAAGCCTTCGAATACTGATAATTCGGCTTTGATGTTGCCAAAATAGATACTACTCTTGTTTTGTTGTTTATTGTATTCGATATTACGCACCGGATTGCCCTGATCGTATTCCTGTGAATCGAACCATGTGCCATCGGCATTCTTAATCGGAGCTACAGGAATCATGTTATAAGCCAGTACAAAGTTGCGTGTATCTGTTGGTGAATTATTCAAACTTGTAACCGATGCGGTAAACGTAAGATCCAATCTGTCGTTTAATGCTTTTTGGTTAAAAGTAACACGTGCATTGTATCTTTGTAAGCTATTGTCTTTTACCACACCTTCCTGCTGAAGGTAATTTAATGAACCACGGTATGAACTGCTTTTGCCGCCTCCTGACATGGATATGCTATGATTCTGACTTTTACCGGTTCGCATAATTTCATCAAACCAGTCGGTATCTGCACCAAGGTCCAATCCGCTTGTGTTGATGTTATTTGCCGAGGCGTAGTTTCTCCATTCGGTTGCAGTTAAAACATCCGGAACATTTGTTACAGTGCTGATTGCTGCATAACCATCGTATTCAACCAAACTATAATCCCTTTTACCTTTTTTTGTTGTTACAAGAATAACTCCACTTGCCGATCGTGAACCATAAATTGCTGCTGCTGATGCATCTTTCAAAACACTGATGGATTCAATATCATGCGGCGCAACCGATGAAAGGCTCATTCCCGGAACACCATCAATTACAATAAATGGCTGACTGCTTCCTGTTAATGAAGAGGTTCCGCGAAGTCTGATGGTTTGCTCGTGGGTTACATCGCCACTTCCCTGTGTAATTGTAAGACCAGCCACTTTACCTTTTAATAAGTCAGCAGCGTTTTGTGTTAATCCTTTGTTGAAACTTTTTTCAGCAATATTTGCAACCGAACCTGAAATTTCGCGGCGCGATTGTGTGCCGTAACCAATTGCAATAACCTCTTGCAAACCAATGGTTTCTTCCTCTAGCTGAATATTGATTACAGATTGATTGCCAACCACAATTTCCTGAAATTTCATGCCTACAAAAGAAAACAACAGTACAGCATTTTCGGGAACATTGGGAAGCGAATACTCTCCTGAGGCATTCGTAACAGTTCCGATTGTGGTACCTTTTACAACAACTGTTACTCCTGGAAGCGGTTCATTTTTTGTATCGGTTACAGTTCCGTTTACGATTTTTTGCTGATCGAATAACTTTACATCCCCATTGTCTGGAGTCAACACAATGTAACGGTCTTTTATCAGAAAATCCACATTGCCGTTGTCAAAAACATTCGTTAAAATTTCGTTGACTTTTGCATTTTTTGATTCAATTTCCACTTTGCGTGTTACATCAATCAGTTCGCTGTTGTAGAGGAAATAGAATTCACTCTGGTTCTCAATTTCAGTTAATACTTCTTTGATTGTGGCATCTTTCAGGTTTAGACTCAGTAGCGTTGTTTGCGAATAGCTGCCTGTGGCAAGTACCTGAAAGGCACTGATGAATACAATGATTACTGCATTTCGCATAATGATTAGTTTTTTTCGGTGCCCGTCGTAAAACGAACATACTTGTTCTACAATTTTTTTCATAAGTTTAAAAGTTTTTATTTAACAAATTTTTAAGCCGGTTTCCGGCTGTCTCCGGGAGGAAGTGTTGCAAGCGCTTCCTCCTTTTTTTTGGTTTGTCAGTGTTTCATAGGCAAATGTTTTTTTGAGATTGTTACTGTTGATTGAATTGCAATATTTGTTTGTTTGTTAATTTTTCCGGGATTATATTTAATTTTTATTGCTGGCGAACTCAGCTCAAGTAATTCGAGCACACGATAAAGCGGTTCGTTTTCGAAAGTGGTTGTAAAACGGTATTTATTGATTTCTGAATCAGCTATAATTACTTTTACTCCATACCAGCGTTCAAGCGTTTTTGCTACTTCAGGCATTGTTGTTTCGTCGAATATGATTACATTTTTTACCCACGAAACATGTTTGGTTAAATCTTTATTTTTCAGTTTTACTTTACCGGTTGCTTTGTTCATCGAAAGAAAATCGTTGGGTTTCATTGTTGCAGATGCTTTTATATCACTGCCTGTAATTCCGGTAAATTCAACACATCCTTCTGTTAATGCTACTTCAAGGGTTTCCTCTTCAGGATATGATTTTATATTGAATTGCGTACCCAATGCTTTTATTTCTGCATTTGTTGTAGTTACCACAAAAGGCGATTCTTCATTTTTGGCCACTTTCAGAAATCCTTCTCCTGACAACTCAATCTGCCGCGTTTCTCTGACAAAAGGGATTCCGTATTTGATTTTACTTTCTGCATTCAGCCAAAGGTCGGTACCATCGGGCAAAACAATATGTGAGCGCATGCCAGCCGGACTTTGTATTTCGTGCCAGGTTATTTCGCTTTCGGTATAATTTAATGTATGCTGTTTGGCAAAAAATAAACTCCAGATGCTGAATGCCAGTAAAGGCAGCGTTAATACAGCAGCAAATCGTGTTATTGTTAAATATATGCTGATTTTTTTTGATTGCGAATTTATTTGATTGCCCACTTTTTTGAAAGCGCCGTTCACATCAACCTTTTTTATTTCGTCAATGAGTATTCCGGCTTCCAGTTTTTTTTGTTCAGCCGAAAGTTGATTTCTGAATTCAAGAAATTCCTCAATCTTCCGGTCGGTATTTTTTATTTGTTTGTTATTGTACATATTCTTAAAGTAAACGTATGAAACCAAATTTCTGGCGGCATACAATTATATTACAATTCAGATGAAGTGAACACGTACTAGGAGTATGTTTTTTTTTATGAAAACTGCAAATTGTGATTGCTGACTAACCAGTGTAATGCGGAATTCTCTGTGCTGCAATAACTAAAACAGCATAAGCAAAAACTTATATTCCTTTAACTCATTACGAAGAATTTTTAGTGCATTTGAAATTTGGGTCTCAACAGTGCGTTTTGAAATTTCGAATTGGGTTGCAATTTCATCATTCGAAAAACCTCTAACCCTGCTCATCATGAAAACTTCGCGGGTTCGTGCAGGCAGTTTCTCTAAAGTAGCTGAAATTTTTTGCTGAAACTCTGATTCAACAAACATGTCGGGCTGAAAAAGAATATCCTTTTCCACAATTTCTTTAAGCTGGCTCAGTGTTTTTTCCCTGATTTGCTCTTTTTTTAAGTAATTGAAAGCCCTGTTTTTTACAGATACAAAAAAGTAGCTTTTCAGCGAATTTGATTGCCGGATACGCTTTCTGGAAGTCCAGATGTTTACAAAAAAGTCCTGAACAATTTCTTCTGCCTCATCGCGGTCCGAAATAATGTGGGTAACAAAAACTACAAGGCCCGGATAATAAAAGCGAAATAATAGTTCAAAAGCAGTTTGGTCTCCATTAATCAACCTCTGAATCAGGGTTTCCTCGTTAATCTCTTTTATTAAAGACATAGCGTAAAAGTAGAAAAAAAAGTTGCAGACATATATTATGAAAATCATGTTTTCAAAACATCACGAAAACAAGCTGTCTGTTTGTTAGATGTTGAGTTTTCCCATAAAATCCGATTTATTGAAGTTGTTGTTTTATTTTGGTTTTTGTTGCAGTCCCGGCTTACAACACAGAGATTTGGTTCGCCATCTGTATCGGCCATGTATTTTGATCAGAGTTATATGATTTCCATGAATCGATATTTTCTTTCCCGGCAAACAAATCCCTTGGGAAATTTCTAAAATTTCCTTTCCCGGCGGCAAGCCGGGATTGGTCAAAAAGATAATTTTCAATCGTAATACGGCTATTTGTTACTGATTTTAGTTGCTGCCACTGTTTCAACTAGCCCTTGTTTGCAACGAAGGGCTTATGGTTTGCCGGTTGTAACGGTTTAATCTGTTCTCTGTCTTTTGGGTTGCAAACCCTGAACAGCTTCCCTCTTCCCGAATTATTGTGACAAGCAGTTACAACTGGGTGGGAAAGAAGTTTTTTCGATAAGTTTTTTAAGAATCCAAGTGTCTTGCAAGACAAAAAATCCAATCTATATCTCGTGAATAGCTTGTTTCTTTCTTTCATTCCGCACTTTATTTTCAATTTTTTTAAATCCGATGCTCCGTGTGAGCACAGGTTACACCCCGATTCTTCGGGACTGTGCGAGCGGGGAAAAAATTGATTCAGAAAGTATTTGATTAAATTCCTACGAGCTTTTATTTCTTTCTCCCGAATAACAAGAGTCCGCAACAAACTACAATAATTAAATCAATAACAAGGAAAAGCATGGTCATTGCATCCAGATTATAAATACCAATCATTACAGGGATTGAAATCATTGGAATAACCGGAACAATTAAGCCCATCCAAATGGCATACTTTTTCTGAATAAAGATAAGGACGCTTAAAGTAAGATAAATTACGCCAAATACCAGTAAAGCCATTAAATGTGAGTTGTCAGGATCTTTGAAGACAGAAACCAAATGCAAAAAACCCGTAAACAAAAGCAGGCCCGATACTAAATACCGAATAGTTTTCATATCAGTTATTTTTTGTGTTATGCTATGCAATTTACAAGTTATTTTATTTGAATCCTCGAAAATAACTGTCTGAGATTCATTGTATAAAACAAAATTTATTAATAACTTTTATACTTCTTAATTATTCTCATTTATTCACAACTTAAAATCAAAATTATGAAGAAAATTGTATGTCTGATGGTTTTGGGCTTCTCAGTTTTATTGGTAAACGCCCAAAAGGAAAGTGGTATTGTTTATTCGGAACATGACGGTATTAACAAGACCAGAGCCCTGTGGGCTGCTTTTTTAAAAGGCGACAAAGAAACCTATTTGAGTTTTTATGCCGATTCGGTTTGGAATGGAAATAACGGACCGGTTGACAGAAAGACCAGGGAACAATTTGCTGGAATGATGGCATGGTGGAACAAGGAGTTTAAGAATTTGGCAATTACAGATGATAAACCTGCGTTTCCCGATGCAATTCAGTATAAAGATGGAGGACTGTTTGTACAAGATTGGCTGAGAATTACAGGTACTCACGAAAAATCGGGCATTAATGTGAACTGGCCTTTTCATAATGTTTACCACTTCAATGAAGATGGTAAAATTGATGTGTTACTTCAGTATTACAATGATGATTTATTTACTGAAATAGACAACAGCGCCAAAACCGTTGATAATGGTACAATTTATATAAACCACCCACACATTGTAACTGTAAGAAAATTAGTAAATGCCTATTGCAACGAGGACATCGAAACCATGCTTAAATATTATTCGCCCGATGCAATTTTCACCGATTTATCGAATAAAGTTGACGTTGTAACCAGTCTGAAGGACAAAATGAACAGCAACAGATCGACATTTGCCGATTTAAGTGATATCAGACTTGAACAAATAGGTTATCCCGATTGCATTTACTATGCGAAAGGCGATCTTTACACGGTTTATTCCTGGTGGTCTCTATCGTTTACAAACAACGACGGTAAAAAATACTCAAAAATTCCCGTAATGTTGTCTCATACGTTTGATAAAGAAGGAAGAATTGCTTATGAAAATATTTATTTAAGCACAAATCATCTTCAGTAGTTAACTAAACTTATGTGATACCGGCAATCTTCGTATTACCGGTATCGCGCAGTCAATGGCCCTTCGTTTGCAGCGAACGGTCAGTGGTTTGCTGATTGCAACGGGTTAATCTGTTCTTTGTCTTTTGGGGTACAGAGCCTGAACAAATTCTCCCTTTTTACAAACGAGGGGGAGTGGTGTACTACATCGCAGAAGTGTTTGAAAAAACTTATATCGTTTGCGGTTGTTTCAGTTCGCAATATTTTACCGAACTTGTCGTACATTTTTATCGATATCATACCCATCGTGTGTTTTATGCGGCTGCCTTCGATGCGTACATTGTAATTGTTGCCCATTTCTCCCTGGTACCGGGAGTCAAGTTTGTGCCCCAAAAAGGTTGCAATGTTTTCAGGTTTGACTGTATGTATGGCCGTTGCCATAAGTTCACTGTAGATTTGTTGCAAATCTTTCTGTTTTTTAAACACAATGTCAGTGGCATATTCGGCCTGCATCACACTCCAATGATCACATCCGGTAAAATTATATCTTTTTCCTGTTAGGTTCTGGCTTGTCCAGGTTAAGGCATTGAGGAGTTCAACCAGAATGTTATTTGAAATCTTTCAATTTCAATTTGTAAAACCAATGTTTCTCTCCGGGTTTATGAACTTCAAATTGTATCTTCGGCTTTTGAAAACGAAAACCATTTTTAAACTGAATAGCAGAATGAGAAAATCATACCTTTTTGCAGCACTGATGCTGCTGTTATCCCAACTGGTAACAGCACAGGTCGCAACGCAAGCCAACATTGTAATCACCAAAGCCGACCTTGTTAAAGCGGGTACATCAATACCATTATCAGCGATTGGCGAACCAGTGGGTTCGGTACAATTGTACGAACCCCGTTGGGTGGAAGCCACCGAAAATGCACCTGCTTATGGTGTTGTCGAAGGTTCCATTTTCCCGGTCGATTCCAAAGGTTGGCCCATTAATTTCAGAATATTGTTACCGGCTGAATGGTCACGGCGGGCAATTCATCAGGGCGGTGGCGGAATGAACGGAAGCATTACAGTTCGCGAAGGCAGGAATCCTGCATTGGGCAAAGGTTTTGCATTGTATGGCAGTGACTCGGGTCACCAGGCAATGGGTTTTGGCGGACCGCAGACAAAACCGCTTGCCGAAGGACCGGCTCCCGGCGATGAGTGGGCTTTGAACGATGAGGCAATCATTAACATTGGTTACGCGCAGTTGAAAAAAACGCACGACGCAGCGATGGTCATCATGGAACGTGTTTACGGCAAACGCCCTGCATTTAATTATTATGTGGGAAGTTCGCACGGCGGGCGCGAGGGGCTGACTGTTGCACAGCGTTATCCGAATGATTACAACGGCGTTATTTCAAATGTTCCCATCGTTAATTTTTCAAGTCTGATGCTGGCACCCGAGCTGATCCGCATTCAGGAAAAACCGCTGAAAAACTGGGTGACTCCCGCAAAAGTAAATGCAGTAAGAGCTGAGTTTTTGCGTCAGTGCGACGAGTTGGATGGGCTGGCCGACGGAATCATCAATAATTACATGGCCGCCCGCGAAATATTTAACGTAAACGACGGCAAAGGTCCTGCCGACCCGTGGGCAGCGCTGCGTGCGCCGGGTAATACCGACCCCGAAAACAAAACAGAAACCGCAAAGCTGACCAACGAACAAATAAAAACCATGGAATTTGTGTACAGCACCTACCAATTTGCCACTCCGCTGGCCAACAATGTGAAGGGTTTTGGCATGTGGCTGCCCACCATCGAACCTGATGGCTTTGGAATGATTGCCGGGCAACGTTTTGCCGGTCAGGAAGGCGCTTCCGAAAATGCCCGTAATCATGGTTCACTCGGAACACTGGGGGTTACCGGTTTTCTGATGCAGGATTTAAAAGCCAACCCGCTGGATTATACCGAAGGCGGAAAATGGAACAAACGCCGCGAACAGATTTCGCAGTGGCTCGATTCAACGAATCCCGATCTGGCGGAGTTTTATAAAAACGGCGGAAAAATCATCATGACCATCGGTTGTATGGACAACATCGCGTCGCCGGGCGCACAGCTGGATTATTACCAGTCGCTGCTCGACAAAATGGGCCGCGAAACCATCGATAAATTTGCACGCATGTATGTGGTTCCGCAGGGAGGCCACGGACTTGCAGGTCGCAGCTACAGCAAAAACGGCCGCGGCGAAACAATCACTGTAAAAAATGTTCCGGGTCCCAATGGCGACGACAACCTGAACCTTTTGCTGAACTGGGTGGAGAACAACGAGGCTCCCGCAAAAACACTGGTGGTAAATCCGCAGGGCCGCATCAGCGACAAAAAAGAAGGAGCGGGGTATTTGCTCTGTTCTTATCCCGAATATCCGAAATATACAGGTGGCCCGGCCGACGAGGCAAACTCATATGTAAATGCGGGAATGCAGGAATAACAGAATGCGTGAATGCTTTAATGCATGAATGGAAGAATATCAGAATTCAGGAATGGGATGATCTTTCAAACCCTGAATGATTTTCATACGGTCGTTATTTAATCCCGGTACGGGATTGATTTTAGTAGCAAAAATATCTCTCTCGCCGGTACGATACAATGCGATAAAAAAGAGAACCATTCTTAACAAACAGAACGGTTCTCTTTTTTACATAGGAATATCAGAATTCTCATTTTAATTTCGGTGCTTCGGTTCTCAAACCATCCTGAAAATGAATTGCTTTTATAATGTTGCCGTTTGCATCACTTTCAAATTTGATTTTTGCATTTACCGCCATCCAGAAAAATTCAGTTTCAGAAATCGGGAAAAGCTCCGCTTCCATTTGGTCCGACAATTTTGCCCACAGCCTGCCGTCATTTTCACTGATGGTTAAAATGCCATCATCGCCATAATCGTAGTTTCCGGCAATGTTGCATAATTCAGCAGCCGTTAATTTTGTTGGCTGAACTTTCGGAGCTTTTATCAATTCACCATTCTGGCTGTGAATGGCATATATTTTTCCGTTTTGGGTTTCTAATTTTACGCTTGCATCCACCACTTTCCAGGCAAGTTTATTTTCGGCAACCGGGAAAATTTCCAACTCCTGCTGCCCCGATAATTGTGCATACAAACTTCCATTTCTTTCTGTTAAAGAAAGTACGCCATCGTTTCCATAGTCATAAAAACCGGCAAAATTCCTGATTTGGTTGCGGTTGAATTTGTTATTGTTTTGAATATTCTTCCACAACACATCCCTTATTTCGGTTCCCAAATCCTCAACCAAAGCATCACTGTAGTTACTCAGAATGATGATTACAAAATCAGCATTCGCGTGAAACAGAAAAGCCGTACGCGTACAGCCTGCAATTCCGCCGAAATGTATGGATTGATAGTCGGTGCTGATTTTGTGTGTTTTATACAATCCGTTGTACCAGTTGTATAAATCGCCCGTTGTTGACGATAAATTGCCTGCTCCCACAAATTGCGACATACTGAAATCTGCACCCCGTTGAAATTTCCCGTCAACTTTGTTGTATCCTATTGCCTGATTTTCGGGCGAAGTGTTGATTACCGAGTAAGAGTTTGTCATTTTTAACGGGTCAAAAATCTGCGTTTGAACGAAGTCGGAATAACTCATTCCGCTTACCTTTTCAATAATATAAGCCAGTAATATGTAGCCCGAGGTACAATACTGATAGTGTTCACCCGGTGGAAAATGCAACGGCATCTGTTTAAACTCTGCTATCAAATCGTTAATACTGGTGAATTCTGTTTTAAAATCGTAAGGTCTGTCGTTTACCACATCCACAATTCCCGATTTGTGTTGAATCAGATGTTCAATTGTAATTTTATCGCCATCCGGGTAATCGGGAATAAACTCCGATAAGGTTGAATTGTAGTTGAGTAATCCTTTGTTTTTCAGCTCAGCGATGCAGGCAACAGTAAAAAGTTTCGAAACCGAAGCAAGAAAAAAACAGGTGTTTGGTGTATTTGCAATTTTGCCTTCCATGTCGGCATATCCGTATCCATCAGAGAGGAGAATATTCCCGTTTTGTGCCACCAGAACCGAACCCATAAAATCGTAATTATCGTAGTATTTTTCAACGATTTCGCGGAGTTCAGGGTTTGTATCGGCGCTGTTATTTTGCGCAATGCACGATGTAAACCAAAACGGAATTAACAGAACAGCTATAATTTTTTTCATGTTTTATTTATCAAATCTTCGGTTGTCAGGGCAAAATTCAAATCCATCTTTTTAACAACGCCATCGTTTTCATTTTTTATCAAGTTTTATTTTCAATTCTGCCGATCCGATGCTTCTCGGGTGTGTGCAGACTGCAAAGCTGCGCGAGCGGGTACTTGGTTTTTTGTTAATTATTAAGCAGCACTATTTCAGAATTATTTTCAAAGTTTCTTCATTGTAACTTGTTTTCAGTAAATAGATGCCTTTGGGGTTTCCGGTCAGATCAATCCATCCTTCCTTATTCTGAATCACCTGCTTTGCTCTTATTTTTCCTGAAAGGTCGGTTATTATAACGGTTACAGCCTGACTCGGAATATTATCGAAAACGATATTGACTTTCCCGGATGTGGGAGTCGGATATACAGCTAATTTTCTGCCCGTATTCCTTTGTGCAATTCCTGTAACAGATGTTTGATTTACAGTGATTGTCTGCGCGTTTAAGCCGGCCGGAAAAATTGTTACAATGGCGGTACGGTTTTCATCTGTTTTGTTTTCATCAGCGATTAAGTTTATCGATTGAGTTCCGTTAATGTTTGACGGGGCAACGGTGAGCCATGTCTGATCAGAGACAGCCATACATTTTGTATTTGAGTTAAGATTTACAATGGCTCTTGATTTGGTTGGCGGGATGGTAACACGGGTAGCCGACAAAATAGCATCAACGTCTTTTTCTGCCAGCAAATCAATATTCTTAATCAAAATTGTACTGTCGAGAAAGAAAGTTGAGTTTGAGGTGGAAAGCATCCACTGGACTTTTTGCATGCTCTCTGGTGTAATCTGATCGAAAACAACATGAAATGTAAACCATTTTGGAATTGTATCGGTTTGAAACACCCATTCAGACCGACCATTGATGGCTTCCGGATCGGTACTGGCTCCGTAACGGTTATAACCTTGTGCCGGGCCGTCTTCAAAAACGATGGTGTTCGATCGGGGTAAAGTCGACCACGCTTTAAATTTAAATGTATAGAGAATATTAGGTTCTGCGTTTAATTCATTCTGAAAAAACTGATAATGCCATGGATAACCGTCACCAGACAACCCTGTGTGCATCGTTGCCATACCTGAGTTTACAATCGGGGTTTCCTGACCTGAAATACCTGAGTCGCTCCAATAACCCCAATGATCGAGCTGCGCTGTGAACGACCAGTTCTTTATCAGATTCAGATTATTCCAGGTATCGGCTGTCCATAATTCTCCAAAATCTGCATCTCCTGTATTTTGAACTACTTCATTTTTACCGGTCTGAGTAACTTCAATTAACTGGTCGCCTGAGCCCTGCCCCCAAATTGTAATGATTGCTTTTCGCGCTGCATAAGATTCATTGGCTTCAAAATCCATCGACACTTTTTGTTCTCCGTTTCCGGTAGTCGGGCTTACTTTTATCCACGATTGGTCGCAGAAAACCGGTGATTCCGGAGCTGAGTTAATAAATGTTTCTGCAGCACCTTTTGTTGCTGAAACAGTCACACAAATTACTGAATTTTCATTGGGAGCCTGAGGCAGTTCATTTTTCCGCTGAGTGATATTCATATTTCTGGTTCCTGAACTATTGGTTTGCACAGTGATATTCCCGGTACGGATAACCTGCCATGGATTGGCTGAAATGCTGAGAGAAATAACTGCATTACCGGTTCCGTTGTTCGGATTTACAGAAATCCAGGGCTGATCTGAAACAATTGACCATTTCGTATTCGATGTGATTTCAAAAGTTTTGCTCTCATTTAAAGAACCAAATAAAATATCGGTTTCGGATAACCGGCAATAGCCTGAATCATTTACAAACACCAGTCCGTCGCGAATCAGAATTATACTGTCGAGATAGGATGTTGTGTTTGCCGTTGAAAGCATCCATTGAATTTTTTGTTCTGTCTGCGGGACAATCTGGTCGAAAGTAACATGAAAAGTGTACCATCTGGGTGTTGAGGTTGTGTAGTAAGTCCATTCCGACCGGCCATTAACAGATTCCGGATCGGAACTGGCGCCATAGCGGTTGTACATCTGAGCCGGAGAATCTTCAAAGACAACACCGTTCGACCTGGGTTCGTCTGACCAGGCTTTAAACTTAAGCAGGTAAGGGATGTCAGGCTCGGCATGCAGACCTTGTTGCAAAAGTTGATAGTGCCATGAATTTCCGTCGCTGGAAAGTCCTGTTTTCATGGTTGCAACGCCGGATGATGCATCAGGCGGCTCCTGATCGGATATACCGGAATCAATCCAGCTGTTCCAATAGTTGAGCTCTGCGGTAAAATTCCAGTTTCTGATTAAATTATAGGTCGTCCAAACCGAATTCTCCCAGTTTACACCGTTTGTCGGTTCGCCATTGATGTCAGGAATATATGGTTTCCCTTTCTGTAAAATGCTGATTTGTTTCGGAGAAGTGCTATTTGATGCAAGGGTTATGGTGGCATTTCTGTCCGAATAGGTTGTGTTTTCACTTACTTCGATTGTTATTGTCTGAAAACCTGTTCCTGTTTCAGGAGTGACACTAATCCAGGGCTGATCTGAAAGTACCTGCCAATCGACATTCGAATGAACATCAACTTTTATTTCATTGGCTGTTGCATCTGTTTTAAAGCTGGTTTGCGAGGTGTACAGGTAGCCGGGATCAAAAATAACCGGTTCGTTTTCTTTTGCAAGTATAATGCTGTCAAGATAAATCTTTGAGTTGGCAGTAGATAAATGCCAGATAATTTTCTGAATTGTTGCTTGTTTCATTTGGTCGAATATCACATGAAAAGTAAACCATTCAGGTGTTGTGCTTGTTTTGAAAATCCATTCCGATCTTCCATTTATCGCTTCCGGATCGGAACTGGCACCGTAGCGATTATACATATATTCAGGAGAATCCTCAAAGATTACTGAATTTGACCTTTGACTATCCGACCACGCTTTAAATTTCAATACATAAGGCACATTGGGCACAGCTTCAAATCCTTGTTGGAAGAACTGATAATGCCAGGGAAATCCATCATTGGCAAAACCAGTTTTTAAAACAACTACACCCGAATCGACAGCAGGTAATTCCTGATTTGAAACAAAATCGTCGATCCAGTATTTCCAGGTATTTAATCCTTCACTAAAAGTCCAGTTTTTAATCAGGTTCACATTCTCACCCGATTTGCCAGATGATGAATGAATTGAGAAAACGTTTTGGGCCGATCCGGTGGAAAAAACGGAACATATTAACCATAAACAAAAGCTGCTGATGAAATATGAAACTGTATTTTTCATGGCTGGATAGTTTTATTGATTTTTTGTAATCAAAAATTTTGGAAGATTAAATTTAATCAAATTTGTTCATTTAATCATTTGTATTGTATTCTTACAGAATTCATTCAGTGATACGTAATTGCGCTTTGTATAATCCCAATGCTGGCACAACCCCGAAGCTTCGGGGTGTAATTTGTGCTTTGCCTGTCAGGGCAAAATTCTAATCCAACCTTTGTTGATAACTCAATATTTTCATTTTTGTCATCCTTTATTTTCAATTCTTTCGAACCCGAAAGCTTTCGGGTGCACACCGATTGCAAATCGGCGCGAGCGATTGAGACAAATCATTCCGTTTCGTTTATCCTGTTGTGTTTTGTAATATACAAGATAATCATCCGGCTATTGGTCATTAATAAATAACCAATGGTTGTTTTTGCCAAATAAAGGATAATCAATGCGGTCACTGGATCTTTTCTCACAAGATCATCCTGCTTAAAAGCTGAATAGATATTTCGGAGCAACTCCGGCAGTGAATCTGCAAACATCAGTCCCCCGATAACGATGATGGCGATTGTTAACGCGGTGTTCAACCTGATGTTCAGGTCGATTCTTTCATCATCGAAGCCCTTGTCGAGTTTAAGCTTGTTGATAATCCATCCCGACCTGAAAACAAACAGCCACAGGATGACAAAAAACAATGCAGCAGTTATAAACAATAAAGCAGCAAGGTAAATTAAACCCGCCGCAATTTTGCCATCAGGACGGTATTCAAAAATTGAAAAAGCCCAGATAAACTGCGGAATAACACCGAATCCTGAAAGAATAAGCCAAATCCCCAGAATTTTGAGTAAGATGTTCCAGAATGTTTTAATTGACATAGGATGGTTTTTAAAGTTTTTTATCAGTTAAATCTGTTCTCAAATTCCTGAATTATTTTGTCGGTCTCGCTGCCAAAAACTTTGATTGCATTTTCGTAAGTCTGGTTGTCGATAAAAGCCAGAAACTTTTCTTTGCCAAAACGCGAAAGCAAAGCTTCAACAAACAAACCCGAAAGCGGGTAGGTGAGTTCCTGCGGGTATTTTTGCCAGTTTGCCCAGATGTCTTTAATGTCAACTTTTGCGTTGTTTGCCTTTAGCCAGGTTTTTACCATCTCCTCACGGTTGTTGTTCGACTGGTCGAAACAAACCGCGGTTCCCTCGTTGATGAGGCCCGTTTTTATTTGCCTTTTTCCGAGGTTTCCCGTAATGATGTGCGTGATTTCATGTCCGCGGGTTTGCCGGTAGTTGGCGTGGATTACACCATACTGCGGTTGGGCAAAACCGCTTTCTGTTTTCAGTATTTTCAACGCGTCTTCTTTTGATTTCCATACAAAAAAGTCAATTTTTTTAGGCAAAACACTGCCAAAAAAACGGTTAATGGTTTCAAAGGCATTTTCCCGCGATTTTGCAAATCGCTCCATTTCCGCGCTCTCCATGTTTTGAAAATGAAATCTGAAGTGGACGGTTTCCCAGGTTTGCCAGTCGGCAAAAAACGGGTGAAACCCAAATATCAGCCAGTTTGAAGTGGCATATTTGGTGGCGTTTTGGGTGATGTTCAGTTGCGTGGCGATTTGCAATGCGGCCTTTGCATTTTCAACATCCGAAAGCATAAAATACGCGGTTCCCAGGTACCCGGCCGACCACGCTTTCCGCCACGAGTTGTCGTTTTCTGCCACATATTTCAGCAGCTCAATGGCTTCGGCAAACTGGCCGTTATCCACCAGCGCCCTGCCCAGCACTGCGGTGTAATCCATGTTTTGCGGGTCGTCTGTTAAATACTCGCGGGCTTTTTCAATGGTTTTCTCAAATTCACCGGTGTTATAAAGTTTTGAAAGCTCTTCCGATTTTGGGTTTTGCGCCTGCACTGCAACAGCAATCAGCGTTAGTAAAAACAGCAAAACTGGTCTGGTTTTTATCATGGTAGCTTTGTTTTTTTTGTTTTCAGTTGATGCTTTTTTTGTTTTGGTTTTTGTTGCTGCGTTATTGTTTTACACGCGATGAAATCGCTCTGGAGCGGGGATGAAATCGCTCTGGAGCGGTGGGGTACTCTTTTATTTTAATTTACCTATTAAATTAAAGAAGTTGTTTTTAATTTGTCTCTCAACATCAAGATAACTTAACTGTCTCGTTGCTGAAATATAAGTCAAAACTTCCTTAACGTCCCAAGGGTTTATTGGCTTTTGATTTATTTGAATAAATGGGCCATCGCTCTCGGTTAATAATCTGTCTAATGGAATTTTTGAAATAATATCCACTCCACTATTTGATTTTATCATTTTAGGATTTATTGAAAAAAAATATCCCGATTCTATAATTGAATCTATTAGTTTTACTGGACCAGAGTACCAATGAAAAATAGCATTTCTTATTCTATATTTTTTTAGCATTTCTAAAATTTCCTTTTCTGCTTTTCTTGAATGAATACTTAGTATTTTTTTCTTGTTTGTTACAATTTTTAAAATCATTTCGAATGATTCAATTTGAATTGACTTGGTATTTATTCCTTCTGATGAAAAGTCTAGACCTACTTCACCAATGTAAGAAGTTTTGTCAATGTTTTTAAGGAATAAGTTAAATTCAGATTTGTGGTTTTGTGCATATAATGGATGCAAACCCAAAGCAATTCTACATTTACTGGTTTTCTGAAAAAATGAGAATCCCTGTTCAAAATGACTTGGAAGGTTTGTCATTGAAATAACACTGATTCCTTGCATTTCACATTCATCAAGAATCTTTTCTGGATTTTTGTATAAGTCAATATGGCAATGAGTATCTATTAACATCAAACACCTGCTTTCCTTTTAACGTAGCTGTTACCTACTTTCTCAACCCAATTTTTTAACTCTTCTCTAGTTCTTGAAATCACACCAACATATTTATTTAGCTTGGCTAAATTTTTAACTCCATTAACTATTAGTTCCTGCTTAATTTCTTGGTCATTTAAGTTTTTGTTTAAGTATTCAAGCATTGAATTTAAGTCTTGAGCCATTTTCCTTTTTTCCTTAATAGGAAAAAGGTCATTGATAGAATTACCATATGTTGATTTATCAACTACATTTTTTAAGGCTGCTTGTCGGTACACACAAGGCATACAAACACCACAATGGTCAGCATCTTTAATTTGCCAATGTGCCCTATGTCCTCTTTTGCCACAAGAATTAGAATCTTTGATTAATGTCAGTAAATTAATTTTGTCTCCACATTCTGAAACCATTTCCCCTTTTGTTTTACACTCATATGGATTTTCAATTTCTGTATTAATTGATAACTTTTTCCAGATACTGAAAACTGTGTCAATCACAAATGGGTGTGTAGTTCTAGTGCTACAAGAACTTCTTCTAGATGAACTTAAAGGAAAATTTAGTGATACCGTACCATTTTCAGGAATTTTTATTTTGCTTGTTTTTGTTGCTTGTGCAGCAACTAAAGCCAACCCAATGAAAAGGATTGAGCGACTTCTGAATGTTGTCTCCCTTGTTAAGTCTGACTCTTTTAGAAATACTTCCACAGATGGAATAAATTCAAATTGTAAAGGGTAAAGCGATTTTAACTTAGGGATTAATTTATTTTGGTCTCCTTTAGGACCGTGCATTTGACTATCATATTGTGAAGCAAATAGAATCTTCTTAGTAGGATTTAGTTTTAAAAAGTCAATCGCACCAATCAATGAATCTAAACCACCTGAGAACAAATTTACTTGTTCAAATACGCCTGTATAATTACTTTTTAGTGTTGCTGTTGGCAAAGTTGAAACTTCTTGTCTAAAAGAAATATCCCAATAATCACCGGTTAAAAATGAAAGTAGTTTTTCAAGGTCTTCTTTACAGCCATTCCATAATGTGAGATTGTGAACAGGAAAATTAACACTAATTTGTCTGGACCATCCATCAACTGAATTGCCTTTTCTTTCTATGAATCTATCAATGCCATAAACAGAGGCGCTAATTAGAAAAAAGTCATTAACCTCTTTGTTTACACAATTCATAAATGGTAAAAATTCATCTAAATCAATACTTAGCAGTGAATTATTGCCTTTATCGTCTTTTATTTTAATTTCCCCAGCCCAAAGATTTTTATGGTCTTTTTTCGTTTGGATTGTGCTAATGTTAATCTTCTTCATCGCAAATAATTTTTATAACTGATTCAAAAATCTTCTCAATTTCATTTTTACCTGATTCTCCTTTCCAATTAATTTCCGAAACAGGTCTCTGAGTGTTTAGCACTTTAACTTGACCGAGAATATCTTCCTTTATAATTCTAAAAGTTTCTTTAGAATTTTCAACCCCTTTTTGTTGTTCAATTTTCTCTTCAAATCTTTGTGATAGATGCTCGAAAATATACAGTCCCCAAAATCTACATAGCATATCACTTAGACCTTTATCATCAACCATATTTTTTACTATATCTTCAAATTTATCAAGGTCATTGTTAGCAGAAATAGCAAGTTCATTCATTACTTCGCAAGATGCTTTGTTTGCAGCCACCTCATCCATTCCCTCATTGGATTCACAACAATAAACTAAAAGGAAATCTATAACTTCTTGAAAGGTTTTACCAGCTAGTTTACCAAAGCCAATATCTACTAAGGCTTTTTCTAACCCTTGACTTCCAACACTACTAAAGAATCCAACTATTCTGCTAGCTGATTTTCTTCCTGCCCTCCCAATTGAAGTAGATTTTCCACTAACAATGTTAGACCTGCCGCCTCCTGTTCTAACAAGGTTTGTAAAAGCTGATTTTAGGTGTGATGCTCTCCTAATCTCAATTTGTTTATAAATCTTTGCTGCATCATCCTGCGAAATAGTCTGATTCTTTTCTAACTCTTTTTCCTTTTCAACTGTTTTTGATATATGAGTTATAGTTTTACTTAAATCACCCCATTGCGGTTCATGTGGTAAGCCCGGTGTCATTCTTTGAGTTGTTCCCATTACTTCTTTGAATTTAATGCTTTATAAATGCTTGAATCTTTTGAAAAATGCTTATAAATACTTTCTATTTCTGCATTATTCTTAGCTGCTAATTGAAAATCATTTCTTAAGCTAAAAGGTATCTTAACATTATCTGCTTTGCTTATTGCTCTTATATAAGAATCAATAGCTCCATTGTTTTTTTGATTCATCATTTCAATAAAAACCTTGTGAATATTATCATTTTCAGGGGATTTGATTAACTCCTTCTCCAAAAGAGTAAGGAGCGTTTCAATTTCTGAATCATTTAACTTACCGTTAATTTCAAGTTGAACCGATTTATTAAGAATACTTCCTGACCCGTGATTAATTAATTTTTTGCTTAATAATCTAATATGGGGTGGAATTAGAGAAGCACCACTTATTGTAGTAGAAAGTTGGTCCCTTGAAATCCAATAGTAATCTCTTAAATCAATGCCAGAAAGTTTAGGCTCTGAACCTAACCATTTTATGACTTTTTCAGATGCCCACTCTGCGGAAAATTGTTTTTTGATTTCGTCAATATTGTTTTGCGATGCGAGTGCTTCCAGTATTAAAATTTGTTTAGGTTCACCCTTTTGAGAAGTTTGCCAGTTGTATAATTCTCTAAAAAGGTTTGTTGTTGAATATTCTAAAACCATTAATTTAGCTAGGACATCAATTTTAAATTCTGCTATCCTAGCAACTTTTACAAGTCTATTGCGAAGGGTAAAAGTGTTCAAAAATCTTTTTATCTGTCTTGGGTTGCCTTTAAGACCTTCCGTTATGATTGGTGATAAAGATGCAATAAGTGAAATGCTTTCAGTCAATTCTTGTTTCTGCTGTGGATTAGCAAATTCTTGTATATCGCCTAATCCAAAAACTTCGTATCTGTTAGTTTCCCTATTTTTATTAAATGCGTCTATAACTTTAACAAAATCAGCCCCCATTATTTTCTTACAATAGAGCAAAGTCAAGTAAGTTTCAACTTCGTTGTCTGTCAACTTAGGTAAGTAATATGGAATTTGAATTAATTTTTCAAGGTAATCACTGACTATTCGCTTATTTCTGCTGTCAGGGTCACTTGAATTTTCAATATTATCAGTTTTATAGCGGTGTTCAATTGCAAACCTCACTATTCTGGGGTCAGCACCAATAAGAAAGGCTGTTTTTTCTACATTCAGAAAAAGCTTAATTGCTTCAAGATTTTCTATCAACCTATCAGGAGTACATCTGTCTAAATCATCAATGATTACAACTAGTTTTTTTATTCCTGATTTTTCAATCATTTCATTAAAGTCTTCTCGAAATTCTCTAACTATGGTAACCTCTTTGTCTTCATTTTTTTTAATAATATCCTTTAAAAACTCTTCTGCATCATCACCTTTTAATTTTTCTGCCAAGTCTTCTTTACTAAGTTGAGAGAATTCATTCATTAAAAATGGTAACAATGAAATGCCTCCTGATAAAAAAGCTGCGGCACCTGGTACTATCACTTTTTTAAAACTCAGACCTAGTAATCTCATCCATTTTACAGACTTTAGGAGTTTAGTCGTTTTGTCTTTGACTTTATTTCCAATGGTTTTATGCTTATCAAAACTTTCAATTATGGATTCTAATAATGCTGCTTTCGCATCATCATATCCTTCAAAAACCCAACCATTGAAATACAAGACAAGTGTACCATCATTTAATCCATCATCTTTTCCTCCGGTTAATTCCTTTTCTACAATTTTGAGAATACTGGATTTTCCACTTCCCCAATCACCAAAAACGCCTATTGTTACTGGTAGTACTTTATCGTCTTTAATAACATCAACTAGTAAATCTGCGTGTACTTTGAAGCCTAAAAGGTCTTCTGATGTTTCATTGTCTGCCCACATAGTTTATTATTTTCTTTTGTTTCTGTTTTTTACAGTTGGTGGTAACTTGTGTATTGTTTGACTTTATCATCGTTTTCATAGCATCATAGCTGGATAAGCCTGTAAACAGTCATACATCATTTTTAAATTTTTTTCTGGCAGTTTCCCATTTTATTCGATTTTCTGGTTTGGATAAAAGAAGTTTTGGTCTCTGTTATTTTTTCTTTTTTGCCAGTTTTAAAATGTTTTTCTCATCGCCATCCAGTTTTCGTTGCAGCTTTTTAACATCTTCGGCGGGTGGCAGATTTTCGGGCACAATTCCCCTTTGCGTGAGCATGTTCCTCACAGCAAGATTGTTGTCAATGTGTTCCCTTTCAATTTTTGTTTGTCCCTTCAGGTCTTTGCTTTGTACGTTTAGCCCGGTCATTTCGGCGGCAAGGTCTTTTGCCTTTATGCTTATTGTGGGGAGAAAATCGGCAACAGGGCGGCTCTCGGGTACTCCCATTTTTCGTTTCAGCATTTGGGTATTCAGCCTGAATAATGCCTCGTCGCCTTTGCTGCGTATCAGTGCAAATCCCTGGCTGTCAACACCGCGTTCATAAAGTATTCCTGAGAGTTGTTTTTCGGTCTGGCTTAACTTTTCGCGGGCTTTTACGCGTTCAAACTCAAGAATGCGCTGTTCAACCATCTCTGCCTTACGGGTTTGCACGGCAAAATAGTTTTGTGCAAACGCAATTTCTTCTTTCCGGCTGTCGCCATTTTGTGCAACCAGGTAACAGGCATAACGGGTTAAAAGGATGTCATCTATCTCTTTTTCAGCTCCTTTGGGCATCGGTATCGTTTTCCTGACGTCAGGAAAATGATGGTCTGTTTCTTCTCCTGCATTCCGGCAGGCATCTTTTGCTTTTTGGATTACTTTTTCAAAGTTCTCCCATTTGCTGTAACCCAGCAGGTTTTGCAATTCGCGGGCGCTCCAGCATTCAACGCCTTCCAGCACTGATGCAGCGGCTTCAAACTGAGTGAATAAACTTCGGATTTCTTCAGACTTCATTTCGATTTTTTGGTTCGGCAGCCCGGTTTTTTTGATTGACATAAAAATATAAATTTTCAGTGGAATAAAACAAGCGGCAGTGTGTTAAAATTCAGGGAGTTATTAACAGATGTTGTCGTGGTTGTAATGGTTGTCGGGTTGTTGTGGTTGTCGTTGTTGTAATTGTTGTCGGGTTTCGGGTTACAGGCAAAATCGTGAATCCTGCTTCTGGCAACTGGCAACTGGCTACGAATAAAGAGATTGATAGAGATTTATTGCTACTGGCTATAGGCAAAGGGTAAATCGTAAATGGTTAAATCGTAAATCTTGCTCCTTGCTCCCTGCCCCTTGCTTCTTCAAAATGGTACCCCGAATCGGGGGGAAATGGTTAAATAGTAAATCTTCCTGCTTACTGCTTCCTGATGTTTGATTTTAGATACTTGATTCTGATTCTGGATATATTTAAGCTGAAACCCGTTACCCATTAAGCGCTCCGGATAATCGGTTTATAAAATTTCTTATTTTGTGCCTGTATTTTGCAACCAGCGATGTTGTAACGCCAGCCAGTGAAGCGTTTGCAAAAAACCAAAACAACAGAACCAAAATAAAATGAACAATAAATAAATTGAAATGAAGAACCTGAAATTAAACCTGAGAAATCAAATTTTAGTTTTTGCGGCAGCAGCACTGTTGATGTTGCCGGCAAAACAATCGACGGCGCAAACGGCTCCGGCAAAACCGACAACGAAGTACACCCACCATTTGGCGGGCAATCCGTATCTGCCGTTGTGGGAACACCTGCCCGACGGCGAACCCCGTGTTTTTGAAGACCCCGACAACCCGGGTAAATTCCGCATATACATCATTGGCTCGCACGATGTAAGGATGAACAGCTACTGCGGTCCCGACATCAGAATGTGGTCGGCACCGGTGGATGACCTTACCAGCTGGCGCAACGACGGCCCCATTTTTACCTACCCCATCGAAAACCAGTGGGATGTGATGTACGCCCCCGACCTGGTTGAAGTAAAAGGAAAAGACGGCAAAAAAACATATTACCTGTACCCGCACAGCCGTGGCTGCAACCGTGAGGCGATGGTGGCAAAAGGTTCTCGTCCCGACGGTCCGTTTACCCCCGTTAACCTGACTGAAGACGGAACGAAAACAGTTCCCGGCAGCATCATGGGTTTCGACCCGTCGGTTTACATCGATAACATCACCGACCCGAAAGACCCTGATTATGAGATTGGTTTCCGTGCTTATGGATTCTGGGGATTCCAGCGCTCGTCGGCCGGACAGCTTGACCAGAACACCATGTATTCGCTGCGTCCGGGAACCGAAGCGATTCCTTATTTTATTCCCGCCAGTTCGCGGTACGGCGTTGTGCGCGACCCGCAGGGAACAACCTATCCGGCGCTGTTTCCGGGTGAAGACCTGGGTTCTTTTAACTTTTTCGAAGCGGCATCTATCCGCCGCATCGGCAACAAATATGTGTGGGTGTACAGCGGCTACTCAGGGCCTGAATACGGATTGGGCAGCACCAACTCGGCATTGCGTTATGCTTATGGCGACTCTCCGCTCGGCCCCTGGAAAAGCGGCGGCGTTTTGGTCGATTCACGCGGCCCGGTGTTGAACGAAGACGGAACCGCGTTGCAGACCGGCTATTCGGGGCACAATACCCACGGTAGCCTTCAGCAAATCAACGACCAGTGGTATGTATTTTATCACCGTGCGCCACGTGGTTTCGGATTTGCACGTCAGGCAATGGTGGCTCCGGTTGCAGTAAAATGGGATGAGAAACCGGTTGCCGATGGCGGAAAAGTGGTTATCAGGGGATTTGACCCGTATTCGGCTGACAATACCTGGACTGCCAAAGACAGTCAGGGAAAAGAATATACCGGAGCCGAAGTGACTTCTGAAGGTTTCCATATTTATGGTCTCGACCCGTATCAGTATTATTCTGCGGGTTACGCCTGTTATTTGTCGAGCACCGGCAGTCAGCAGGATTCATGGGATATATGGGATAACAACATGCCGGTTACCAATGTAAAAAACGGACACATTATCGGGTATAAATATTTTGGTTTTGGCGGACTTGATAAAGATGTAAAAGGACTGAAAGCTTTTGAAGGTGTAAAACCCCAAAATAAAACGGCTTTCAACCTGTTTCTCACACCCAAAACAACAGCGGCTTTTAAAGTGAATGTTTGGTTAGATGGCCCGTGGGACAATGCTACATGGAAAGGCAAAAAAATTGGTGAAATTGCTGTACCGGCCAATGCTGTGCAGGAAGTTACAAAATTCACCCTTGATGTTTCGGCAGTGGTTGACAAACTCGACAAAAAACACGCTATTTACCTGGTCGCCGAAAGCAGCGACACCGAAGCGCTTTTTGATTTGACAGGGCTTGGATTCAGTTCGGCTAAAAAGCAAATTGTTCGTCCGGTTGCCCCGACAGTGAATATTCTTGTAAACGGTGAAGCGATTGCAGTTCCGGCCACTCCGGTACGTTCAACCAACGCCAACGGCATTGTGGGGTACGATATTTACGAAGCAAAATACATAGTACCTGCCAGCGCAACAGCAACACCGGTTGTTGCTGCCTCTGCCAGCGACGCAGCGGTTAAAATTGCCGTCACACAGGCAGAATCGAAAACAGGAACTGCCATTGTAAAATGTGATTATAACGGTGTGGTAAAAACCTACAAAGTTGTTTTAGTGGCAGAGTAGTTTTTATCTCTTCTGAAACTGAAAGTGCAGAATTCAGGTGTTCCAAAAGGAAGCCTGAGTTCTGTACTTTTTTTTTGATTTTGCTTGCTGACTTTCCCGACCACCCCGGCCCTCAAAAAAAGTTATTCTTTCAAATCATGCCAGGTGTTCGGGCCACCCCTCCTTTCCCTCGTCCCTCGGGCAGGAGGGGAAATTTTTGTGTTAAAAACAAGTCTGTTATTACAAAATAATATTTGGAGCACGAAAATTTCTCCTCCCAAAGAGGAGGAGTACCCGAGGTACGAGGGGGAGGTGGTAGTTTTATCAAACCACTCTATCCCTCTATGATGTAAAAATACCTATATCTGTGCGGTGTTCGGGCCATCCTTCCTTTCCCTCGTTCCTCGGGCATGAGAGGAAATTTTGTGCTGCTGACGACTGGCTTTTTGTTCCGTAATTCCTTCTAAAGGTAAATAGTCAATTATAAATGGTAAATTCTTCTTCGGTTCTTTTTCGTCCGCAACAAGGTTTGCATTTCAAACCGGGCCGGTTCGCGGACGAAGCTTGTGGTATGCGCTTAACCCCGGGTTATCCCGAAATTTCGGGATTCCTCCTCACCCGTGGCTATTAAAATCTGACACGTACCGGGTCGTGCCAGCAACTGGCTTTTGTTCGCTTGCTCCGGGTTTCTTGCTCCCTGCTTCTCCAAAATCGTAAATAGTCAATCGTTAAATTGTAAATGCTTCCTTACAAACTTCACAATTTCATTCATGGCTTCTGTGGCTTCGGGGAACATGGGTGCCAGCAGCGGGTAGCAATGCACCATTTGTTCACCTGCACGGAAAGTTACGTCCACCCCGGCTGTTTTAGCTTTGCCGGCAAAAGCGTGGCCATCGTCAAAAAGTTCGTCATCCATTCCGGCATTGATTAGCAGTGGCGGCAATCCTTTTAGGTCGCCAAACAACGGAGAAATATATGGGTGGGTGAGCGGATTGTCGCCTGCATAATGTTTGGCAAAAACAAACCAAGAGTTAATTGGAGCGGGCGAGACCCTGTTTTTTGTTTTATACGATTCGCCCTGGCAGGTAAGGTCGGTCCACGGAGAAATAGCGACCCCGGCTTTGGGAAGCGGAATGTTGTTGTCTTTCAGATAAAGTAACGTTGTCAATGTAAGTCCGCCACCCGCTGATTCACCGGCTATCAGAATGTTTTCGGGTTTGTAACCCGACGCCAGCAGCCACTGGTAAACCTTTGCAGAATCTTCCACGGCAGCGGGAAATTTGTGTTCGGGTGCAAGCCGGTATTCAAAAACCAGGTTGGTAACGCCGGTAAAAGCTGCAAATTTTGATACAAAACTGCGGTGGTCGGTGCATGAACCTGAAACGTAACCACCTCCGTGAACATAGAAAATCACTTTTTTGGAGTCGGCTCCAGCAGGAACCAGCCATTCGGCTTTGATGCCTTCGATTGTTGTTGGTTTTGACACCACGCCGGGCGGCATTTTGGCATAGCGGGCTGCTCCTTTTTCGCAGTTCTCGCGAAAAAGTTCAATGGAGGTATTCATATCGAAAGTTTCCTTGGTCAGTCGTCCGCGAAACAGGTAGCTGTTGCGTATCATCAGGTTAAACATGCGGCTTTTTATACTTGTCATGGTTTTTAATATTTTTTATGGTTGAATTCAAAATGCGGCTAAAGCCTCTTAAAGAAGCAGTTTAACTTATCCGTCAGCTGAAGCAGACGGCAATATTTTATTGAATTTTTTGTTGTTTTTATTGCCATTCACTTCAGTGAACGGATTTATTGCAGACCAGTGGTTGAGGGGTTTTAACCCAATTTCTTTTTTAATCATTTTAAATTTTATAATACCGCATCACCCTTGGTAAAAGGGCAGCCACAAGAATTAAAAGTCCGACCGCTGCGATGATGGTTTGCAGGATAAAATATTCGGCCATCAATTGCTGAACAATAATCCAGCTATTGGTGATGATTCCGCAGTACAAAGCGAAGGTCCAGCCCCAGCAGCGGTTTTTGTAGATGTTGAGCAGATTCAGTGATTTGTTTTGGTTTTTGGTGATTAGTCCGTACACCGCGAACAGCGGGAGAATGCCGTTCATCAGCAAAAGCAAAAAGCCGGGGATGAAATAGCTGTTAAACGGCGATTTGTCCAGCCAGCCAGGCTGCATTCCCAGTAGTGACCCATCGGGCGCCAGCATCAAACTGATTCCGCCATAAAATGCGTTGATTGACAGCAGCACCAACAACACGATTAAAATCCAGGTTTCAAAAGGTCGTTTCATAAAAGTTAGTTTAAAGTTTAAAGTTCAAAGTTCAGCGTTTCGGGTTCGGGTTCTGGGTTCAATCCCCTTTAATCCCCCTTTTTAAAGGGGGACGAGCCAGCAACCACTTTAGTTTTTCAAATTTCGGGTTTCGGTATGCATTTAACGCGGTTTGGAAACCGCGTCACCCATTCACTCAATTACTCATTCACTTCTCTCCGTCCACCCATTTTTTAAAATCCACCACCTTGTCGAGGCTTACAAAAACACCTTCGGGAACTGGTGGATTGAGTTCGAGTTTCAACCGGCTTTTGGGAAAAATGTGAATGTTTACGATAGATTGCAAGCTCACAATGTATTGCCTGTTCACGCGGAAAAACTGTTTCGGGTCGAGTTCTGACAGCAAATTGTCGAGACTTTCATCGAGCGAGTACTGTCCTTTTTGTTGCATGGCCACAAATGTGATTCCACTGTTCGAGAAAAAGTAAGCGATGTCTTTTACATCGATGCTTTTCAGCTTTTGTCCGACTACCACCGAAAAACGTTCACGGTATGTTTTTTCGCTGCCTTTCATCATGCTGAACAATTCCCTGATGTCAACCAATTGCTTTTTTTCGCCCCAGTCGCGGAATTTGGCGATGGCTTTGGCAAGGTCGTCCTGAATGATGGGTTTCAGCAGGTAGTCGATGCTTTTCAGTTTAAAGGCTTTGATGGCGTATTCGTCAAAAGCAGTGGTAAAAATAATGGGTGAACTGACTTTCACCTGATCGAAAATGGAAAAACTGATTCCATCTTCGAGGTGAATGTCGAGGAAAATCAGGTCGGGATGCGGGTTGTTGCGGAACCACTCCACCGAGTCGGCCACCGATTCGATTTTGGCAACCACTTCAATGGTAGGGTCAATGGTTTTAATCATGGTTTCGAGCCGTCGGGCAGCAAACTGTTCGTCTTCAATGATGATGGTTTTCATAGGAAAGTTGTCGTTGTTATCGTTTTTATTTTGTTGTCGTTGTTGTGTTCTACGCTCAGTGTGATGCTTATTTATTATCAAAAATATCGCTGAAAAAGCCGGCGCCAATGGGTTTGCGAAAATCGTTGCCCGAAGCCAGGTATTTATCAAGCATGGCATTCAGTTCTGTTTTTACAATGGGTTTGTGCAGAAAGTCAATTCCTTTGGTTACAAACGCTTTGATGGCCAGTTCGTCGGTGGCAGTGGTAAAAACGATGGGAGAGGAGACACTCACTTTGTCGAATATGGCAAAGCTGAGGTTGTCTTCGAGGTGGATGTCGAGAAAAATAAGGTTGGGTTCCGCATTTGCGCGGAACCATTCCACCGACTCTTCCACCGATTCGAGCCAGGCGGCAATTTCAATATTTGGGTCGTATTCCTTCACCATGTTTTCGAGCCTTTTGGCTGCGTACATTTCATCTTCAATGATTACAATTCTCATTTGAGTATTTATTTTCTATTCAAAAATTATATTAGTTTTTAATTCACTTTATTCTTTTTGTCATTTCGACGATAGGAGAAATCTGTCTGTTCGAAGGGATTTCTCCTCGTTCCTCGTTGAAATGACAGCATTGGTGTAGCTTTTCATTTATTTTTCAATTTGGTTTTAGAATGTTCATTATATATTTCAACATTTCAGCGGAACGCGGGCAATGAATTTTGTTTCGGTTTTAATAAATTCAGGTTCGGGCATTTCGAGCAGGTGGTAGCGGTGGGCAATATTCCGAAGGCCAACGCCTGTTGAAACCATGTGCGATTCACGTTCCTGCAGGTTGTTTTCAACATGTAAGATGTTTTCGTTATCAATAAAAATGTCGATTTTCAGTGGGTTTCGTTTCGACATGGCGTTATGTTTAATGGCATTTTCAATGAGCAGTTGCAACGCCAGCGGCAAAATCTGACATTCGCGTTTCTGCTCGCTTACATCCACTTTTACCACAATTTTATCCATAAACCGGATGTTCAGCAGAAAAATATAGGCATCCAGAAAATCGAGTTCGGTTTGCAGGCTTACTAAATCGTTGTCTTTGTTTTCAAGAACGTATCGGTAAACTTTCGAAAGGTGTTCGGTAAACTGTTCGGCCAAATCGGGTTCGAGTTTAATGAGCGAAGTAAGTACATTCAAACTATTGAACAGAAAGTGTGGATTCACTTGTTGTCTAAGCACTTCGAACTGCGATTGCAGATTTTCCTTTTGCAAACGAATAAGTTGCGTATTGGCTTCGGTAAGTTTGAGCGTACTTTCGTGCACCCTGATTTCAAGGTTCTGGTTGAGGTGTTCGAGTTCTATTTTAGCATTGCGTAACTCTTCTTCGGTTTGCAAACGGTCGGTAATGTCGCGGGTAATTACAAACGACGCCGGGTTTCCTTCAAAATCGGTGGTTCGCGAATTGAGTTCAACCATGATACTTGAGCCGTCTTTCCGGTACAGTTTTGCACGGTAAATGGCGGGGAATGTTTCACCGGTCATGCGGCGTTTGTGGTTTTCAAGCATTTCGGCGTGGTGTTCTTTGTCGACCACCTCGATAAATGGTTTATTAATCAGTTCATTTTCGGTGTATTGCATCATTTCGCAAAACGCAGGATTGACGAATTTGAAAACGCCGCTTTGGGTAATCAGAATTCCGTCAGTGGCTTTGTCGATGAGGGTACGGTATTTCAGCTCGCTTTCACGCAGCGCTTTTTCCATGGCCACATATTCTGTCATATCGATTACAATGCCGCGGGTACCGGTAATATTTCCTTCCGAAATCATAGGCGTGGCGAAAATCATCACCGGAAACTTTTCGCCGTTTGTACGAATTGCCGTGTACGAATTGCCCCTTGAAGAAGCATTTTCGAAATAGGTTTTCTGCATGTTACTGACCATTCTTTGAATATCTTCGGCAACCACCAGGTTGTGCGCTGAAATTTCAGGTTCAAGGCTTTCGATGCCAAAAGTTTTTTTCCCGGCCTGGTTCAGATAGGTGAGAATTCCTCGTGTATCATGTTCATACAAGGTTTGTGGCAACATTTCGGCTAATTCCCTGTATCTTTTTTCGCTTTCCTGAAGTGCTTTTCCCATGGCTTCAGGCTCCGAAATATCAAGAATTAAACCCCTGATTCCAATAACCCGATCTTCGAAAATAATAGGCGAGGCGAAAGTCATTGCCGGAAATGTTTCTCCGTTTTTGCGCACCGCTGTGTATTTGTTTCCAAAGCTGTTGGATTTTTCGGTGATGGTTTTTCTCATGTTTTCGCGCATCAGTTCGTGCTGCGAAGGATGAATAAAACTGAACGACGATTTTCCGATGTCGCTTGTATCCAATCCGAACTGTTTAAACCCTGTTTGGTTGAAATAGATGATGTTGCCATGGGTATCGAGTTCGTAAACCGTTTGGGGAAGCATTTCGGTGAGTTCGCGGTATTTCTGTTCGCTTTCCAGTAAAGCACGCTGAATATTTTTGTTTTCGGTAATGTCATGCGAAGTAAAAAAGCTGGCCCACTGACCCTCGAACTCTATTAAAGTGGATGAGGTTGCGCACTCCTTTATTCCGCCGGTTTTGGTCAACATCCTTAACTCTTCGTGGATGGTTGAAAAATCCCTGTTGTTTCTTCGCTTTGCAATTTCAAATGCTTTTACGCGGTCTTCAGGATGCAGGGTATTTACCGATGGCATATTGTACAGCTCTTCGCGGGTGTAGTCCAGCATTTTACAGTAGGTGTTGTTGGCAAAAAGAATCCGGTTGTCGCGGATAATGGTGATTCCTTCCAGTGAATTTTCGACCAGGGTTTTGTATTTTTTTTCGCTTTTTTCGAGTGCTTCCTGCATCCGGTTGCGTTCAGTAATATCACGTATCGAAATCAGCGAAGCAGGTTTCCCATTCATTTCGATGGTGGTGGAGTTGAATTCGGCCACAACTTTTTCGCCGTTTTTATGAAGCAGTAATGCAGTGTACCTGAGGTCGCTAACTTCGCCTTTCATTCGCTGGTAGTGAATTTTTACCACCCGCTCGCGGTCTTCCGGTGCAATTGAATCGGGTCCGAAGTTTTCGATGCATTCTTCAATGGTGTAACCAATCATATCGGCAAAAGCTTTATTCACTAAAACGATTTTTCCGTCCTGAGAAATTACAATCCCATCGAGCGATTTTTCGATAAGCGAACGGTAAAGTTTTTCCTGTTCGGACAGCACCAGTTCCATCTGTTTTTTTTCTGTAACATCCTGCTGTATGATAATGTAACCGTCGATTTCGTCATTTTGGTTTTTGTAAGGTGCAGCAATGGTATTAGCCCAATACCGACTGCCATCTTTGTTGATGGTATTCAGTTCGCCCTGCCAGGGTTTTCCAACGAGCAGCGATTGTGAAATTTCGGANNAGCAGTTCTTCGGGTTTGTACCCCGAAATGCGCGTGAACCAGGGATTGATGTATTCAAAATTCCAGTTTTTATCCATAATGTAAACCGCACCCGGTGCCTGATCGAGAACCAGCCTGAATTTTTCGAGTTCCTTTTCGGTTTTTACGCGGTTGGTGATGTCCATCGAAACACCCATATAACCTGTTTTGTTACCGTTTGCATCGAAAAGCGGGGAGACCCGCGTATCGTAAACCACGCCATTAACTGAAAGAATTCCGTTTTGAACTTCGTCTTTTATCACTTTTAGTATAAAGGGTTCCACCTCGGTGCCTTTGTAGATTTCAATGGCCGATTTGCCAATGCGTTCATTATCGGGCAGGGCATTTTCACCTGTATATTGTGAATAGGTAAAAATACCTTTTGTGTCGATGCACCAGATTACAATAGGGGCATTGGTGAGGATGTTGTCGAGGAATTGCTGTTTTTCGGTAAGCAGCCGGGTGGTTTCGCGGTGCCGTTCAATCTCAGCTTTCAGTTCTTCGTTGATTTTCAGGAGTTC
>DPCJ01000065.1 GCA_003516705.1 Prolixibacteraceae bacterium | reverse complement strand
GATGCAGTAATTGTGCTGGGGTGTGTTATTCAGGGTGAAACACGTCATTTCGATTATATCTGCTCTGGTGTAACCCAGGGAATCATGGAATTAAATCTTAAATACAACAAACCCTTCATTTTCGGTCTTTTAACCACGCTCAATCAACAACAGGCTATCGACCGTGCCGGTGGTAAACATGGTAATAAAGGCGATGAAGCTGCAGTTACCGCCATAAAAATGATTGATTTAAAAAGAAGTTTTGCTGTAAGATAATCGCCAGATTAAAAACATTTTATGGTCGTTTAATGACCATAATGGTAACATCATCAGATTGTTTTGCCATCCCTCTGAAATCAGCAAGACTGTTTTCAATTTCATTAATTAATTTCTCGGGATATAAAGTTGCATTTTCGCGAAGCACTTCAAAAAAACGTTCATTTCCAAAGTGCATTTTATCTTCGTTCTGCATTTCGGTTACGCCGTCGGAATAAAGCACAATTGAATCGCCGGGATTTAACAATGCTTCTGATTGGCTATAAGTCCGGTTTGGATATAATCCAAGAGGCATTCCGTGTGTTTCTGTCAATTCTGTGATTTTGCCACTGGCAGTTACAATCAGCGAAGCTGTATGCGCTGCATTACAGTAGAGTAATACTCCTGTTTTTACATTTAAAACACCTGCAAAAAGGGTTAAAAAGAACTGGTGCTGGTTATTGGTGTACAGCTCATTATTCGCATTGGTAACTATTTTTCCCGGCGAATTATAACGTGAATTACTTTTTAGCAATGTTTGGGCAACACTCATATAGAAAGCAGCCGATAATCCTTTGCCCGATACATCACCAATGGTGAAATACAGGTTTTCTTCGTCCAGAAAAATAAAATCGTATAAATCGCCACTGACAATTCGCGCCGGATGGTAGGTGGCAAACAATTTGACTTCATTTTCTGAATTGAATGCTTTAAAATCAGTGTTTATCAAACTCATCTGTATTTCAGATGCCTCCATCAGGTCCTGCAATCGCTGGGAATTTAGTTTTTCTTCTTTAAATTGATCGATCTTAAAACGCTCGTACCATTTTTTTATATTCTCTAAACTTGCAGAAACTAATTCAATTTCATTTCGGGTATTTACTTCAAAGTTACCCGTGTCGCTGCTAAACGATTTTAGCTGACTTGTAACTTTACTTAAAGGATAGATAAGGCGGTTGGTGATATATGTGATAGTAAAAAATATTACAAGAATACCGAGTACTGCAAAGAATAACATTCTCAATATCAATAAATAAAGAGGCACGAATAGTTCATCGTACGGTACAACAAATATTAATGTCCACCCGGTTTCTTTTATTGGAGTGTAATAAACCCAACATTTCTCAAAGTTCATATATTGTGGATAAGCTACAGTGGAACCTGTCTCTCCATTGATTAAAAGGTTGTTGATTTGTGATTTGGTAACGGAGTACTCTTCTTCTGAAATATTAAATAAATTCTTGTTCATAATCCATTCTTCATTCGGATGCGATAGATAAGTTCCATCTTTCGAAACAAGAAAAGCATAACCGCTTTTCCCAATTTTTAGGGAATTTATAGAATCAGCAAGTTCGCTTAACGATAATTCTGCAATTACTGAGCCTACTGTAATCAAATTATCAGCCTTATCTCTTAATTTTATTGGTGAATAGTAGGAAACTACAAGGCTGTTATTTTTATGGCACGTAAACTCTTCTGTCCAACCGGTTGTATTTTTACTTGTCGCTGTTTGAAAAATCCTTTGCTCATTACGACAGTGAGTTACAGTTTCGTTCCCTTTCCAAACATGTATTGAGTCTGCACCGCGAAACATATAATAATTATGAAAATTAAGATTGGGCACAACAGAATCAATATTCACGTGAATGGCATTGAGGAAGTGATATTTTTCCATCAATTTTAAAATAAGGAAATCCACATCGTTATGATATGCAAAATACAACACCTGCTCTGAAATGTTGGATGTGATTTCCTTGGTTGACACTAACTGTCTTTCTCCCATCATCATAGCTTGGTATCCTAACCCAATAGCCTTATTTTCAGTGTTACTTTTTAATATATTTTTATTAAAAATGTAAGCAATGAAAATGAAAATCAGAAAAACGGTAATAACCGCCAATGAAATATATATACTTAAACGATAAGCAATAGATTTATTAAACATCCCCTTTTATTTCCCAATGGAACACAATTTAAGGAATATTTTTGTTTTCATTGGTTTTTGATTCGTAATTTTTTGTGAGCGTTTTTCACAAATCAGTGTTTTTATCGTTTCAGGAGTTCATGAAATTGTATTTTTAATGATTGAAATTTGATTAATATTCACATATGTAACAAATAATTTGAACTATAAATCAAACTGGAATTAATTCTTAAAATTTATTCAATAAGCAATTTGTGTTTAAGTATTTGTTGAATTAGCAATTTCAAAATCTAAAGCTTTATTATCGACTTTACATTTGTATAAAAAAAAGAGTTTGGCATTCAGACCAAACTCTTTCATTCCTGTTTTAATTTTAACTTCTTAAGTATTCATTGCACCACAAACCGTAATCACTTGTCCGCTTACATACGATGATAAATCGGAAGCAAGGAAAGTGGCTACACCGGCAACTTCTTCAGGTGTTCCTCCTCTTTTCATCGGAATTGATTCTTCCCATGCTTTGCGGGCTTCTTCCGGGATTTTAGCTGTCATCTCTGTAATTATAAAACCTGGAGCAATAGCATTCGACCTGATTCCACGAGAGCCAAGCTCCCTTGCAACAGACTTTGTGAAACCAATAATTCCGGCTTTTGATGCCGAATAGTTGGCCTGACCTGCATTACCGCTAACCCCAACAACCGAGCTCATATTGATAATTGAGCCACTCCTTTGTTTTAGCATGGTTTTCTGTACCGCTTTGGTAAAATTGAAAACTGATTTAAGGTTTACGCTTATCACTGCGTCCCACTGTTCTTCGGTCATGCGCATCAACAAAGTATCTTTGGTTATTCCGGCATTATTAACCAAAACATCCACCTGCGCGAAATCACTAACAATTTGATTTACAACTCTGTCTGTATCGTCGAATTTGCTTGCATCCGATGCATAACCTTTAGCTTTAACGCCAAGCGCCTGCAACTCAGCCTCAGTGTTTTTCATGTTGTCATCTTCAAACAAATCGGTAAATGCCACATTGCATCCTTCCTGTGCAAATTTCAGGGCAATTGCCTTGCCTATTCCGCGGGAAGCTCCGGTAACGATAGCTGTTTTTCCTTCAAGTAGTTTCATGTTTATTATTATTTAAATCATACTCAACCCTATTTTTCCTGATAGACCAAACAATTCGGGCAATGGCCTTCATAAAGATGTTGCAAATATAAATTATCTGTCCTGAATTAAAAATAAGGACTACACATCCGGCAAAATGTCATTTCAGGTACGCCCCCGGTTGTTTCAAAACTTTTCGAACCAATCTTAATTCCTTCATTCTCATCAATACTTTTAATCGCGAGAAAATTACAAATGCCGTTTTAAACCTGAACTGAACCAATGCAATGATGCAATTTTTCAAACTGATAAATAGAAGAAAAAACCATTGTCTGAGATAGGAATGTTTCAGGTTTAACAATACACCCAAACAGTAATTCTCGTCTCTTTCGAGCAGTTTTCCTGTCGCAATCCGATTTTCATCCGGTGTTTCCTGAGGGCGCTCGTGGTATGCTTTAACCGCAGGCAAAACACCAATTTTTATGTTGTGAAATTTACACCGGTGGGCGTAATCCAAATCTTCGCCATAATGCGAAAAAACCGGCGCAAATAATCCCACAGTAGTAATACATTCACGGCTCATGAGCCAAACAGCGGCATTTACAAACCGCACACCATAAATCTGTTCCTTTTCAGTAACCGAAAGCAGATTGTAATCAACTGCTTTACTGCTTTTTATATACGATTTGAATTTTTTGTCAAGCGTTTCAGCATCAAAAAAATGCAAAGGACTTACAATTCCAAACTCAGGATTTTCAATTTGCTTTTTGACAAGAACTTCAATCGTATTTGGTTCGACCCAGGCATCCTGGTTTAAAAGAAATATAAAATCAGCATTTTCATTATATGCCAGCGAAATTCCGAGGTTGTTGGCTTTACCAAATCCGGCGTTTTCTTTGTTTCTGATTAATCTTACATCCTGAAAGCCTGTTTCAATAATTGAAAGTGTGTTGTCAGTCGAGTGATTGTCAATCACAATTATTTCTGATGGTATTGACGAATTTCGCAAACTGGCCAGACATTTTTCTATCCATTTTCCGGCATTGTAAGTAACAACAATACTACTGATTTTCACTCGCTAATATTTTTCTGAAATACTGATTTGACTTTGAGCCAAAAGTAACCCGAATATTTTTTCTGTCAACCCGAATGTTGTGAATATCTGTGTATTTTTGGCAAATATATCAGAAAGAAAAAATAATGACTGAAAAGCCGTTGATTTCCTGTGTTTTACCAACCTACAACCGTGCCGCAAAACTTACTAATGCGGTTGAAAGTGTGTTGTCGCAAACTTATTCCAATTTCGAAATTTTGATTGTTGACGACCAGTCGGTTGATAATACCAGCGAAATTGTGGATGGTTTAAAAGAAAAGGACTCCCGTATTATCTATCTTTTTAACCCCGTAAAAGGAGCAAACAATGCTCGTAATTTCGGAATTGAAAATGCTAAAGGCAAATACATAGCTTTCCTCGATGATGATGATATCTGGATGGAATCGAAACTCGAAAAGCAGATAGAATCGATCTTAAATCTTGATACAAAATATGGTGTTGTATATTGCACTTTTGCGCGTAAAAAAGTGAACGGCAAAGTTTTGAGGCAACATCCCAGCCGTTTTTCGAGGATAAAAAATGGCGATATCTTAAATCGACTGTTAAAAAGAAATTTTATCACCACCTCAACCTTGCTGGTCAAAGCCGAAGCTTTTGAAAAATGCGGAAAGTTTAATCCAAAATACAAATCGTTTCAGGATTGGGAATTACTTACGCGCATAGCATGTGATTATTACTTTTATTATGTCGATGAAGTTCTTGTAAATGTTTATGAATCAACCGACAGCATTACCCTCAACAAAAAAGGTCGTGTGAGTACCAAATATATGCACCTGAAACAATTTATGTATTTATACGAAACCCGGCACCGGTTACTTTCTCATCGTTATGCCGATTTGGGATTTACGCTTGTGAAATTAAAACGGCCAGGATTTGCCAAAAAATTCCTGCAGCGAAGTCTGAAATACAACCCGTTGAACATCGAATCGTTACTTCTTTTATTGTTGCTGAAATTCAGAAAAGCCAGATAAATATGACAGACCAATCGACTATTTGTGCCATTTCAACCTCGCCCGGTATTGGAGCTATCGCGGTTGTCAGGCTTTCGGGCAGCACTGCAATTGAAATTACCGACAAGGTATTTGTAAGCAAAAAAGCAGGCAAGCAACTGGCTGACCAGCCTGCCAACACAATTCATTTTGGACAGATTTCATCAAGAAATGAAATTATCGATGAAGTGATTGTAGCGCTTTTTCGTGCCCCACACTCGTTTACCGGTGAAGATGTGGTTGAAATTTCGTGTCACGGTTCAACTTTTATTCAGCAAAAAATATTGGAGGTTTTAATTGAAAACGGCACCAGACCGGCACTGCCCGGCGAGTTTACCCAACGCGCATTTCTGAATGGCAAAATGGATTTGTCACAGGCTGAAGCGGTTGCCGATGTTATTGCCTCGTCGAATGCAGCTGCTCACCGACTGGCGATGAACCAGATGCGTGGAGGTTTTTCACGCGAAATTGGCGAACTGCGCGACAAGCTACTTCATTTTACAGCAATGATTGAGCTTGAACTTGATTTTGCTGAAGAGGAAGTTGAGTTTGCCGACCGAAGTCAGTTGCGCGCTTTAACCGAAAAAATTGAATCGTTGCTGCGAAAACTGAAGGATTCGTTTCAACTGGGAAATGCCATCAAAAATGGTATTCCTGTAGCAATTGTAGGTGAAACAAATGTGGGTAAATCAACATTGCTGAATGCTTTGTTAAACGAGGAAAAAGCAATCGTTTCCGATATTCACGGAACCACACGCGATGTGATTGAGGATGTCGTTAACCTGCACGGAACTGCTTTCCGGTTTTTTGATACTGCCGGAATACGCGAAACAACCGACACGATTGAAACAATGGGAATTGAACGAACTTACAGCAAACTTGAACAGGCTTCGGTGGTTTTGCTTGTGGTTGATTTGCAAAATCCCTGGCCTGTTGTTTTTGAACGCATTAACAACATCAGGAGCCGACTTAATATTAATCAGCAATTGATAATTGTTGGTAACAAAATGGATTTGGGAATTTATGAAACCATGCAACAGTTGGAGTCGATGGAAATCAGCGACCAGGAAAAGCTCGTGTTTATTGCTGCAAAACAAAAGAAAAATATCCCGCAATTAATTGAATATCTTGCTCATTGTGTGAATATTGAAAGCGTTGGACAGGAAGATGTGATTGTAACTAATGCCCGCCATTTTGCTATTCTTAAAAATGCGCACGAAGCAATTTTACGTGTTTTGACTGGCCTCGACAGTGGAATTACCGGTGATTTTCTTGCGCAGGATATTCGTGAGTGTCTTCATTATCTTGGCGAAATCACCGGCGAAATCACCACCCACGAAGTACTTGGACATATTTTTAAGAATTTCTGTATCGGAAAGTAAACTATTTATCACTTGTTTTCTTTTCGTTTCATTTACTGCACTATACGATTAATTTTGTATCTATTTTTGTTGCCCATTATTACTTTTTTGCTTATATTTGTTGTGTAGTTGTTGCCTAATTTCTCTCTTTTGTTGCCCAACAACCATTTCGGCGAAATGATGGCAGTAATTGACAGTTAACGGCAGTCAGCGACATAAACAGGCAGTATTTGACATGAGCAGCACAATCCAGGTTCAAAAGATATGCGAGTTTTGCGGAAAGGAATTTACCGCTCAAACTACCGTTACCCGCTTTTGTGGACATGGTTGCGCTTCCCGCTCCTACAAACAGCGCAAAAAGGAAAACAAAATCGGATGGGCTGTTGAGGAAACCAACCGACAGAAAGTATTTGCCGCTTCCGATATTCAAATAGAAGTAATCCAGCAAAAAGATTTCCTTTCTATTAAAGAAGCTTATACCCTGCTGGGTATTAGTGAACGCACTTTTTTCAGGCTCCTTAAAACGGGAACCATACCGGCTGCCCGATTAGGAGGCAGAACCATCATCAAAAGAAGCATAATCGATAAACTCTTTGCACTATGAAAGTAACATTGCGCGAACGCGAAAAAAACGGACAGGTCAGCCTTTACCTGGACTATTATCACAAAGGCAAACGACAATATGAATATTTGAGGTTGTATTTGATTGCCAAACCACGGACACCAGATGAACGCATCCAAAACAAGAAAACGCAACAACTGGCTGAAACCATAAGGGCCAAAAGACAATTGGAGATTCAGAACGGTATTTTTGGAATAAACGATTTGGAGCGGCTGAACAGCAGTTTTCTGGCCTATTTTGAGCTTCTGACAGAGAAACGGAAGGAAAGTGATGGCAATTATGGAAATTGGAAAAGTACGCATAAACACCTCAAAAAGTTCTCAAAAGCCAATGTAAAATTCTCAGATATTGACAAAAAATGGCTTGATGATTTGAAATATTATTTGGTACATGATGCCGGGACCAAACACAACCAGAAACTATCACAAAACTCCTGCGTTTCATATTACAACAAAGTTAAAGCAGCTCTGAAAGAGGCGGTTAAAGATGGGTATATGCTTCGCAATCCCGCCGAGGATACTGATGGAATAAAAGAAGCCGAAACAAAACGCGAATTTCTTACGCTGGACGAGCTGCAAAAGGCAAATAATTCCAAATGTGATATTCAGGTGGTAAAAGATGCATTTATTTTCAGTGCATTGACAGGACTTCGGTTTTCCGACATTCAGAAATTAACCTGGGAAGAAATCCAGTATTCGGATGAATTGGGCCATTATATCCGCTTTAAGCAAAAGAAAACCAAAGGACAGGAAACATTGCCCATTTCGGAAGATGCAGTAAAAATTGCCGGAAAGAGATTGACTGCCGATGAACCCGTTTTTCGTGACCTGACATATAGCGAATACAATAACCAAAAGATTCGTGAATGGATGATTCGCGCAGGAATAGAAAAGTATATAACTTTTCATTGTGCCAGGCACACGTATGCCACACTTCAGTTAACTTTGGGAACCGACATTTACACAGTTTCAAAGCTTTTAGGACATAGAAACCTTAAAACAACCGAGGTCTATGCCAAAATTATTGATGAAAAGAAAGTGGCGGCAGCAAACCGGATAAAACTATTTTGATGGAAAACTATTTTTCAATTGCAAATAATATCCTTACAGGTAGTTTGCGCCCCTGGACCAAAGAAAACCAGGACGAATTAAAATTTGGTCACCTTTTAAATTCAAAGCTACGTCAGAATAAAGATAAACCGTCTGAGTATTGTGGCGCAGCAATTCAGGCTTTTAAAACGCTCAATTTTTCAACCGAAAATGAAAACCTGGAAGAGTTAAAAGAATTGTCTCAGGTTGAAATTCACGAGAAGATAAAAATCGATATTCCGCAATTTTTCAACAAACAAACAGAATTTTATACTTATCTCATTAATAATTCATTCCAGTGTATTTGGTCAGGAACTTTTGAAATTATTAAAAAATCTGATGAAATAGATGGCACATACAAACTATTTAAACTGTTCAACAAACTTGAAGCATTAATAGATTTATTCAAATTAGGAATAAACTCAGACAACATCACAAACCATGTTTTGAATACCCTCGGGATTCATTTATTTGTTACCCACTTTGTTTTGTTGCGAAAGTTTAACAAGTTGATTGATTTTGAAGTATTGAATGAAAATGAGTTAATATATAGGCTTTGCCCTGAATTTGAATCTGAAAAGAACAATAAGCAAAAGTTGGCCTTTTGGCTGGAGAAATATTTAACCGACAAGGAACCAATAAGTGAAACAATAAACGATTCAATAATAAAGCCTGAACCGATTACCGTTAAACCACAGGAAACACAAAGAGTTTTATTCACTCCGATTTTGGATGATAACAGACCTTTGAAAAAAGGAGTTGCATCTTATCATGATTTGGTCAGGATTCCTCATCGTTTTGGATTGTTTGAGGAAAAGCTATTCCAAAATGATTACATCACAGATAAATATGCGTATTGCGGTAAGCAGGGCTATAAAAACCAGTTGGCAATTATCTTTCATGTTCTGATTGAAAAAAACTATTTTAAAAAATTCAATGATTCAACGAAGAAAAAAATTACTTCAAAAGACATTGAAAAATTTCTAAGCCACAGATACGATATTGATTTGGATAAACAATTCCGTTCATATATAAAGAAACCTGATGAAAGAGCAAATTTTATCGATGCTACATCATGGTTATATCAATTACCCATTTGCTGAATTGCGGTAATTTGCTGTCATTTTACCATTTCAAATTTCCAATCATTTATTTAAATTGCTGAATAACAGCAATTTGTAATCTGTCATTTTTCCAAAAAAATATTACCAAAAATCTCTCGCGAAATTTGAGTTGTCTTTGAAAATCAAAGATGTCTTCTGGCCAGAAGTCCATTTAATAATTCTTAATCGTTAAAAAAATGGACGAGAAGATTTTTGAAAAGCTTGAAAACATCGAGCGGATGTTGGTAGAGCAGAATTTATTGAAAAAAGAAGTTTTAAACTTCAGTGAAGCAGCGGTTTATCTTGAAGTTTCACATTCACACCTGTACAAACTTACCAGTTCGGGTGCGTTACCGGCATACAAACCAAACGGCAAGAAACTCTATTTTAACCGGAAGGAACTCGACACCTGGTTACTCAGCAACAAACAGGTTACCACAACCGAAATCGAAGAGCAGGCAAATCAATACCTGATGAAAAAAGGGAGGATAAGATTATGAACGAAATTATCCAGGCATTGCTTGCGCTTTCATCCGACCTTAAAGAAGTGAAAGCATTCATTTATGCCATGAAACAAAGAAAGGTAGAATACTTCAAAGAATCATGGATTGACGGACAGGATGTTCTGCTTGCGCTGAACATCAGTCCACGAACGCTCCAAACCTTGCGGGACAATGGCACTTTGCCATTTTCCCGCATCAGCGGAAAATTCTATTACAAAGTTTCCGACCTCGAAACTTTGCTTGACTCCAATTATACCGGAAACCTCAAAAAAACAGGCAGAAATGGAACTAAGTAAAAAAGCCATCCTCGACAAAACGCATTATGGACTTAATATTTATGCTCATATTCTGCGCTCATTTTACCCCGATGAATTAGTCATTCATCTATCTGGTAAAAAATGCCTGCCTGCCCGGAATCCGTTTAACAACGGAAAAGAAACATTGATTCTTGAAAACAGGGACTGGGTTTTCTGTTTTCAGGATGTTGAAAATCCTGATTTTACCGGCAATCCATTCGATTTTGCAGCTTTGTATTACAACCTCACTGGATTTGATTTACTCAAAAAGCTGGATGAAGATTTAAACCTGGGGATTTTAAAAGAAACCAGATTTCATTCCCCCTGCCCTACTAAAAAACTAATCCTGGAATCCATCCACCCAAAGGTTTTGATTCCGAAATTCAGTTTTTTCAGGCACCCGGTAACGAATACAATTCCCGAACGGGAAATCAGTCTGGTTGAAGTTTTTGAACTCATTAAAAGCAATAAATACAAACAGCAAACAGAAGAGTTGCGAAGCCTTCTTTCTCCCCTCCATTTCGGGGAGGGGTCGGGGGAGAGGCTTAATTCAGCTCGGAAATACAAAGCCGAAAACTTTGATTATGCAACATTTTCCGGCATTTTCAGCAAACGGGGCGACAACAATCTTCTGAAACATTCAGGATTGATTACCATTGATTTTGACCACATTTCCGATGTTGAAACGTTGAAAGAGAAGTTACTGGCCGACGAATATTTCGATACCGAAATGCTTTTTATTTCGCCATCCGGCGATGGTTTGAAATGGATTGTTGCGATTGACCTTACCAAAGGCTCACACCAGCTTTATTTCAAAGCAATTGCAGCCTATATCCTGAAAACCTACCAGTTGGAAGTTGACAAATCAGGGAAAGACATTTCCCGGGCCTGTTTCCTTCCTTACGACAGCGAAGTGTTTATCAATCCAAAATACCTGCAGCAATGAGCAAAAAAGAATTTATCCCATCCGACTGGCTGCCAACCGAAAACATTCCTGAAAATCGTAGAGACGCACTGCCGTGCGTCTCAGATTTTGCCCAACCTGCAATTCAGGTTGAAATCGAAACCATCATTTCGCGAATCGAATCACAGCAAATCGACATAACTGCCAATTATGCTGATTGGCGGGACGTTGGTTTTGCCTTTGCCGATGCTTTTGGCGAAACCGGCAGGGATTATTATCATCGAATTAGCCGGTTTTATCACAATTATTCAGCTTCTGAATGCGACAAACAATTTGATAATTGTTTGAAAGCAAAAGGAACCGGAATCACAATAAAAACTTTCTTTCACCTTGCACAGCAAGCCGGTATTGATATAAAAACCACAGTTTCAGATTCCTCCCCTGTTTCAGGCGAGGTGTCCGACGAACAGAGGGGGAAATGTGAAATAAATACTGAATTTGAGTCAGATTCAATTTTCAACACCCCAAAAATCCCGTCAGAAGTTTACCTGCATCTGCCCGAAATATTAAAGGAAAGTGTCGGTATGTTTCAGGATGCAACGGAAAAGGATGTTTTTCTGATTGGTGCAATTACGGTTATCAGCGGATGTTTACCCAAAGTGGAAGGTATTTATTTTGATGAGCCGGTTTCAGCACATCTGTACTCATTTATTACAGCTCCGGCAGGTTCTGGCAAAGGCAAACTGAAATGGGCAAAATACTTCGGGATGAAGATTCATAAATCGATGGTGGAACAGTCAATATTGCAAAAAGAGCAATATGAGCATGAAATGGAGCAGTACAACAATCTGAATAAAAACCAGCGATTGGGAATTGAAAAGCCCAAAGAACCCAAAAGGAAAATGTTTTATATTCCTGCTAACAGTAGCGCATCAGCTTTCATCCAGGCGCTTTCCGACAATGATTTCAAAGGAATAATTTTTGAAACTGAAGCTGATACTTTAGCCGGAACACTAAAGCAGGATTGGGGCAATTTCAGCGATGTGTTGCGAAAAGCTTTTCACCACGAAAGTACAAATATGTTCCGCCGAAAGGATAACGAACACATTGAAGTGGAAGACCCGCACCTGGCCATCGCCCTTTCCGGCACTCCAAAACAGGTGCATAACATGATGCCTGATGTGGAGAACGGATTATTCAGTCGGTTTTTGTATTATGCTTTTGAAGATTACAGCGATTTTAAAAATCCGTTTATCTCACATCAAAAAGTGAATTATGTCGATTTCTTTGAACAGCAGGGAATCCTGATGCATGATTTGTACAAATTACTGGATAAATTGCCCCAGCCGGTACGCTTTACTTTTACTGCTGAGCAAGGCGAAAACTTTACAAACCAGTTTGACATGCTTTACAAACGAAACCGCATGTTACTGGGAAACGATTTTAATGCAAACAGCAGACGTTTGGGATTAATCACTTTCAGGATTGCAATGGTTTTACGAACCCTTCGGATTTTAGAGGAAGGTGATGTTACCAATCCACTGGTTTGTTCTGAAATTGACTTTCAGACAGCCATCCAAATCGCATTTACATTGGAGAAACATGCCATTGCAGTTTTCCAGAATCTTCCCAACAACAACCTGCAGGGAATTAAACTACGTTTTTACAATGCACTTCCCGAGAATTTTAATCGCCAGGATTATTTGACAATTGCCAAAGCACTGGAAATAAAAGATAAAACAGCAGAAAAATACATTGGTCAGATGAAAGAAATCGGATTGTTGGTACACGAGCATAATAACTATGTGAAATCAAAAAATGGGAAATAGGAAACAGCGGATTTATAGTATTACTCAAATTCCCTCCCTTTGGGGAGGGTTAGGGAGGGGCTTTTCCTCCGTTTCCTACATTTCCCCTCTCCTATGTTGAAAAGTTATTGATTCTATTTTCAATATGTTTGCTTTTTCTTTTCTAAATTAGCCAAAATCTGACAAGTCAACAACCAGTAATCATGTTTTTAGGTAAACGCATAAAGGAACTCAGGCAGGAAAGACACTTACTTCAGCGTCAAATAGCTGCGGGATTGGAAATCGACACACCTATGTTTAGCAAAATCGAAAGAGGTGAACGTCGGGCAAAAAGAGAACAGGTCATTCAACTGGCCAATCTTCTTCAGGTCGATGAAAATGAACTGCTAACGCTATGGTTGGCTGGTCAGATTTACGAATTGATTAAAGATGAAGCTGTAGCCAAAAACGCACTCAAAATTGTAGAACAAAACATTTAAAACTTTATATGACATCAGAAACACACCGCCAGATGGCGAATTTTATATGGGACATCTGTAACCTGTTAAGAGGGCCTTACAAACGCAACGAATACCGAAAAGTCATCCTCCCTCTTACAGTTTTACGCCGATTCGATTGCATTCTTGAACCAACCAAACAAAAGGCGCTTGAAGAATACAGCAAACTAAAGGGAAAACCTGAAAGTATTATTAGGGCTAAGATGGAACAGGTAACAGGAGTTAAGTTTTACAACCTTTCAAAACTTGATTTCTCTACTTTACTGGATGATGCAAACCAGGTTGCACCCAACCTGAACAGTTACATCAATAACTTCTCTTCCAATGTTCGTGAAATTTTCAACCGCTTTGAGTTTGAAGATGAAATTCGGAAGATGTCTGAGAAAAATATTTTATACCAGGTAATAAAAAAGTTTGCCTATGTCGATTTAACGCCGCCTCCAATCGGAAAAATTGATAACCTGCAAATGGGTTACATTTTTGAGGAGTTAATCAGGATTGGCGCTGAACAGTCGAATGAGGAAGCCGGGGAACATTTTACCCCGCGCGAAGTTATTAAGCTGATGGTTGACCTTTTACTTTCTCCTGAAGAGGACTTAGCTGAGAGTTTCAAGGTAAAAAAGATTTACGACCCCGCATGCGGTACTGGCGGAATGCTTTCAGAAGCGGAACAATATCTGAAACAACTGAACAAAGATTCACAGCCTCACTTATTCGGTCAGGACTGGAACGATGAAGCCTGGGCAATCTGTCGCTCCGATATGTTGATAAAAGGGCACGATGAAGAAAAAATAAAACTGGGCGATTCTTTTACAAAAGATGGCTATTCCGAAGAAAAGTTTGATTACATGATGGCGAACCCTCCGTTTGGCGTATCGTGGAAACAACAGGAAAAATTTATTAACCGGGAAGCAGATACTTTAGGCTACTCCGGAAGGTTTGGGGCAGGTCTGCCAAGGGTAAACGACGGTGCACTGTTGTTTCTGCAACACATGATTGATAAAATGGAAACCCTCGAAGAAGGTGGCAGCCGTATTGGTATTGTGTTTAACGGTTCGCCCCTGTTTACCGGCGATGCAGGAGGTGGTGAATCCAGTATTCGTCAATGGATTATTGAAAACGACTGGCTCGAAGCCATTGTGGCCCTGCCCGACCAACTGTTCTACAATACCGGTATATCAACCTACATTTGGGTAGTTACCAATAAAAAGGTAAAAGAACGAAAAGGAAAAATCCAGTTAATCGATGCTCGTAATTTCTGGATACCCATGCGCAAAAGCCTGGGGAATAAACGCAAACAGATTGGCGATGGTGAGCAAGGCAGGCCCAACCAGATTGCCGATATTACAGGTATTTACGGCAATTTCAAACACGATGAAACCAAAGTTCTGAAGATTAAAGAAGGCACCAACGGCGATTTTGTTGAAAAAGAAGTAGTGGTAAGTAAGGTGTTCGACAACGAAGATTTTGGCTACAATAAAATAACGGTTGAGCGGCCGCTTCGCCTGAATTTCCAGGCAACCATTGAACGGATTGAGTTACTGGATGCCATACCGGCCTTTCAAAATATAGCCAGCAGCAAAAAGAAAGATGAAAATGCCCGTATCCGCGAAATTGAAACCGGGGAAAGAAGGCAGGAAGAAATACGGACTTTGTTGCGTGATTTGGGAAAAGCACACAACTATAAATTGTATAAAAACCGAAAAGCATTTTTAATCGATTTGCGTGAAATTGACCATGCCAAAGATGCCAAACTAAATGCGGTTGAACTGAAAGCCATTCTGGAAGCCCTGGGAGAACGTGACGAAACCGCTGATATTTGCCGCGATAAAAAAGGAAATTCTGAACCCGACCCGCAATTGCGCGACACCGAAATGGTGCCACTAAAAGAAAGCATTGATGAATATTTTAAACGGGAAGTTTTACCGCATGTACCCGATGCCTGGATTGATTACGATAAAACAAAAATTGGATACGAAATACCACTCAACAGGCACTTTTATGTATATGAACCTCCACGAGAATTGGAAGTAATCGATGCCGAACTAAAAGGTTTGGAAAGGGATATTTTAGACTTACTTAAAAGTGTAACGAAAAGTGAGGAGGTTTAGTCATGAAATATCCTAAATATGAAAGATACAAAGATAGCGGCAGCAAATATATCAATGAACTTCCTGATTATTGGATAACAAGCGCGATTAAATACTTGGTAAGCACACCAATAACTGATGGTCCACACGAAACACCAGACTTTTTGGAAGATGGGATTCCTTTTATTTCTGCAGAAGCAATTGAAAATGGGAGAATTAATTTCAATAAAAAAAGGGACTGTATCAGTGAAGAACAACACAAAATTTATTCAAAAAAATACAAGCCACAGAGGAACGATGTATACGTTGTTAAATCTGGTTCAACTACTGGTAAAGTTGCAATTGTAGATACAGATGAAGAGTTTAACATTTGGTCCCCACTGGCAGCAATAAGGGTAAATCCAGAAGAAAATGACCCGTATTTTTTATTTTACGCTTTGAGCAGTGACTTATTTCAGAAGCAAGTTTCTTTATTTTGGAGTTTTGGGACTCAACCAAACATTGGTATGAGCGTGTTGCAAAAGCTTAAAATCCCTACGCCACCGCTAAAAGAACAACAATCTATCGCCAATTTCTTAGACAAGGAAACCACCCGATTAGATGCACTCATTGCCAAAAAGCAACAACTCATTGAAACCCTGAAAGAAAAGCGGATTGCTGTTATTTCACATGCGGTTACCAAAGGACTAAACCCGGAAGTTCCGACGAAAGAAAGTGGAATTGAATGGTTGGATTTGATTCCTAAAGACTGGAAAGAAAAACCCTTAAAATTCGTATGCACATTAAATGATGAAACTTTACCTGAAACTACTGACCCTGAATATGAAATCAAATATGTGGATATTGGCAGTATTGACCAGAATAAAGGTATCATAAAAAAAGAACCTTACATTTTTGATGAAGCACCTTCAAGAGCAAGAAGAAAAGTAATACATGGTGACATAATTGTATCAACAGTAAGAACCTATTTACGGGCAATCGCACCCGTAATTAATCCAGAAGAAAACCTAATTGTATCAACAGGTTTTGCTGTTATCAGACCTCGAAGGATAGCTTCTGATTATTTATCGTTTTTGTTAAGAAGTAAATACTTTGTCGAAAAAGTTGTTTCACTTTCTGTTGGGGTTAGTTATCCGGCAATTAACGCATCGGTACTAGGCAGTATAAAGATTCCAATTCCCAGTGAAGATGAGCAAAGACAAATTTCGACGTACTTATATCAGGAAACACAAAATATTGATAATCTAATTGGATTGACTGAAAAGCACATCGACAAACTAATCGAATACAAAACTGCTCTGATTTCGGCAGCAGTTACCGGAAAAATAAAAGTACCTGAACAAGCATGAGCGCAGAATTTACCATCAAATCGTTTGAAGATTATTTAACTGTCATTCGCGACGAGTTAAAAATTGACCATCCCTACTACCGGGGACAAACCAAAAGAATTACCGATGGCTATGAATTAAAACCATCCATCGGCAGATACGATAACCTGAAAAGAAAAAACCTATCGCAGTTTTACGATTTTGAATGCCGCATTCTCGACACCTTTGCCAATCACGTAATGGGACAGGTAAACCACCTCCCCCGCAACGACTGGGAATATCTGGCGCTGGCACAACATCATGGCTTGCCAACCCGCTTTATGGACTGGACAACCAATCCTTTGGTTGCCCTCTATTTTGCTTCGCGTTATGCAAAAAAAGATACCGATAGCGCCGTATATGTGCTTACTAAAAATGTGGTAAAATACAGTGAAATTATCCGCAACGGCGAAAATAAACACAAGGAAATAGAACCGGTCGGCGATTTAACCACCGAAAAACACATCGATGATTTAGACCCCTACGAAGATTTTGAACTGGATGATGCTAAAGCAGAAGGAGACGCTTTAGCTGTTGATTATGAGTTGGCAATTCCGGCTGCAGAATCGACAACTTTATTAAAAAAAGATGTGGAATCTCCTTTCGATATTACTCAAAACATTATTTACGACCCTGCCCATGTTTCACCACGCATCCGCGCACAGGATGGTGTTTTGCTGGCTTGTCACCAGCCACTAAAACCCATCGATGAAGCCGATTACATTGAAATAATTATAAAATACGATAACAACAATCACAGAAAAATATGTAAGCAGTTGGAGCAATACGGGGTATTCGACAAACAACTGTTTCCCGATTTGGATGGAATGGCAAAATGGTTGAAATATAAAGAATTTGAAACCGAAGGAGCATAAAAAAACCTGCCGGTTAAAGCAGGTTTTCAATTTCTTGAACTTGGTTACGTTCTCCGGAGAGAAGAGGCTTGACCAAGTATTACAACGCAAAAGTAAATTTATTAAATGAATACGCATGCAGAAAAAGACATTTAATTTTTATTGCGACGAAAGCACCCACCTCGAAAACGACCATTTCCCTTTTATGGTTATTGGCTACGTTAGTGCTGCATGGAACCAGGTAAAACTGCATTCACAAAATATACTTCGGCTAAAACAGGACCATCGTTATAAAGGAGAGATTAAATGGTCAAAACTATCAGAATCAAACTACCCTTTTTATGCCGACCTGATAGAATATTTCTTTGCAACCGATTTAAACTTCAGGGCAGTTATTGTTAACAAGTCAAGGATTGATAATCATCGCGTGGGATTTACTTACAACGATTTTTACTACCGGATGTATTATCAGTTGTTACACCATAAAATAAATATGGAGCATACCTACAACGTGTACCTCGACATAAAAGACACCTGCAGCTATGAAAAAAATAGGAAGTTGAGACAAATACTGAATATAGATTACGGGAACGTCCGCAATTTACAGTTCATTCACTCTCACGAAAGTGCCCTTTTGCAAATGACCGACGTATTAATGGGTGCCATCAATTATCACCTCCGCGGTGAAGGGAAAGTAATTGCAAAGCATAAATTAATCCAAAAAATTCAGGCACACGCGAACCGCCCGCTCAATTGTTCAACACCACTTGGTGCCGAAAAATTTAACCTGTTTTTCATCGAATTAAAATAACCCCGTATGCCATTCAATCTGCTAAAAAAATATCCTGAACTATTAGAAATCGGACATCTCTCGGAGCCGGACAGAAATCGTTCACTAAAAGGGGTCTTTGAACGCGACATTAAGAATAACCAAAATTTCAGATTCCGGGGAAAAGCAATTCGCCCCATAAAAGGAGAAGAACCGGCCATGCTGCTATTATTCCGTCACCTCACGACCGAAGAAGTGGAGGAAGAGAATGAAAATGGAAAATTGTTCAAACGTAGAATTTTCGAGATTCATCGCTCTCAAAGCTTACACTGGGTAAAATATCATATTGATGAAAATTTGAAAAAGAATATGGAAATTTTCAGTACTGAAGAGCGCGTTAACGGCAAAAAGAAATTCAGAACCTATATTTATGATTTAACTCAAAAATATGTAATCGTGCTGGAGCCACAGCGCAGCGGGACTGACTACTATTTACTATCGGCTTACTATTTGAATCGAAGTTACGGGATAAAGAAAATGAAGAAAAAAATAAAGAATAAATTGGACGAATTATTATAAAAACGCAGAGGACGGTACATATCCAGATGTATCGTCCTCCGAAACTCCTTCTTCCTAATTGAGGAAAGATGAGCGCAACAAATATATGACAAACAATTGAAAATGCAATAGTTATTAACAGTTTTAACAATGGGCAACCAAAATTATACCGAAAAAGCATTTGAAACATACATCGAAGAAAGCTTAATCGATAAAGGAGGCTGGATAAACGGAACAAATAAGGAATGGGACAAAAAACATGCTTTGTTTCCTGATAGAGTACTTTCTTTTTTAAAAGACAGTCAGACCGGACTTTACGAAAAAATGCAGAAACTGCATGGCAATGAGTTGGATGAAAAAATTATTGAAACACTGATTAAAGAGCGAAATACAAAAGGTACGCTGCATGTTTTAAGGCATGGATTCCGTTTTTTTGGTAAAACATTTAGCATGGCTTATTTCAAGCCTGCCCATTCATTAAATGCAGAAATACTGCAGTTATACGAAAAAAACCTGTTGACAGTAACACGTCAGGTTGTGTGTCATACAGTTAACAACGAAACCATCGATTTGGTATTTTCAATTAACGGTTTGCCGGTGGCAACTTGTGAACTAAAGAATCCGGCAACCGGGCAAACCTGGAAAAATGCTGTGGCACAATATCGCAAGGACAGGGATTGGCGCATGCCTTTGTTCCGTTTTAAAACAGCCGCTGTGGTTCATTTTGCTGCCGACCCCGACGAAATTCACATGACGACACATTTACGGGGCGACAAAACTTTCTTTTTACCCTTTAACAGGGGCAGCCATCCGGGAGAAATAAAATGCGGTGCCGGAAATCCGCAACACAAGTCGGGCCATCGAACAGGGTATTTTTGGGAAGAAGTTTTGCACCGTGATTCTTTCCTCGAAATCATCGGTCACTTTATGTTTCTGGAAACAAAAGAAGAAACCAGGCTCGATGATAGTGGAATAAAACAGAAATACACAAAAGAAACGCTCATTTTTCCACGTTACCATCAGTTGGATTCGGTGCGTAAAATTATTGCAGCAAGCAAAGAGGAACGAACCGGTAACAATTATCTGATTCAGCATTCAGCAGGAAGCGGTAAAACAAACAGTATTAGCTGGCTCTCCCACCGTCTGGCAAGCTTACACACAAATACAGATGAGAAAATATTTGATTGCGTAGTGGTAATAACCGACAGAAAAGTGTTAGACCGCCAGTTGCAGGATGCTATTTACCAGATTGAACATGCGCAGGGTGTTGTGAAAGCAATCGACCAGGACTCGAAACAGTTGGCCGAAGCTTTGGTTGACGGAACCAAAATTGTTATTACAACCTTGCAAAAATTCCCATTTGTTCTAAGAGGTTTATTACATGTGGCCGGTGCTGAAAATCTGGATAAACCAGATGAAGAATCGGTAAAACAAGCTGAAAACTGGAAACAGCAAATTTCGGCGCGAAATTATGCAATCATTGTTGATGAGGCACATTCGAGTCAAACAGGAGAAACTGCACGTGAACTTAAAGAAATTTTAGGAGCCGGTACTGAATTTGGTTCCGAAGAAGGAGAATCTGACTGGGAAGACCGTTTAAATCAAATAATGGAATCGCGAGGTAAACAAAAAAATATCAGCTTTTTTGCATTTACTGCCACACCAAAAGGCAAAACGCTTCAGCTTTTTGGCAGAAATGACGAACCTTTTCATGTTTACTCGATGCGTCAAGCTATTCAGGAAGGTTTCATACTGAATGTTTTAGAGAATTATACAACCTACGATACTTTCTACAGGTTGGTAAAAGCGGTTGAAGAAGACCCGGAGTTGCCTAAAAAGAAAGCCACAAAAGCCCTGGGGAAATTCATGAGCCTGCATCCTGTTAACATTGAACAAAGAACAGAGATAATGGTGGAGCATTTCAGAAACCTGGTTAAAAAACGCATTAATGGTAAAGCAAAGGCAATGCTGGTTACAAGTTCCCGATTGCATGCTGTTCGTTATATGTTAGCTTTTCAGCGGTACATTGAAAAGAAAAAATACACAGATATTCGTCCTTTAGTGGCTTTTAGCGGCAAAGTATCAGACCCTGAATCCGGTTTTGATTACACAGAACCATCAATGAATACTGATGTTGTAACCGGCAAACCTATCAACGAAAGTCAATTGCCGGAAAAGTTTGACACTCCCGATTATCAGATTTTATTGGTTGCCAATAAATACCAAACCGGGTTCGACCAGCCGCTATTACATACAATGTATGTTGATAAAAGACTGGATGGTGTTCAGGCTGTGCAGACACTTTCCCGCCTGAACAGGATTAGTCCCGGAAAAGAAACACCTTTTGTATTGGATTTTGTAAATAGTGCCGAGGATATATACAAGGCTTTTAAACCATATTATGACCAAACTTCTTTGCAGGAATCAACCGACCCGCAATTACTGGAAACTATAAAACACGAGCTGAATGCAATGCAGGTTTACTTCTGGTCGGAGGTGGAAGCATTTGCACAGGTATTTTATAAAGATTTGAACAGACAAAATCCAACAGACCATGCCAGAATGCAAAAACATATTCAACCGGCTGTTGACCGGTACAAAACATTGGATGAAGAAAAGTCCAAATTATTCCGAGACAAATTAACCTCATTCGTTAATGCCTATGCTTTTTTAAGCCAGATTATTCCTTATGGTGATTCTGACATGGAAATGCTTTACAGTTTTAGCAGGTTTCTGCTACCTCACCTGCCCCGCGAACGCGATTATGAAATAATTAAACCCGAAGACGATGTTAGTCTCCAGTATTATCGCATTGAAAAAGTAACATCAGGTTCAATCGTATTGGAAGAAGGCGAACCTTATGGCGTTAAAGGAATTACTGAATCAGGAACTGGAAAAGCAGAAGATGAAAAAAAACCCTTATCTGAAATTATTGAAGTACTGAACACAAAGTTTGGTACTGATTTTTCAGAAGAAGACCGTCTGTTTTTTGAACAAATAAAAGAGAAGGCAATAAAAGATACCAAGATTGTCCAGACAGCAGAAGCAAATACGCTGGATAAATTTCAGTTAGGCATAAAGAAAATCATTGAGAATCTGATGATTCAAAGAATGTCTGAAAACGATGAAATTGTTTCCCGTTACATGGAAGATATTGATTTTCAAAAGGCAGCTTATGATGTTCTTTCTGAAGAGATTTACAAAAGAATACTTAGTGATGTAAATAATTAAATTAAACAATGGTAAAAGAGCTTCAACACAGCATCGAAAAATTCGACATCCAGCTTCAGCGGGATGCAGCACAATTTCTAAGACTGGAAAATTTAAAACACGCTTGCGTTAATATCTTTCCTATAACTACTATCAAAAATTTAAATCTGGATGATTACTTGGTAGAAATTCAAAAATAACCCTGATTTATGACAGAAACAAAACACATAATAAACATTCTTACATTCTCGCATCCTGAGAATAAGATAACATTTGGCTTTAAACTGAAAAAAACAAAAGGTGATAGTCCTTTACGCCGGGGTGAATTTCCAAAAGAATTATGGAACAACCATCAAACGGAGTTAGCTGAAGTGAAACAGCTTTACTGCAATTTTGCAACTGCAGAAAACTGCGATTTCGTAACCAATGTTGACTTTTCAAAAAGTATCTATTTTGCCAAACATTATTACCATTTCCGAATAGCCGGATATTTTAAGGAGGTTGCCCACGTGGTACACCCCAATTTTATAAATGCGGCGGTAATCTGGTTCGAAAGTCAGGCAGAATCAACAGCTGAATATACACTTTACTACAAGTTTACGCTGTCTGTTAGGTTAGCATCAATCACCGAAAAACCCGAATTAATTGTTTCTTTTGATGGTACATCGAAAGTATTAAAAGAGAACGTTTTGCAACTGGTTTCTGAAGACATATCAACCGACAACCTGAACTGGCTGGTTCGTAATGGCGAATTAATCAATTACGATGAGTTTACTGCTGAGGATAACAATCATCTCGATGAATTTTATCCCGTTCTCTATCCTGATTTGGCAGATGCTTTAAAATATCCACCGGAACCGCCAAAAAAGAACGACGACAGGTATGCCAATTATTATAAAAATATAAATGGATTGCTGACAAAATACCTTAATACAGAAGAATTTAAAAAGGTTATCCCCCACTCCGGCATTTGGCACGGGTTGGAATCAGTTTCGGTAACTTCCGAAGGAACCAATTTGTTAAAATTCGGTCGCGGCACACACACCGACCCTTATGAAGGATTAAAGACATATAAACCCTGTGAAACCGCACCCGCTGGCCACTATCGGTTCTTTTTCATCTGTCACGAATCTGACAAGGAAACGGCAAGAACCTTCCATAAATATTCAAAAAAGTTTGAAGGTCACGGCTTTATTGACTTTGCTGTATTTTTGTCGTTACCGGTGACCTATGACGAAAAGCTTCACATCTTTTTTAAAAATAAGGATAATCCAATTCCTGAAATTCAGGAAAAACTTTCAGAAACGAGCCTGATTCCAAATACAAACTATCTGGCGATTTACATCAGTCCTTACAGTAAATACGAACCCGACCCGGTCAAAAGACATTATTATTTTCGCATAAAACAACTTTTGCTGCAATACAAAATCAGCTCACAGGTAGTTTATAACCAGAATATTAATAAGGAGAATTTCAAATTCAGTGTTTCCAATATTGCTGTCGCAATACTGGCAAAACTGGGCGGCATTCCGTGGCGCTTGGACCGCGAAATTAACAATGAACTGATTGTCGGAATTGGTGCATTCAAAACCAGGAAATACAACGTACGCTACATTGGCAGCACTTTTTGTTTTGCCAACGACGGGCATTTTAAAAGCTTTAATGTGCTTCCGGCCGAGAATCATACCCTTTTGGCAGGTGCCATCCGTGAAGCCGTAGAAGCATATAAAAACCAGCATCAGGCAACTGACCGCCTTATTATCCACTTTTACAAGCGAATGAGTAACAGGGAAATGGCAACAATAATCCGGCAGTTAAAATCAATCGATAAAAATATTCCAATTATAATTGTTACCATTAATAAATCAGAATCAAGCGACCTCGTTTTGTTTGATATGGATTATAATCATAAAATGCCATACAGTGGAACCTACATCCCGATTGGTATGAACAGTTATATTCTTTGTAACAACACCCGTTATAAACCATCGTTGAATGGTGAACATTCCATAACTGAAAAAGAAGCAGAACTTAAACAGTTGGCAAAACAATTAAAGTCGTTTCCGTTGCCGGTGAAGTTACATATTCAGTCAACCGACCAAACAATCATTAATAACCCTGAAGAAGTAAAGAAATTAATCGACCAGGTATATCAGTTCAGCCGCATGTACTGGAAATCTGTTTCACAACAGAGCCTTCCGGTAACAACAAAATACCCCGAAATGGTGGCAGAAATCTTCCCCCACTTCGAGGGCGGCAAAATCCCCGAGTTCGGCAGAAATAATTTGTGGTTTTTGTAAACTTTAACATAAAATATGGAACACCCAAATAGTATCTATGCTAACACGGTTGTATATTTATTTCAGGAATTCCATCCGGTATAACTAAAAATTATTTATACATGAAAAAGTCAGATGAAAGGCTTAAAAGCAGAAATATCAAGCCAACCGCCATGCGTGAGCTTGTATTGAAAATATTAGGGGAGCAAGATGTAGCCATTAGTTTGCCTGAACTGGAACAAAAATTTGAAAAGGCTGAGCGTACCACGCTTTACAGAACTTTAAAAACTTTCGAAGAAAAAAAACTCATTCATAGTATCGACGATGGCAGTGGTTCTGTGAAGTATGCTTTGTGCCTGGAAAAATGCCAATGCCATCCCGAAGATTTACATGTTCATTTTCTCTGTACCAAATGTCAGCAGACTTATTGTTTGAATGATATTTCTATTCCCTCAATCGCTTTACCTCTGAATTTTAAACTCGAAACAATCAATATGGTTATGAAAGGTGTTTGTTCCAATTGTGACATATAAAAACTTTGCAACTTAGTTGCATGTTTTTTTGATTTATATTTGCATCAAATTATTTAAATGAAATATTTTGCATTCATATTGTCCGTTTATGTGTTGGTACTCACCGCAATTCCTTGCGTTGATGTTCCAAAAGACAATACAATGCAGAAAATTGAACTTTCAAATACAACTTCCGAACACCACGAACACACCACCGACCTTTGCTCTCCGTTTTGCACTTGCGATTGTTGTGTATCTCCAATTCTAAACAATTCCATTATTTATTTTACTTGTACCCCGATTGTTCAAAAGTTGACTACAGAGTACAATAATTCCTTCGTTTCTTCCCTTTTTGCCACCATTTGGCAGCCACCTAAATTAAGCTAATACGATTCCCGTCTTTTAGTATTTCACATGTCTTTTCTAAGCTTGTGATGGAATTTATGTATTAACTTTTTTTATATTCATTATGATAGAACGAATCATTCGATTTTCGATAAAGAACAAGATAATTATCGGGTTATTTGCCCTTGCATTGGTTGCGTGGGGTTCATATTCGCTTGTTCATCTGCCCATTGATGCAGTTCCCGATATTACAAACAATCAGGTACAGGTTATTTCCCGCGCGCCATCATTGGCAGTGCAGGAAGTTGAGAGTTTTATAACTGCACCAATAGAGGTTTCAGTTGCCAATATCCCCGATGTGGTTGAGCTTCGCTCCATTTCCCGTTTGGGTTTATCGGTTGTTACCGTAGTTTTTAAAGACAATGTTGATATTTACTGGGCACGGCAACAAATTGGCGAACGGCTTAGGGAAGCCGAAGACCAAATTCCGCAGGGCTTGGCTAAAATTGAAATGGCTCCAATATCAACAGGGTTGGGCGAGATTTTTCAATATACCCTCGAAATAAAAGACGGTTACAAAGATAAGTTTACACCTATGGACTTGCGTACTTATCAGGATTGGATTGTACGCCGCCAGATGCTTGGAACACCAGGTGTGGCAGAGGTAAACAGTTACGGTGGATTTGTAAAACAATACGAAATTGCCGTAAAACCCGAACGTTTACGGGCAATGAACCTTTCGTTGACCGATATTTTCGAAGCCCTCGAAAACAACAATGAGAACACAGGTAGTGCCTATATTGATAAAAAGCCCGAAGCCTATTTTATTCGTGGTATTGGTTTGGTTAAAACGCTCGACGACATCGAAAATATTGTTGTAAAAACCACAAACGGCATTCCCGTTCTGGTGCGTGATGTGGCAACCGTACAATTCGGACATGCTACCCGTTACGGTGCTTTGGTTTCCGACACTACCGAAGCCGTTGGTGGCGTGGTGATGATGCTCAAAGGAGCAAACGCCAATGAAGTTATCGGGCAGGTAAAGGAAAAAATCACATCTATTCAAAAATCGTTACCCGCAGGTATCGAAATAACTCCTTACCTCGACCGTACCGATTTGGTTGACCGTGCCATTGGCACAGTGACGCGAAACTTACTTGAAGGGGCTTTGATTGTTATTTTTATTTTGGTCTTATTGCTTGGTAATTTCAGGGCAGGTTTAATTGTAGCATCTGTAATACCACTTGCCATGCTTTTTGCAATTGGTATGATGCAGCTTTTCGGTGTCTCGGGCAATCTAATGAGCCTTGGGGCAATCGACTTTGGTTTGATTGTGGATGGGGCAGTAATTATTGTCGAAAGTATTGTCCACCGAATTACCATGAGCAAAAGCCACCATACAGGCATAAAACGGCTCTCGCAGCCACAAATGGACGAAGAAGTTTTTCAGGCTTCAAGTAAAATCCGAACCGCAGCAGCTTTTGGCGAAATTATTATCTTAATTGTGTATTTACCAATCCTTGCATTGGTGGGTATCGAGGGGAAAATGTTCAAACCAATGGGACAGGTGGTGAGTTTTGCCATTCTTGGGGCATTTATTCTGTCGCTTACATGGGTTCCCATGATTTCGTCATTGTTCCTGAGCAAGAATACCGAACACAAACGCAATATTTCCGATAAGATTATGGATTTCTTCCACAAGGCTTTTAATCCGGTAATTCTCTACGCTTTAAAACACAAACTGGCAATTGTTTTAACTGCTGTAATTTTATTTATTGGTAGCTTGTTTTTGTTTAGTCGTTTGGGTGGTGAGTTTATACCACAACTCGAAGAAGGCGACCTTGCAGGATTGGTTATTACCTTACAGGGTGGTTCACCTGCCAATACGGTTGACGAGGTAAAACGTGCTAATACCATTTTGCGTGATAACTTTCCCGAAATAAAACATTTGATTGCTAAAATAGGCCCTGGCGAAATACCCACCGACCCTACGCCAATGGAAACAGGCGACTATATTATTACCCTCAAACCCAAAAGCGAGTGGACAACCGCCGAAACCCGTGAAGAACTGGTAGAGAAAATGGAAGAGAAACTGGCTGTTTTGGCAGGCGTTAAATTCGAGTTCTCGCAACCTATACAACTTCGTTTTAATGAGCTAATGACAGGTTCACGTCAGGATGTGGCAATTAAATTGTTTGGAGATAACCTTGACACTCTTGCCCTCAAAGCCTCTCAAATCGAAGAATATATACAAAATATCGAAGGCGTAACCGACATAAACGTTGAAAAAGTAACGGGCTTGGCTCAAATTCAGGTCGAGTACAACCGCCCACGTATGGCACAATACGGAGTTTCAGTTACAGATATAAACAACATTTTAAAGGCTGCTTTTGCAGGTAGTTCGGCAGGTGTGGTATTCGACGAGGAAATGCGTTTCGACCTTGTAGTTAGGCTCGACAAAGCCAACCGCCGAGATATTTCCGATGTTAAAAACCTAAGTATTGCCCTGCCCGATGGTCGCTTAATTTCGCTCGACCAGTTGGCAAGTGTGGAAATTAAAACAGGTCCTGCCCAAGTATCGCGCGAAAACACAAAACGCCGTTTAACCATTGGTTTTAACGTGCGTGGTCGCGATGTGCAAAGCGTGGTAAAAGATGCACAGTCAAAACTCGATGCAAACCTTACGTTACCTGTTGGGTATTACACCACTTTTGGCGGTCAGTTCGAAAACCTTATTGCTGCCCGTGAACGTTTGGCAATTGCCGTTCCTGTGGCTTTGTTACTCATTTTTGTATTGTTGTTTTTTACCTTCCATTCGCTAAAACAAACCGTTCTTATTTACACGGCTGTGCCTATGGCTGCCATTGGCGGGGTAGTTGCCCTTTGGTTAAGGGATATGAATTTTTCCATTTCCGCAGGTGTTGGCTTCATTGCCTTGTTCGGGGTTGCCGTTCTCAATGGCATTGTGCTTATTGCCGAATTTAACCGACTCGAAAAGGAGGGCATTTCCGACATTACCGAAAGGGTTTTAAAAGGTTTAAATACTCGTTTGCGTCCCGTTTTAATGACGGCTGCCGTGGCTTCGTTTGGTTTTCTTCCAATGGCATTATCAACCTCGGCTGGTGCCGAAGTTCAGAAACCTTTGGCAACCGTTGTTATTGGTGGACTTATTACATCAACCTTGCTCACTTTAATCGTTTTACCAATTCTTTATATCATCTTCACAAAACGTAATTTCAGATTTTCTAAAAAAGGAAAATTGAATGCGGGTGGGTTGGCTATGATTTTAGTGCTTTTAGGTACTTTCATTTTTAGCAAAGCCGAAGCACAGCAAACCAAGCCAATATCATTGCAAGATGCCCTAGAATTAGCCTTAGACAGCAATTTGGCGGTTCGTTCCGCCGCTTATTCGGTCGATGCGCAAAAAGCCCTCAAAGGTGCTTCGTGGGATATTCCAAAAACCGCTATCGATGGGCAGTACGGTCAGTTTAACTCTTATACCAAAGACAATAGCTTTGCCGTTTCGCAATCTTTTGCCTTTCCTTCGGTTTACATCAATCAAAACAAACTGGCAAATGCCAATGTAAAAAGCAGCGAATGGCAACAAAAAGCCTCGCAGCTTGAAATTGCCACGCAGGTAAAACAAGTATATTGGCAATTGGCTTACCTGTATTCCAAACAAAAGCTTTTGGAGCATCAGGATAGTTTGTATTCAGGATTTTTACGTGCTACCGAACTTCGGGCAAAAACTGGCGAAACAAACCGCCTCGAAATGATTACCGCCCGTTCGCAAAGCCTCGAAATTAAAAACATTTTGCAACAAACCATAGCCGATATTGGCATTCTAAACCTGCGTTTGCAAACTCTTTTGAATGTAGATTACGCCTTAACCCCTGCCGATACGGTACTTCGCCGTTCTGGGTTTATTGCACTTTCCGACACTTCCGCCGTTTCTGTCAATCCATCGTTGGGCTACACCCAACAGCAGGTTGAAATTGCACGTATCGAGAAAAATTTGGAACGCAGCCGTATGATGCCCGATTTTAACATTGGCTACTTTAGCCAAACCATGCAGGGCGTGCAGGAAGTAAATGGAATCCCCCGCACCTTCGGTACGAGTGACCGTTTTACAGGTATTCAGGCAGGTATTTCAATTCCGTTGTGGTTTGCTCCTTATACTTCTAAAACTAAGGCAGCAAAAATAAAACAGCAGGTAGCAAGCACCAATGCCGAGTATTACTCCAAATCGCTTTCGGGCAGTTATCAGGCTCTTTTGAGCGAATATGGTAAATTCAGCAACAGTGTTGATTTTTACGAAAAACAAGCCGTTCCAGAAGCCGATTTGATTATCGAGCAAGCTACACGCAGTTACAAAGCGGGTGCAATGGATTATCTCGATTATATCCTTTCGCTCAACCGTGCATTGGCAATCAAACAAAGCTATCTCGATGCACTCAATGGCTACAATCAAACCATCATATCCATTGACTTTATTACAGGTAAAACATTTTAATTTTTGAATAATTATGAAAACAATAAAATATAGCATCATTCTTTTGGTAATGATTAGTGTAACAGCCTTCGTTGGCTGTAAAGGAAAAAAACTTGATGAGCATGGCCATGCTGCCGAAACACATGCCGAAGCTGGCGAAAAAGATAGCCATACCGAGGGCGAACATGAGGAAGAGGGCGAACACGAAGAATTACCCGAAGACATCGTGGAACTGAACGCCGAACAAATTAAATTGGCAGGTGTGCAACTGGGCAACGTTGAAATGCGCCAGTTAAGCGGAGTAATCAAAGCAAACGGTATTGTTACCACAGCTCCGCAAAATTCAGCTTCGGTGAGTGTTCCTTTAGGGGGATTTGTAAAATCGTCAAATCTTTTGCCAGGCAATGCGGTTTCTAAAGGACAAACGCTTGCCATTATTGAGAATACCGAATTTGTCGATTTACAGCAAAATTACCTCGACATTAAAAACAAGTTTGAGTTTGCCGAAGCCGAGTATAAACGCCATTCCGAACTTTACAAAGACGATGTTTATTCTGAAAAAAACATGCAACAAACTACATCCGAATACCGCAGCCTTAAAGCCCAGCTAAAAGGTGTAGGGCAAAAGTTACAGGTAATTGGCATTAATCCTGCCACACTTACCGAGGATGGTATTTCGGCAACCATTGCCCTTGTTTCGCCTATCAGTGGCTATGTAAAAACGGCAAATATCAGCATGGGCAAATACGTTTCGCCTACCGATGTTCTGTTTGAAATTGTGGGTACCGATAATTTATTGCTCGAACTGAGTTTGTTCGAAAAAGATGCAAACACCATTTCAATTGGACAGTTTGCACACTTCTCTATCAACAACGATACACACGAGCATAAGGCAAAAATTTATCAGGTTGGTAAATCAATAAATGCCGATAAAACATTCAAGGTATATGCAACCGTTCAGCAACCCTGTAATAACGTTTTGCCCGGAATGTATGTATTGGCGCATATCGAAAAAACCGACAAACAGGTTACCTCTGTTCCTGCCGATGCCGTGGTTTCGTTCGACAATAAATATTACATCTTTGCTTTTGAGAAAGACAAAGAAGAAGAAGGCAAGCCATTTACCGAATATCGCTTTATCGAAGTTACCAAAGGCGATACCAACGATGGTTTTACGGAAATTCAACTACCCACAAGTTTCGATATTCAAAATACCAAAATTGTAACCAAAGGGGCATACAAGTTACTTTCAGCCAAAAAGAATGCGGGCGAAATGACCTGTGGTTGATAACATAAAAAAAGTACGATTATGAAAGAAATAAAAGCATTTGTACGGCCAAACCATGTGAATGAGATAATTGAACAGCTTAAAGACAATGGCTTTGAAAATATAACGATATCAAGTGCAGAAGGAACAGGGAAATTTCAGGACGAAGGAGCGTTTGTTTCCCAAAAATTTTCCATTACCGATAGCCCAATGGCCAAAATTGAAATGGTTATTGAGAAAGCAAAAGTTAATACGGTGGTAAGTATCATTTCGGAATTTGGAAAAACATTAAACCCAGGCGATGGGATAATTTATGTTTCCAATGTTGAAAAAGCTTACCGGGTAAAAACGGGATTGGAAAACGGCGAATAATAATCGGCGGGTGAACGGCAGGTTGCTATGAAACAAATAGTGACCTGCTATTTTACAACTTATCGTTCATCCGGAAAAACTTTTAAAAACAATGGTATGAAAAAATATAAATTAAAAAACCTGGACTGTGCTTCATGTGCAGCAAAGGTTGAAGAAGGTGTCGGAAAACTGGAAGAAGTAAAATTTGTGAGCGTTAATTTCGCCACTGCTTCAATGACAATAGATACCGATGACCTGGGAAAGGTAAAAAGCACAATTAAAGAGATTGAACCGGAAGTTGAAATTGAAGATAATAATAACGAAAAAACAATTGTTTCTTCAAGTGAACTTGCAGAAAATAAATGGACGATTATTAAAGCAATTTCAGGCATCCTTCTCCTGGCAGCAGGACTGATTTTTGAAGAGGTACTCCACAATACGCCTTTTCATCTTGCAGAATATTTGGTATTTGTAACAGCATACCTCATTGTGGGTTGGAAAGTGATTTCCACGGCGGGGAAAAATATCATCCGCGGAAAAGTTTTCGATGAACAGTTTTTAATGACGTTTGCCACCCTGGGCGCTTTTGCCATTGACGAAATGCCCGAAGCAGTTGCTGTTATGTTATTTTACGTAGTTGGCGAACTGTTCCAGGATATTGCTGTTAACCGCTCTCGAAAATCAATCAAAGCATTGCTCGAAATAAAGCCGGAATATGCAAATTTAGTGGTAGATGGAGAATCAACCAGGGTTTCACCGGAAAGTATTCAGGTTGGCGATACAATTATTGTGAAAGCCGGGGAGAAAATCCCCCTCGATGGCGAAGTAATTGATGGTAGTTCATTTGTCGATACTTCGGCGCTGACAGGCGAAAGTGTGCCAAGAAAAGTGAAGGACAAAGACGCCGTTTTATCCGGGATGATTAATCAAACCGGGGTATTAACAATCACGGTTACCAAAATATTCAGTGAATCGTCAGTATCAAAAATTCTGGAACTGGTCGAAAACGCATCTTCTAAAAAGGCTGAAACCGAAAAGTTCATCACCACGTTTGCCAAATATTATACTCCCGTTGTGGTTTTTGGCGCTTTGTTGCTGGCTGTTGTACCTCCGCTTTTAATAAGCGGTGCGACCTTCAGCGAATGGATTTACCGAGCGCTGGTCGTTCTGGTCATTTCATGTCCCTGTGCACTGGTAATCAGTATTCCGCTTGGATATTTCGGAGGAATAGGCGGTGCTTCCCGCAAGGGCATTTTAGTGAAAGGTTCTAACTTTTTAGATGCGCTTACTCAGGTTAAAACCGTGGTGTTTGATAAGACAGGCACGCTTACTAAAGGCGAATTCAAAGTAACAGAAATAGTCACCTTTAATGGCTTTTCAAAGGAAGAAATATCAGAATACGCGGCGTATGCCGAANNTGACAATTCGAGAATTGGGAAAGTGGAAGAAATATCCGGGCATGGGATTAAGGCATACATTGACAAAAAAGAAATATTTGTAGGGAATGACAAGCTTCTTCATAAAGAAAATATAGTGCATGACAAATGTGAAATTGAAGGTACAGTTGTGCATGTTG
>DPCJ01000043.1 GCA_003516705.1 Prolixibacteraceae bacterium | reverse complement strand
TTTAAAAAGTTGTAAAGCAGCCTGGTTCCGAAACCAGTTCCTCCCGCACAATTGTGATGGTCTTTTTCGTCGAGAAATGTTCCGGCTGTATCGAGATGAATCCACGGATAGCTGGTGCAATATTCGGGAAATTTTCCGGCAATGGTTGACTGCGCATCGGAAGTAATTACCAGTCTGATGTTTTGCCAATTCAGAAAACAAAAATTACTGCGGATATTTTTTTTCGATGTAACTGACGAGCGAATTCAATTTTAAAACTTCAAAACCGTGTAAAAGATAATCTTTTATAAATTTCCGTACTTCGTTGTTCTGTTTTACATTCAACATAATGAAATCAACTGCCTTTATATACGCTGCCTCGCGCTGTTTTTGGGTAATAAACGGACTGTTGTACCGGGTCAGATAATTAAAAATATTGTCGGTATATACCTGCGAATTAATCAGGCCTGGATTTGAAAAATCGAGTACTTTAAAGTAATCTGACTTAAAAGCATTTAATCGCTCCTCGGGCGATAAATATCCATCTAGCATGGGTAACCGCTGGTTTTTAATCACCTGCGAAACAAACAAACCACGGCTTTCCTGCGATGCTTTTACCACAAACATGTCGCGCTCCATTTGCATTTGATTGTATTGATTGGCAAGGTCATTGATTTTCACAGCATCAGAAGTTTTCCGGCTTTTATCAACGTCACTTTCAAGTATGCTGATTTTTTCCATCAGTTCGCGATCTGTTGCCCTAAAACTGTACCAGGCTATATTTTCTTTTGATTGCTTTATTTTCAGTTTTTCTTCAGTAGCCTCAAAATCAGCTTCAAACACAATATTTTCATTATCGAAAATAAAATCGAGTTGATGCGGAGGTTTGTTCATTATCTTTTCATAGCTTGTGTTTCCAAGGATAATTCTGTACATTCCGGCATGTGCGTTTTCAGGGAATACAAATTTCACACGGGCTGTTGATTCACTAACCTGAATACTGTCGATACGGATAAAATCGTCACCCCGTACTGCCCCAAAAATAACTATGCCCGATGGCTGATTTTGAATTTGCATTTCAACTGAAAAGTTCTGGGCAAATAACCCAAAATGAATAAAAGAGGCTGAAAACAAAGTGATTATAATGATAAGCTGTTTCAATTTTTCAATTTTTAAATGTTAAAATCAGAAAAGTAAATGTAGCATTTTTGCCTTTTTAATGCAGCATTGCCCTTCCCCATTTAAACACAAAAAAAATTCGCAAGGTGCATTGCCAATTTTCAGAGGTAGAAAGTTTTTTTTCAAAAAATTTTTTCTTTTACGAAAAGCTGTTATTTTTGCAACGCTTTTGAAAAAGGGCAAACGTTCAAAAAAACAATGTATTCTCTAGTAGCTCAGTCGGTTAGAGCGGCGGACTGTTAATCCGTAGGTCGTAGGTTCAAGTCCTACCTGGAGAGCCAGACAGGACAAGAGGTCATTTTCGACCTCTTTTTTTGTGCCCGATTTTTGAAAACCGTGCCGGATTGGAGATTCACAATGACACCTTCTTATTTATTCCGGTTGCAACTATTATAGCTATTCATACAAACAAAATCACCTTAGTTTATCAATCACAAGTAAATGAACGACTTAATAAGGTTGCATGTCTTTACAGGGTGATAAATTGATTATTTTTGCAAACAAACTTAAAAGGTATCCTTCACTTTAATACAACTTTTTCAGAATGTTACCCTCACTTTAATACAATATTTTGTATTTTTATCCCTCACTTTAATACAATCAAATAAATGTTTAAGCGGGAAATATTAGAAGAACTAGGAAAATGGAAAAATAAGCAGTTCCGAAAACCCCTGGTCATAAGGGGTGCCAGACAGGTAGGGAAAACTACTACAATAAATATGTTTTCGGAACAATTCGACCAGTATATTTACCTTAATCTTGAAAAAGAAGAAGAAAGGCAATTATTCGAACAAAACTATCCTTTCACCGATTTAATTACCAACTTGTTTATTTATGCAGGGAAAAGGAGAAACGGTGGTACAACCCTTATTTTTATTGATGAAATTCAGAACTCTCCAAAAGCGATAGCTCTTCTCAGGTATTTCTATGAAGAGGCAAAAGATCTGTTCATTATAACCGCTGGTTCACTATTAGAAAGCATAATGGATCGAAAAATTTCCTTTCCTGTAGGCAGAGTGGAGTACATGGCAATTCATCCCTGTTCATTCAAAGAGTTTCTTTATGCCACCAATAACGAATTATTAGCAGCAGAGATGGAAAAACCTACTGTTCCGGCATTTTTGCATAACCAGCTTACCGCGCAATTTAAAAAATATGCCACCATTGGCGGAATGCCCGAAATATTGAAACTTTATGCGAACGGAACCGATATTTCATCACTCGATACGGTTTACGACAGCCTGATTTATTCTTTTTCCGACGATGTGGAAAAGTATGCTGTTTCTTCAGCGCAAACAACATATATCAGCCATATCATTGACCATGCTTTTGCTTTGGGTGGAACCAAGATTACATTTGAAAAATTCGGAAACTCGGAATATCGATCAAGGGAAATGAGAGAAGCGTTCCGTATTCTTGAAAAAACAATGTTGATACGGTTGGTCTATCCAGGCATTTCTGCGGAAATACCTGCTACACCTTCCTTAACCCGTAAACCTCGTCTTCATGTTTTAGATACCGGATTTATTAATCATACAAAGAGATTGATGGGTGAACTCGTTTTTAATGAAAATATTGGTGATACACACCGTGGAATCATCGCCGAACACATTACCGGACAGGAGTTACTTGCATCCAATTTCTCAATTAGTAACAAACTAAACTTTTGGGTTCGCGACAAAAAAGAATCAAGTGCAGAGGTAGATTATATATTACCCTGGCAAGGCAGACTTATTCCTATTGAAGTAAAATCAGGAAGTATTGGAAAATTAAAATCATTGCACCAATTTATTGACTACGCCCCCCATAATATTGCTGTGAGAGTTTATCAAGGTGAATACCTGGTGCAAAAAGCCAAAACCATTGCAGGCAAAGAGTTCACCCTTCTCAACCTGCCTTTTTACCTTGTACATCGGATTGAACAGGAATTGAATAAACTTTAATGGAATTGAAAAATGAATTGGGACAGAAAGGGTCCTTTTACACCCCGCATATCTGAAAAAATAAGTTTGAATTATTTGATATTATTGGCTTAATATGGTGGTAATTCACCCCAAACTTTCACAAATCAGGTTGCAACTTCCGACTGTCAGGGGAGCTGAAAGGATAACCAGAATTAACGAAAATGCTTGAAATCAATGATTTCAGGCATTTTTTGTTTTCAGCCACCAGTAAAATTTACGGTATTTCGTGAAATTCAGGAGACCTATTCGAGACCATTTTTTAATTTTCAAAATAGGTCTCTTTTACTGCTGTAAAACACTCACCTATTGCATCTTATTGCATCATTTTGCATTTCAAAGAACACAGAATTCTAAGTAAATTTATGTGTAATTAAAAGGTAATCGTATGAAGTTTGATTTGAGTGTTTTGTTTACACTAAAGAAAGGGAAGGCTGATAAGGTTGGCCAAATGCCAATTTATTTGAGGATAACTGTCAATGGTGAAAGGGTTGAACTATCAACTAATCGGAAAATTGAAGAACTAAAGTGGGACTCGAAGATGCAGCGAGCCAAAGGCAGGTCAGAAAGCGCCAGAAACTTAAACGAGTATTTAGATAGCATTGAGAACAATGTTAAAAAAGAGTTTAATTGGTTACTTGACAATGAGAAGCCAGTCTCTGCTACCATTCTACGTGATATACTCAACAGTGACAACAAGAGGGAAAACTTCCTCATACAGGTTTTTGAGTTGAATAACAAGCTCATAGCACAGGAGGAAGGCGATAAATATACTTTGAGTACCATTAATCAGTATAAGCCATCGAATCACAAATTTTCGTGGGACAATCTTTTTTCAACTCACCTGCCCGTTGAAAAGCGAATCGAATTACCTGAACAGTTCATTTAAATATGTACCAAAAAAACAGCCTTCGCTGTATTTAAGCGACGAAGGCTGGAAAACTTAAAACCTTACGATTTTAAAACAAAATTATGTTACCTGCGTCCCGAGTTACCAGATGATGAAGTTCTGTCCCTGTTGCCATTTGAACCGGATGACCGGTTGGTGCTTCCCGAATTACCTGAACTTACAGATGACCTTGACTGATTGCCCGAACTCCTTGAACTTACAGCCGATTTAGTGGGAGCCGAAGAGCCTCTCGAACCTACCGCTGTTCTGGACTGATTGGAAGAACTTCTTGAACTTACAGCCGATTTAGTCTGGCTTTGGCCCGAAGAACTTCGTGAACTTACCGATCGGGGAGCTTCGCGCGTACTGGAAATATTCCTGTTGGAAACATTCGCTGACGATCTCTGGGTATTGCCAGTATTCTGCCTAACCGAAGGATTTTGTACCGCCCTTTTATTTATAACTTCAGCAGATTTACGCGGGGTATTGGTTTCCCTGACTGCGTTGGAACTTCCGGCAAACCTGGTGGACGCATTTTTTTCAACTCTGCGTGAAATATCAGTTGTATTTCGGGCAGAATTGTTTTCACTATTTCTGCTGGTTCTAACTGTCGCCGACTTGCGGGAGTTTTCAGTTCCCTGGTTTACTGAAGAACCTGAAGCTGTTCTTCTGGCTACATTAGTCGCTGAAGATCTTTGTACACCTGAGCGGTTATTTTCAATTGACCTGCTTTGGGCTGCTTTGGGATCGTTTACTCTGCGACCATTAACTGAAGAGTTATCACGTGTTCTTGCACTGCGTTCTGAATTTGTTCTGGCGTAAAGTGCTTCACCCTCTTTTCTAAGGTCGGGGCGTGAGTAAGTAGTATTATAATGTCCTGACTTAATTCTGTGATTAACTCTCGAAGAATAAGATCTGACATTATTGTAGTAAAAATTATTATACCCATCGTAACGACAGTGATTCCAAGTGCGGTAATGCCGGTAATAATGGTTGTGCCAGTTATAGTGATAGCCGTAATAAGTGTGCCAGTAAAACGGACGCCATGGATTCCAGTAAGATGGGTAATACCCCCAGTACCACGAAGAATGCCATGAAACATAAGTAGGAAGATAAATGTATCTGACAACCGGCCAGGCAGCGACTTCGTACGTTGTTGTTCTGACTACTGCAACATTGCTGTTGTTGCCGGAGTTCCCAATATAACCCGGATTTGGAGTTTCACCGTTATCTGCATAAATGGGTTCAATTATATAATTTCTTCCGTATAAAGCTTCGTCACCCACAAGCTGAACCTGAACCGACCCATCCCTCAAACGCTGAACGGTAAACACTGCTACGTCCTGAGTTTCATCTTTGTCCAGTGCTGCACGCAGTACTATGGAATGAACATCACCATCAACATAGTCAATCACCATGATATAATCAATATAATTGTCGCCGTTTAAATCAAGGTTGTTTATCCTTGAGTTTTCGTCATTCAGGTTTTTTTCAAAACTTTCAAGGGTTTCTGATTCCTGGAAAAGTTTCATTGTTGCATAAAGATTGAGGTTATCTCCGGGTAATCCTAAATATTCAGCCGGATATTCCTGCGCTCCCACCATGCTCCAGGCTGTTGCCAAAAGCGCGAGGGTTGATGTGATTACTAACTTTTTCATGACTTCAAGTTTTAGAAGAACTGTCTCTTCGCGGTTGCAATTGCAAAACCCGTACCATAAAAATTTGTGTTGCCATCCTTCGTCATAACCGCGTGATGTGTGAATTATGTAATTTTTTAAAGGAAATATGTAAAAATTCTGCTTAACCCGGAGCATACCTTTACCTGGATTTGTCTTAAATAATTCAACTTATGAAAGCATTATTTATTCAACCCAGGTACCCTGATACATTCTGGAGTTTGCGACATGCCTTAAAATTCATTTCCAAAAAGGCGGTATATCCTCCATTGGGATTAATGACTGTTTCTGCAATGACACCTGTTGACTGGACAAAAAAGCTGGTTGATTTGAATGCTTCATTCCTCAAAGATGAACAAATCGTATGGGCAGATATCGTATTTATTAGTGCTATGTCAGTCCAATCTGAGTCGGTTTTTGAAATCATTGCAAAATGCAAATCTTTAAATAAAAAGATGGTCGGCGGCGGTCCCTTATTCACCGAAGAACCTGAAAAATTCGGCGATGTGGACTATTTGGTTCTCAATGAAGCCGAAATAACTTTCCCGCTGTTTTTGGCTGACCTTGAAAAAGGAGTGGCAAAACATATTTATCAAACGGATGAATTTGCTGATCTGTCAGAGTCTCCGGTTCCTGATTATTCATTAATAAACAATTCCCATTACGCTTCACATAGTATTCAATTTTCAAGAGGATGTCCTTTCAACTGTGAGTTCTGTGATATTACTGCCCTGCTTGGGCATAAAGTCAGAACAAAAACTACGCAACAAATACTGGCCGAATTGACTAAAATTACGGAAACCGGTTGGAAAGGAGGAGTATTTTTTGTGGACGACAATTTTATCGGGAATAAAAAAATACTGAAACAGGAGCTGTTGCCCGCTGTTATCAGTTGGATGGAAAAAAACAAATACCCGTTTACTTTTATTACAGAGGCATCAATTAATCTGGCAGATGATGAAGAACTGATGCAAATGATGGTACGGGCAGGTTTTATCAAAGTTTTTGTAGGAATTGAAACCCCCGATGAACTCAGCCTTGCCGAATGCAATAAAACTCAGAACCACAATCGTGATCTTTTAAGTTCGGTGAAAACTATTCAAGCGGCAGGTATGGAGGTTGCTGCAGGATTTATTGTTGGTTTTGACAATGATAAATCATCCATCTTCCAGCGGCAGATTGATTTCATTCAGAAAAGCGGCATTATTACAGCCATGGTAGGACTGCTGAATGCTCCACGGAAAACCCAGCTTTATAAACGACTCGAAAAAGAAGGAAGGATTGTTTCAGATTTTTCAGGCGATCCGACAAGTTATGCCATCAATTTCATCCCTAAAATGGATCTTCATGAACTGATGACCGGATATCAGAAAATTATCAGCGGAATATATTCAAGTGAAATGTACCATAAAAGGGTATTGTCGTTTCTAAAATCATATGATCCTCCACTTTTAGGGGGAAGTCATCTATCCTTCGACAAAATCATGGCCGTGATTAAATCGGTAGTAATTATCGGAATTTTGGAAAAAAACCGGAAGTATTACTGGATGCTGTTGCTTTGGAGTATTTTCAGAAAACCAAAAGTTTTTCCCCTTGCCGTAACGTACAGCATTCAGGGATACCATTACAGAAAAATTTTCAGAAATATTACCTGACAGCAATAAATCTCAACTTGTTCGACAACATATGATAATAATTCAGAAAATAAATCAAAATGAAAAAATTAATCTTATTTCTCTTAATTATTACCTCTTTTACAGCATATGCGCAAAAGAATGGGTTCAGGTCATACCGTAATCATGCTGATTGTTATGGGTCTGATAACCCAGCTTTATTTTGTCAGATGCTTGCCCGACAGTATAACCTCAACGAATCTGCCATTGATGACTTGCATCGGAAATTTAACAGTAACTGGGGTGATCTGGCCCTTGGCCTGGAGATGGGGAAATTGAGCAAAAAACCTATGAACACGGTTTTTGGCATTTATGAAAACAACCGGGGTTGGGGCAATATTGCCAAAGACCTGGGTATAAAGCCAGGCTCTGAGGAATTTCACCGGATGAAACGGGAATTGAATCAAAGAAATACTGATTGGTCTCGTGAATGGGATAATAAGGTCTCACCTTCAGGTGAAAAGAACAATAAAAAAGCAAACAAAAAGTCTGCTTCAAAATCGAAAGGAAAAAAGTGAAGCAGATTTTGAAATCATCAATTTTTCCCTTTTTGTTTTATAACTTAAAATAAAGAAATATGAAAAAATTAACAGAATGGTTAGCAGTAGCCGCAATGCTTCTATCCATGACCATATTTAACGGATGCAATACTTACCGCCCGGGAACTTACGAAACGCAAACCAGTTATGAAAATCCGCAATGGGGTCCATCCTATTATAACGGAACACGATATTATTATTTGCCCGACATTGAATGTTATTACGACATGTACACCCGTGAATTTATTTTCCTGAACCAGGCACAGTGGATTTATTCACCCTATCTACCTTCGATGTACTCGAATTTTGATTTGAATAATTCTTTTATTGTCGTTGTTAATTCGAATATTTATCAACCCTGGATGCATCATCAGTATTATGTTTCACATTTTCCAAGATATTACTATCGCGATTATTACGATCACAGTAATATTCCTTATGTAAGAGGATTTAACGAAAACAGCAGAAGTGCAATTTACTGGACAGAAAATGAAAGAGACAGGGCACGAAGCTGGGATGATGAAAATCTGAGAACCGGCCGTCAGTTCAGATACTCGAAAGAAGACCGTCTGCAACAAAGGGACATGAGTAATTCCGGCGTTAACAGACGCTCCACCAACTACCGGTACGACGGCGACAATTCACGAAACAATTCCGTCAATACTATCAACCAGTCAGAAAATCCAGTTAACAGTCCTGTAATCAGACAGCCTCAAAACGAAAATAACAGGGGAACTTCACCTAAGAGCATTGATAATACTTCCCGCCCGCAACCGGCCAATACCCCGGAAGAGAGAAAACCTCACAACACAAATTATTATGGCGTACCCATTGGTCAGCCAGTAAAGGTGGACAGACAAATGCGAATTCAAAACACAACCGGAACTTCCGGGAGGAGCAACAATAACACTGAAAGTCAAAAGAATAGCAGTGAAAACAAAAAACCACAGAGTAGTAAGGGCCGAAAGTAAGGAAGTCCGAAATATCAGGCAGCAAAAGCCTTATATGTGGATTCAAATCACATTTAGATACCACTGTTTATCATTCCCACCAAACAAAAAAATTAAAATACAATTTAGAAAAAAATGATAGTAAAAAATTTTATACCTGAATTCTCTGATTTTACAAACTCAACGATTAACCATGGTCAACTATGGAATTTAATGATTTAAACTACTAATAAAATTTGCAGATAATTTTGCACCTTTCTATCGCTTAGGGTTCAAGGTAATCGGATACAGAGAATTTTTGAATCCAATTTCACTATCTATGCAAAACAATTCCGGATTTGACGGACTTTCCATCATTTATAATTCTGTAAATAAATGTATTGCCATTGCGTCCCAATTCATCGTAGGTAAAACTGATAGTTTGACGTCCGGGAACCACGTTAACTGTTTTCCTGCAAACCAACTGACCCAAAAGATTTTCAATAATAATATCTGCTTCAGCATTACTTCCTGACTCAAACTCAATTTTAAAATTTTCGCTGAATGGATTTGGAAAAACAACCAGATTAAAACTATTTGCATTGGCAATCTCCGGACCAGATAGAACAAACGAAGGAACTATTTTATCTATTTCCTGGTCGAGCCAGTCGATTCTGTTGTTAACCCACTTTTTCAGGTAATTCACCTCGTTTTGGTAAGTGCCTCCAACATAATTATTTGGCCAGACATAGGTACTCAGCACGTCAAACTTTTCGAAGTTTCTTACTTGTGCATCTTTTAAAACATTCTGGCATGAATCAATAAAATTATTAATTGTGCTTTTGCTGATAACGTTTTCGCGAAGTTTCTCCCAACGGTATTTCAGCATTGTTTCAAAATACGGGTCTTCCCTGAACCTGTCCCACCAAAAGGGTATTTCGTACCAGTC
>DPCJ01000049.1 GCA_003516705.1 Prolixibacteraceae bacterium | reverse complement strand
TTTCTGATTTCCTGAATTTTCCAGTCAACCAGGTATTCCCTTACACCTTCAATCATTCCATAAAATGCTGTTTCGGCAGTATTCGGAATGTACGAGAATACTGTATTTTCAAAGTCGTAACCGATTGCTTTCAGTATTTCAGGTGTGAGAAGTCGGCCCAGTTCTTTGCGCTCTTTATAAATATCGCGGTCACTACCTCTCGAAAAATAAATCCTTTCAAAAGAACATGAAGTTCTTTTGTAGGGAACCCGAATCAACTCTTTGCTGATTCGTCCGTCTTTTTTCACGATTAACGCTTCGCCCGGATTAATTTCAGCTACTTTGCCAACCTGAACATTCATAACAGTCTGAATAACCGGTCGTTCTGAAGCAACAACCACAATCTCGTCGTCGTGGTAATAATATGCAGGCCGTATTCCCCATGGGTCGCGAACCACAAATGCATCGCCATGACCAATCAGCCCGGCAATGGCATAACCACCGTCCCAATCCTTAGTCGAGCGTTCAAGAATATTATGAATATCAAGGTTTTCTTCTATTTTGCCTGATATTTTCAGGTTGCTCAATCCTTCGTTTTTATATTTCCTGAAGAGCATCTGGTTTTCCTCGTCCAGAAAATGGCCAACTTTTTCGAGAGCTGTAACCGTGTCGGTGTAGGCTTTCGGATGCTGTCCCAAATCAACAAGCACCTTAAAAAGTTCATCAGTATTTGTTAGATTGAAATTTCCGGCAAGAACCAGGTTTCTCGATTTCCAGTTGTTCTGCCTCATTACCGGGTGAACAAAATCGATGCTGTTTTTTCCAAAAGTCCCGTACCGGAGGTGACCAAGGTAGAGCTCGCCGGCAAACGGAAAATTGAGATACGCCCACTCCGGATCGTCAACGCTTTGTCGGTCCCAGATTGCTTTTTGCAGTGGTTCGTTTATCTGATCGAAGATATCCTTTATAGGGTTTTCTTTTACCGAACGGTGGCGGCTGATGTAGGCAATTCCGGGGTCAAGACTGTTTTTTACACAAACCGCACCGGCCCCGTCCTGCCCGCGGTTGTGCTGTTTTTCCATTAAAAGATACAATTTGTTTAGCCCGTACTTCCATGTGCCGTATTTTTCCTGGTAATACGACAGTGGTTTTAAAAGCCTGATTAAAGCAATTCCACACTCATGCTGAATCTGATCACTCATATTGTAAAGGTTTCATCAATGGAAAATCAATATTATCGGTAACTATAAAAGATAACGGATATGTACTTTTTATTTCCTTAAAAAGTTTCAATGCTTCGTTTTTTGTTCTGAAATCCCCCACCCTTACCCTGAAATTAGGGGTTATGTATTTAACATGCACAGTATTATCAGGATAAAGTGTCAAAAACTCCACTTTCTTTTTAAGTGCTTTATCTTTGGCATTGGCGTCGGAGCTAAAAAAAATCTCAACCCTGTAACCTTCAATTTGTTTGTTGTTTTTATTGTTCGAAATGTGCCAGCTGAGCATTTCGTTTAAAAGCGGGCTCTGGTTAATATCAATGTTTTTAACGATTTCGGGATTTGGATTTGAATCCGTTTCTGAACCTGGAAATGTAACCTGCCCAAATCCGGCGAGCACGGTAACCAAAGCTGTAATCAAAAGTAAAAACTGCTTCATTATTTCCTGAAAATTAAGTTGCAAATATAAACTAAAAAGCCGGAATAAGACAGACTCTTATTTTGCGAACTTATTCAATTATCAGTGTTCTAATAGTTAAAACACTAATAATGAAACACAACTCAGCACCTCGCAAAAACAGCGGCCATTTTTTAAACTAAATCTTCCATTCAAAATAAAGTTGTTTTAACATTGCAACTTTGAAAAAGAAGCTGGAATGAATATCGAATGTCGATTTTTCAGCTATTTTTAAAACGGATGGGATAGAGGTTTTTGATATTTAAATCTCATTTTTACCCTTCTTTTTGCGTTTTGAATTACAGAAACTGTTTTAAACAAATAACGAATGGGAAAGCTAACCAATGATTTTAACGCGTACAGAGGAAAGATGAATGAAAAGATTCTGGCCTCTGACAACAAAGTAATGAAACGAATTTACAGCCTCGATACACTCACTTACCAGGATGGTGCGCTCAGCAGCAAAACAAAAGAAATGCTCGGGCTGGCCACATCAATGGTTTTACGGTGCGACGATTGTATAAAATACCATTTAGGAAAATGTTTCGAACTTGGTGTTACAACAGAAGAAATTTTTGAAATATTCGGAGTTGCCAATCTTGTAGGCGGAACTATTGTAATACCGCATACACGTCGCGCGGTCGAATATTGGGAAGAATTAATTTCAGATTAGGTGATTAAAGCTAAACTTAGATGCAAACTAATTACAAAATGGAAAAACTATTCGCTATATCATCAACCGGAAAAACTGAAAAATCGTTTCTCGACCTTCGTTTTGGGAAATGTTTGAATATTGTAGTTTTCAATCCTTCAGCAAATCAGTTTTCAATTATTGAGAATCCTTTCAGGGACGAGCAGGAAAGTTCAGGAATTCACCTGGTTGAGTTTTTAAAGAAACAAGGTGTAACGTCGATAATCACGGGCGAAGTAGGACCGAAAGTGAGTGATTTACTCGAAAAAGAAAAAATTCAGCTTATTCTTTTACAGGAAGACAAAATAAGGGTTGAAACAATTATGGACAGGATAAGACCCTGAAATCCTTTAAAAATAGGACTTTTGCTTTATTTACAGAATTCATCCCGATGAATTCTGTAAACTAAACGAACCAAAAACAGATGACTTTGTTTGTTATTCAGATTTAAAAACCGACTGGCTTGAGTAATCAGCTTTATAAAATGATTCAGGAAGGAGAACATCTCCGTCAGGATTTTAAGTATTGTGTAAACGATTCTAAAAAAATCGCCAAATCGCTGGTTGCATTTGCCAATACCGATGGAGGGAGATTACTGTTGGGTGTGAAAGATAACGGGAAAATTGCAGGCGTGCGTACAGATGAAGAGTTTTATATGATTGAATCGGCTGCCACTATTTACAGCAAACCGGCAATAAAATTTTCAACAAGGCAGTGGCTCGCCGAGGGTAAAACTGTACTCGCAATACAGGTTGAGCCCAGTGAACAAAAACCTCATTATGCCAAAGATGAGACTGGCAAATGGATTGCCTATCTGAGGGTAAACGACGAAAACTGCGTGGCACATAAAATACAGGTTAATGTTTGGAAAAACAGTAGAACACCGTTGCATTTCACACTTTCAGAAATCGAAAAAACGCTTATTTCCTATCTTTCAGAAAACCATTCGGTTACTTTATCAAAATTCATCAGGCTGGCACACATATCACGTTTTAAAGGCGAGGAAATATTAACCAATCTGGCTACCCTTGATATTATTACTATTAATACCACAAATGAAGGAACTACATTTTCGCTGAACAAAACTTATTTTGAGAAAACAACGAGGCTGAAAGAAAAGACCTGTTAACAAAACTTTAATGTTTTTTTTTATGCCTCAACTTTTTGCCGAATCGATTTCTGTCTATTTTTAGCTCGTTATAAATTAAAAAATTGAATATGCTTAAAAAAATTAAATTACTGCTTATCCTGCTGAGTGTTGGATTTTCAGTTGTTGCGCAGGATCAATATCTGACTGCAGAGTCGGATACCACAGATAAAGTTTACGTTGCAAAAGAAACGTACCCCGTAAAAACTTATTCTCAGAAATTTAAAGCCAAAAAACCCAAAAACATCATCTTCCTTATTGGTGACGGGATGGGAGTTTCACATGTTTTTGCCGGATTAACCGCTAACAAAGGACACCTTTTTCTTGAAAACTTTAAACATGTGGGGTTTTCAAAAACGCAATCGGCTGACAGTTACATTACCGACAGCGCTGCCGGAGGCACTGCACTTTCCACAGGCCATAAAACCAAGAATGGAGCCATTGGGGTTGACTCTCAGAACAAACCTGTGAAAACGATTCTTGAGGAAGCCGAAGAAAAAGGACTTGCTACAGGATTAGTTTCAACATCGTCAATCACCCATGCTACACCTGCTTCATTTATTGCACACCAGGCTGGCCGTAGTATGTACGAAGAAATTGCCGCCGACTTTCTAAAAACCGAAATTGATGTGTTTATCGGCGGTGGGATCGACCATTTTTCAAAACGGAAAGACGGTCGCAACCTCATGGAAGAGCTGAAAACCAAAGGTTACCAGGTGAAAACCGATATGAAGGAAATTGATAAAGTGGAAAATGGAAAACTTGCCGGGCTTACAGCACCCGTTCATAATGGAAGGATGGCGGAGCGCGGAGATATGCTTCCCATCGCCACCAAAACAGCTATTAACATTCTCGACAATAATAAAAAGGGGTTCTTTTTAATGGTGGAAGGTTCGCAAATCGATTGGGGGGGACATGCTTCAAGTACTGTTTATGTTGTTGAAGACATGCTTGATTTTGATAAAGTAATTGGTCAAACACTTGATTTTGCTGAGAAAGATGGAGAGACTTTAATAATTGTAACAGCCGACCACGAAACTGGCGGAATGGCGCTAACAGGTGGGAACATTGGAAACGGAGTTGTAAAAGCTGCTTTNNAAAAACCGGAACAATTCTTTCGAACTCGTTCCGGTTTTTTATTGTCCGAATCAATAGTTTTAGTATTTTCATGGCCGCTATGAGCTTTTAAACTGTTAACAGAAACGTTTTGTACATTAACACTTTTATTTAATTAACTGAAAACTAACTGTTTCAATTATTTAAACCGAGTTAAAGTAAAACAAAAACGGAAGTGAAAAGAGCTCTGTATCAAACATTCTGTATTGGTTTTTCAAAAAAACCATCATTAACTNNGTGGTGATCAACGGTAAAGAAAATATCCCGTTAAACAAACCCATTCTTTTTGCACCAAACCACCAAAATGCTTTAAGCGACCCGCTTTCGATTGTTTTACACACAAAAACACAACCGGTTTGGCTGGCCCGGGCCGATATTTTTAAAAATAAAACCATTGCATCAATACTGAAGTTTTTAAAAATTATGCCGGTTTACCGGATGCGTGACGGAAAAGAAAACCTGCTTAAAAACGACACTACTTTTGACCAGTCTATAAATGTTTTAGCTAAAAACGGAGCGCTGGCCCTGTTCCCCGAAGCAGCACACTCAGGGAAACGACAGATGCTATCTCATAAAAAAGCAGTGCCACGTATTGTGTTTATGGCCTTGGAAAAAGCCGGGTCTGACCTTGACATTCAAATTATTCCAACTGGAATTTATTACAGCAGCTATTGGAAATTCAACCGTACAGTTGTGGTAAATTTTGGGAAACCAATTGCTGCAAAAGCGTATTTCGAAGAATTCAAAACCAACGAAAACAATGCAATCCAATCATTACGCCAGCGTATTTACGATGAATTGCTCCCTTTAGTGATTGAAATTAAAAGCACAAAACATTACAATGACTATGAAAAAACAAGGGAGATTTACAGCAACCATTTTTTAAGACGTCAGAAGAAGTGGATGACCGTTGCAAACCGTTTTACTTCAGAACAACTGCTCATTAAAAAACTGGAAGTACTTGAAAACAAAAACCCTGAAGAAGCAGAAAAACTGTTTCAAATGGTTCGTTCCTATCATTCGAAACTCGATGAATTTCAGATTCGTAGCTGGCTGATAGAGAATCCATTTCTGAACCTTACAAAAATTATTATCAATAACATCATCATGCTTGTAACGCTGCCAGTATTTTTGGCAGGGTTTATCTTAAACGGAATTCCGTTTCTTGCAATCAGCTACTTTAACAAACGAAAAGTGAGCGACAATGCTTTCTGGAGTTCATATTCACTTGTACTTGGAATTGTTTTGTTTCCGCTGTATTACCTACTGTTCTTTTTAATATTTGGCTGGTTTATTCCTGGCGGATTATTAGTTAACCTGGGATTATTTTTGGCCGCACCATTTATTGGAAAGCTGTCGTTTAAATGGGTGGTACTTTTCCTGAAAACCGTTGGACGGGGCCATTTACTCGAACTGCGACTGTTTAACCAAAAAGAATTTTACAGCCTGTTCAGGGATAAAGATGTGCTTTTCAGGAAATTAGACGACCTGTTGCCGCTTTAAAAAAACTGGATCACTTTTTCTTTTTAATCTTCTGACGGGGTTTTGTGCGTTTAAATTTATCTTCAAAATTACGTTTAGAATTATCTCTCCTCTTTTTTGCATGAAATGCCCCTTTAAAAGTTGGGTCATCAATTTTTCGCTGACGATCGATTTCGCGCAATAATTCCTGTTTCTCGTTAAATTCAGTATCAATAATTTCAACGCCCTCAGGCAACGATTGCATTGGCAAAGGCATTCTTATGAGTTCTTCAATTTTTTTCAGGTGCCACTCATCGGCAGGGTCAATCAGCGAAATGGCATCGCCTTTATTGCCTGCGCGTGCGGTACGTCCAATCCGGTGCACGTAATCTTCGTAACTGGCAGGCAAATCGAAATTGATTACATGNNGCATTTATCCGCGTATTTTGTCCTTTGTTCGAATGCAAAATCCGTTTCTCTCCTTCTGCCCTTTTTATCGCACTGAAAACTTCCTCGGCGTGTTCTTTTGTATTTACAAAAATGATCACCCTGTTAAACAATTCCTCATCTTTTAAAAGATGATGAATAAGATTCAGTTTTGTACGGTAGTTGGGAACTCTGTATGCTTTTTGGGTTACAAGTTCAACCGGAGTGGCTGAGGGCGCAACTTCCACTTTCTCGAAATGATCGAGAAATTCGGTTGCCATTTTCTCAATGATTTCTGAAAATGTAGCAGAGAAAAGCAGGTTTTGCCGGCGATTTGGTAAAACCTCAAGCAATTGCCGCAATTGAGGAATAAAACCCATATCGAGCATACGGTCGGCCTCATCGATTACAAGGTATTTTACCTTTTTAAACGAAAGTGCGCCGTTTTGGTATAACTCCCACATCCGGCCGGGTGTGGCCACGAGAATATCAATACCAGCCTTCAACATGGCTGCATGTTTTGTCCAGCCAATACCACCATAAACCGAGGCGTGGCGAATCTCCGATTTGCCTGTAAGTTCCTCAATATCATCACCCACCTGAATCGACAATTCGCGCGTGGGAACAATAATAATCACACGGGGATCTGTTCCCTCCGGTTTTCTGAGTTTTGTTAAAAGCGGGAGCAGGTAAGCTGCGGTTTTTCCNNTCTTCAAACGATTGTTTCATGGCGCAAAAGTAACAAAATCATTCATTTACTTCAGCTTATACATTTTCCCTGGCAGTGATACCAGTACATTTTTAAATTCAAGGTTCAGTAACAGCGCCGAAACGCGACTTACCGGCAAGGTTAATTCTGAAGAAATCTGATCGACAAAAAGCTCACTGTGTTCGCGTAAAAGACCGACAATTTTTTCTTCATCGGGATTCAGTTCAACAAAAAGCGACGACTGCACAGGTTTGTTTTTTGATGCTTTTTCCCAACCCATAAAAAACTCAAGATCGTCAATCCCCTCAATTAAATTTGCCCCGCTGTTTCTAATCAATTGGTTACAACCTTTTGAATAAACATCGCCAGCCCTGCCGGGAAAAGCAAAAACATCGCGGTTGTACGACGAGGCAATTTCGGCGGTAATCAACGCTCCACCTTTTTCCGCCGATTCAATCACCACCGTTGCATCGGCTAGTCCGGCAATTATCCGGTTGCGGCGGATAAAATTCGAAGGATCGATTTTAGTACCACTCTGAAAATCAGTAACCAATCCTCCGTTCTCAGTCATTTTGCGGGCAGTTTCGGCATGGAGTGAAGGGTACAGTTTGTCTAACCCATGGGCAACAACCCCAACCGTTGGCAACCCAAATTTTATCGCCGACTTGTGTGCCTGGATATCAATTCCATATGCCAAACCACTGACAATCAATACATTGTAATTTCTTTCCGCAATTTGTTGTATCAGTTCCTCGCAGACCTGTTTTCCATAGTTGGTGGCATTTCGCGTACCCACAATACTCAGCACATGTGCAGTATTGAGGCTCATCTTTCCTTTTGAATAAAAAAGAATCGGAGCATCAGGACAGTTTTTCAATCTTCTTGGATATTCCTTATCAGTATAAAACCAGGGTTGAATTCCATTCTTTTCGATAAACCTGATTTCCTTTTCAGCCTGAATCAAAAGATTTTTATCCTTTACACGGTGGGCATTCACTTCTCCAATACCCGGAATTTTTTGCAGCGATTTCAGTGGCTCACTGAATACTCCCTCAACACTGCCCACATACGCAATAAGGTTTCGGGCCAATACACCGCCGATGCCGGGAATAATGGAGAGCGCTATTTTTTGCAGGAGTTGGTTGTCCATAACAAAGCAGGCAAGGTTAACGGGTTGATTGAATTGAGTTTAAAACATTGGCCATTTTATAACGGTCCTCTTTTTTTAAAGCCGACAAGCTTACCGATGGGTATTCAGCCACACCTTTGTTTGTTCTGATAAAAAAAGTGACATCTGTATTTTTTCCAAAAAATGAATTTTCAAACACAGCCTTTTTTAATGCCGAAAATGGAAATTCGATTTCGTTGAAACTGGTTCCACCAAAACTTATTGCCTTGTAATAACGCAACCTGATGCGGCTTTTTTCGGAACTAAAATCGATATACTGGTAATCGGCAAACTGAAAAAAGAGAAACCATACCGAAAATACACCAAGAGTAATCAGCGCAGATGCTACCATATTCAATAAAAAGAAAAGCAACGCTAAAATTGCCATTATCACGCTTACAATAAAAAATGTACGTTTCAGAATTACGGAACTCTTTCGGTTATTAATATTCATATTCGTTAATCAATTTCAAATTACACACGGCTTCGGTTGGTTCATCCATCCAAAAACCGATTTTATTTTAACTTTACCGCAATTTAGCAGCAAACAATGGGAAATTCAACAATTTACTCAAAAATAATCTACACCAATCAGCCAGAGACTGAACTCAGCCACTGGATTGAAAAATACCCGGCTGGCAAAATTTTTCTTGTAACGGAAGAAACTGTTGACAAGAATTGGGTGCAAAAATCCGATGCTTTTTTTCAGTCGGCAGGAATCAAAAAAGTGGTGATCCCTTCGGGCGAAAACAATAAAAAAATCGATTCGGTACTCAAAATCTGGGAGTTTCTCTCAAAAAACGGTGGCGACCGTAAATCGCTGGTGATAAATATTGGCGGCGGAATGCTTACCGACCTCGGTGGTTTTGCAGCCTCCACATTTAAACGCGGCTGCGATTTTCTGAATATCCCAACAACCTTGCTTTCGCAGGTTGATGCGTCGGTGGGTGGAAAAACAGGCATCAATTTTAATGGGTTGAAAAACGAAATAGGCACTTTTCAGGAACCTGTTGCAGTTATTATTAATACAAATTATCTCACAACAATCGATAGTGAAAACCTGAAATCGGGGTTTGCCGAAATGATTAAACATGGTTTAATTCATAATCCGAAACATCTTTCTGATTGCATAAACTTCGACCTGAAAAACATTGATTATCATATATTGCAGCAATTAATCAGCGATTCTGTTGATATAAAAACGTGGTTTGTAAGCAACGACCCTACCGAAAAAGGCATTCGTAAGGCATTGAATTTCGGGCACACGGTGGGTCATGCTTTCGAAAGCTTTGCAATGCAAATGCAAACGCCAATTCAACACGGCTTTGCCGTTGCATACGGAATGATTGCCGAACTCTTTCTTTCGACAAAAAAATGTGGATTTCCGGTTTCAGAAATGGATGAACTTGCGCACTGGCTGATTCAACTATACGGAAAATTTGAGATAGAAGACAGCCAGTTTGAGGCTCTTTTTGAATTGATGACACACGACAAAAAAAATGAATCGGGTCGTATAAATTTCACGCTTCTCACAGAAGTTGGCGAAATTGCAATCGATCAGCACTGCGAAAAAGCCATAATTTTTGAAGCGCTCAATTATTATCGTAATTTGTAAAACAGAATTTATGATTTACAAGGTTTCAGCAAACACAAAAACAATAAAAACGAGCATCAGTCTGCCGTCGTCGAAAAGCATCAGCAACAGGGCTTTAATTATCAATGCGTTAAACTACAGCCCCTACCCGCTTCGCAATCTGTCCGACAGCGACGACACAAAAGTTTTGCAAGCCGCGCTTTACTCAAACAATTCGAAATTCGATATTGGTCATGCCGGAACCGCTATGCGATTTTTAACTGCTTTCCTTGCTAAAATCGTGGGTTCATGGGAAGTTACTGGTTCGGAAAGAATGCAGCAGCGCCCCATTTCAATTCTTGTTGATGCACTGCGTGAGTTAGGCGCAAAAATTGAATACATTAAAAATGAAGGTTTTCCTCCATTGCGAATCACTGGTTCGCACCTTTCAGGCAAAACAATCGAACTCGACGGAAGCATTTCGAGCCAATATATTTCAGCACTTTTACTGATTGCACCCACACTCGAAAACGGATTAACACTGAAACTTTCCGGAGAAATCACTTCTCGTTCGTATATCGAACTGACGTTAGGATTGATGGCGCGTTTTGGAATTCAGTACCAGTGGGAAGGAAACACAATTACAGTTCCCGAACAAAACTATTTTCCGATTGATTTTACTGTGGAATCCGACTGGTCGGGGGCATCGTACTGGTACGAAATACTTGCCCTGTGCAACTCAGGCGAGATTTTTCTAGAAAACCTTGAACTCGAAAGTTTGCAGGGTGATGCAGGAATTGCGGATTGGTTCAAACCATTCGGTATTTTTTCAACACAACAAAAAGGCGGTGTATTACTTTCAAAAACTGAAAACACCACAATTGAAAAACTAACCCTTGATTTTATTGAAAACCCGGATGTTGCTCAAACCATGGCCTGTTTATGTGTAGCCAGGAAAATTCCCTTTCATTTTTCGGGACTGAAAACACTGAAAATTAAAGAAACCAACAGGATAGCAGCTTTGCAAAACGAATTGGCCAGATTTGGTTCTGTAATCACCGAACCATCAGAAGGAGAACTGGCGTGGGATGGTAAAATTAACCCTGAGTTAATTGCTGAAGAACCATTAATTGAAACTTATCACGACCACCGAATGGCGCTTGCTTTTGCACCAATGGCGCTGACCGGAAAACCCGTATTTATTAATGACCCGATGGTAATTACCAAATCGTATCCCGATTTCTGGAACGACCTGAAAAAAGTAGGATTTAGAGTTGAAGAAGTTTAAATCTTAACGTTTCTGTTTAAAGAATTCCTGCATCAATTCGGCACATTCAACTTCCAATACTCCACCTGTAATTTCTGTTTTGGGGTGAAGTGAGCGCGGAGCGAACCGGTTGAAACCACGTTTCTCATCGGTTGCACCAAATACAATTTTTCCGATTTGCGACCAGCCCAGCGCACCTGCACACATTACACAGGGTTCGAGCGTAACATATAAAGTGCAGTCATTTAAATACTTTCCACCTAAAAAATTTGCAGCAGCGGTAATGGCCTGCATTTCGGCGTGGGCAGTTACATCGTTTAGTGTTTCGGTGAGGTTGTGCGCACGGGCAATAATTTTTCCGTTCGAAACCACAACCGCTCCAACCGGAATTTCGCCTTTATCAAAAGCTGTTACAGCTTCGGCAAAGGCCTTTCTCATAAAATATTCGTCATTAAATGGTTCAATCATTTTCGTACCAAAAAGCATGTTATTCTTCAGGATGAAATTGGCAAAATCTTCTTATTTTCGCAACCTAATTAAAAGAAATAAAAATGTACAGAACGCATACCTGCGGAGAGCTCCGCATTGCTAATATAAATCAGCAGGTTACGCTGGCCGGATGGGTGCAACGCATCCGCGATTTGGGTGCAATGACCTTTATCGATTTGCGCGACCGTTACGGAATCACCCAGTTGGTTGCTGATAATAATGCAACTGAAGATACTTTGAAGAGCATTCAGGGGTTAGGTCGTGAATTTGTTATACAGGTGACTGGAACAGTTCGCGAACGTTCAAGCAAAAATGCCAATATTCCCACCGGAGAAATTGAAATCGATATTACCTCGGTTACTGTTTTAAATGCATCTGTCATCCCGCCATTTACAATCCAGGACGACACCGATGGCGGCGATGAATTACGGATGAAATACCGCTACCTTGACCTGCGCCGGAACGCTGTAAAACAGAATATCGAATTGCGGCACAAAATGGCTCAGGAAGTGCGGAAATATTTCGATGAAAAGGGATTTCTTGAAATAGAGACTCCTGTTCTGATGAAATCGACACCCGAAGGTGCACGCGACTTTGTGGTTCCATCGAGGTTAAACCCGGGAACTTTTTATGCGCTGCCACAATCGCCGCAAACTTTTAAACAGATTTTAATGGTGGCCGGCTACGACCGCTACTTCCAGATTGTAAAATGTTTCCGCGACGAAGATTTGCGCGCCGACCGTCAACCTGAGTTCACCCAAATCGACTGCGAAATGTCGTTTGTTGAACAGGAAGATATTCTGAACACGTTTGAAGGAATGCTGCGGCATCTGTTCAAAACAATAAAAGGAGTTGAGTTTGATAAACCTTTTCTGCGAATGACGTTTGAGGAAGCCATGAACAATTATGGCAACGACAAACCCGACCTTCGGTTTGACATGAAAATCAAAGAAATCACAAACCTTGTTAAAGGAAAAGGATTCAGCATTTTCGATCAGGCAGCTTATATTGGTGGAATTTGTGCAACCGGTGCAGCTGATTACAGCCGTAAACAAATTGATGAGCTTACAGAATGGGTTAAACGCCCGCAAATTGGAGCGAAAGGATTGATTTACATTCGTTTTGGAGCCGATGGCATTAAATCGTCAATCGATAAATTCTTTTCGCCTGAAGAACTTGCAGAGATTGGAAAATCTTTTGAAGCAAAAACAGGAGATATGATTTTTATTCTTGTTGGCGATAAAAAGAAAACGCTGGGCCAGTTGAGTGAACTTCGCCTTGAAATGGGTTCAAGACTGGGTTTGCGCGATAAAAACACTTTTGTACCGCTTTGGGTAATCGATTTTCCCTTATTCGAGTGGGACGAGGAAACACAACGTTTTTATGCCATGCACCATCCGTTTACTTCGCCAAAACCCGAGGATATCGCATTCTTTGAAAGTGACCCGGGAAATGTTCGCGCCAATGCTTACGACTGTGTTGTTAACGGTGTGGAATTGGGTGGCGGTTCGATTCGTATTCACGACCAGCAGTTACAACAGAAAATGTTTAAGGTGCTGGGGTTTTCAAAAGAACAGGCTGAATACCAGTTTGGATTTATTATGAATGCATTTACGTATGGCGCCCCACCGCACGGAGGTATTGCTTTTGGTTTCGACAGGCTTGTTTCAATGTTTGCCGGTCTTGACAGTATTCGCGATGTGATTGCTTTCCCAAAAAATAACTCAGGCCGCGACATGATGATTGACTCTCCTTCGATTATTTCGGATGAGCAATTAAAGGAACTCAACTTAAAAGTTGATATAAAAACAGAAAAATAGCATTTACCAATGCATATAAAAAAAGGGAAGTTTTCACTTCCCTTTTTTTATTATCTGATTTTATAAAAGTTTATTCAACTTTAGCCACTTTACGCGAAGAGTACAAAATATGCAAAGCTGCAGCCTTACGTAATTCAGTTTTTACGTCGGCGACAATACCCATTTTTGTATTCTCATCCACTTTAAGAGCTGTAATCATTTGTGGTCTTTCAGCTTCATCTCGAGCTTCTCTTTCAACAATAACAAAGTCTGAAATATCAGCTACACCAGCCCATTTATCATTTAACTGAATACGGGGAGCTGTACCGTGAGTTTTTCTATACTGTTGCAAAGGCTCGCCTATATAAATATAGCTGACAAGCGACTTTTTCTCAATCTTACTGATCTCAGTTGCTTCGGGCACCTTCACTTTAACCATCAGTGAAACATCCCTCATTTGTACAACAACCATGAAAAAGAAAAGTAGCATAAAAACCACATCGGGTAAGGAAGCTGTTGAAATAGGAGGTAACTCCTTATGATCATCTTGTCTGAACTTACTCATATTAATTTCCTCCTGCTACTTTTTTAGGTTCTGCTTCTGAAATTCTTGATGGATAAATATCCTTTATCGCATCTTGTTCTTCATCGTTGCATTTCTCATATGGCTTTCCAAATTTATTCTGTGCCAATTCATTCCTTAAATCGTTGATTGCACCCACCAGTTCATTCTGAACTGCGATATACATTTCATATTTGGTGTCACGGTCGTTCTGCAAGGAAATAACTCCTTTAGTAACCATTGTTGGTCCAAATAATGGAACTTCTTTCAACTCCTTTTCAGGAAGATTTGGGTCGTCATTCGGATTTGCCATAAACTCTTTTGCCTTGTCGCGCAATTCTGCAACAGTTGACCACTCGTTTTCAACGAGCAAATCATTGTTACGGTTAACAAGAACAACAAATACATTCCGTTCGTTTACGTCCTGATCTGTCTGTTGTTCTTCTTCAACCCATTGCGGAAGCCTTCTCTCAAGACCGTTATCCACGTTCATTTGAGTTGCTACAAGGAAAAAGATCAACAACATAAAGGCAATATCTGCCAATGATGCCGCTGGTACTTCCGGTAATTTCTTTTTACCCATTGTTTTTCCTAGGTTTTTTGACTTACTTAAATAAACGTGAAACAGATGCGTAAATAATTGAAGCAACAGAAATTCCGAGAACAATATATGTTGCAATCAAACCTGTATCAACCCATTTCATTACTTTGGGTGTAACAGTTTCATCGTCAATAAATTTCTGAGCACCAAGGAAAGTAGGCATAGCATCTGATGCCATCATGTATGCAATAAGGACAACAACACCCATAAATCCAATGGATATTAATCCTTTTTTAGCAGCCTCAAAGTCAGTTGCCATTTGATATACAGCAAAGCCAACAAGAGCTATAGCACTGAATATCATCAGTATGTAGGTCCAGGTCAAATTTGTACTTACCCAACTGTTCATTGTTGGATCTTGCTCATTATCACTCAAATTTGCAACTAACGAAATTGCCAGAATTGCAGTAATAACGATCAGAACCCACATAAAAATAGAAACGTATTTTCCAGTTTTATTCATGGGTATATTATTTTTTCAGGTTATGTTTTACCAGAAGATCTAACAATGAAATTGAAGCATCTTCCATATTATTGATAAGGCTGTCAATTTTATTCATACAATAGTTGTAGAACACCTGGAGTACAATAGCAGCAATCAAACCACCAATAGTTGTGATCAAAGCAACTTTAATACCACCGGCAACTAATGAGGGGCTGATATCTCCCGCAGCCTCGATTGCGTCGAATGCGAGCACCATACCAACTACTGTTCCAAGGAATCCTAACATAGGTGCCAAAGCAATAAACAATGCAATCCAGCTTAATCCACTTTCCATTAAACCAGCTTGAACACCGCCATAAGAAATTACTGATTTTTCAACCACATCCATTCCTTCGTTTGCTCTGTCAAGCCCCTGGTAGAAAATACTTGCTACAGGACCACGGGTTTTACGGCATACTTCTTTTGCAGCTTCAATGCCACCAGTTTCCAAAGCTTCTTCAACATTTTTGAGGAGCTTTTTAGTGTTGGTTGTGGCAAGATTCAAATAAAGTACTCTTTCAATAGAAAAAGCTAAACCAAGAACAAAAGCAAGCAAAATTGAAGTCATAAAGCCAGGACCTCCTTCGATAAATTTCTGTTTAAGAGCACTGTGGAATGATTGTCCTTCTTCAGCCGTTGCAGCTGCAGCTTCTTCAGTATCAGTAGCTACATCTACCTGTGCGGCTGGTTGTGCCGTGGCAGTTGAATCTTGTGCAACCACAACGTTTGAAGCCATAAATAATAGCATTCCGAAAACTGCTATTAACGCGAATAGTCTTTTCATAATTGTTTTAAATTTTTAATTAATAATTCCCTAATTTGTTTGTATTGATTTTTGTTTAAAAAATAATTTATCCTTCCTATTTATTTAATCTGTTATCTATTTATCTGCGGAGAGAGAGGGATTCGAACCCTCGGTACCGTTTTGCAGTACACACGCTTTCCAGGCGTGCCAGTTAAGCCACTCCTGCATCTCTCCTGATTTATTATTTCTCCTTACATGCAAGAGTACATCAAAAACAATGAACAGTACACACGCTTTCTCCCGATATTATCGGGATGCCAGTTAAGCCACTCCTGCATTTCTATCTACTATTCAAATAATATTTCATGCAAAAGTGTCGTTTTCAATAAAAAAAGAACTGACTACATTTTCTTTCAATACCCTATGTATCCTGCCCTCAGGTAATTAATAAGGCCCCCAAAATGAGGGCTGCAAATTAATAAAAATTTGTAAATATTAAATAAGCTACTCACTTATTTCCCCCCGTAAACTTTTATTCAGATACATTTTAATCTCGTTGTTTGATAATCCTTGCCCCAATAAAAACATGAGTTTTGTAACAGCAGCCTCCGAGGTCATATCTCTTCCCGAAACCACACCGGCGTTCAGCAATTCAAGACTTGTTTCATACTGTCCCATAATCACCCTTCCTCCCTCACACTGAGTAATATTGAGCACAACAATCCCTTTCTTAATTGCCTTTTTTATACAATTAATAAGCCAGCTAATTGTAGGAACATTGCCAGAACCAAATGTTTCGAGGACAATTCCCTTTAAACCCGGAATATTCAATATTGAACTGAAAACCTTCTCACTAATGCCCGGAAACATTTTAAGAATTACCACATTATCGTCGAATTTGGTATTCACTTTTAATATTCCCTTGTTCCCGGGTTTGTAAATAAATTCGCTGCTGAACCTGATATCAACTCCTGCTACGGCCAAAGCCGGATAATTTACCGAATGAAATGCGCTAAACTGCTCCGAATCCCGCTTAACAGTTCTGTTTCCGCGATACAACCTGAAATCGAAATAAATACAGACTTCCGGAACTTTGCTTTTCCCATTCTCCTTATAGGCCGCAATTTCCATTGATGTAATCAGGTTTTCCTTTCCATCGGTTCGAATTGTGCCAATTGGTAATTGTGAACCGGTAAGAATGATTGGTTTATCAAGATTTTCGAACATATAACTTAATGCCGAAGCAGT
>DPCJ01000024.1 GCA_003516705.1 Prolixibacteraceae bacterium | reverse complement strand
TGGGAAAACGGCAAAACAGAAATCCCCGCCGGATTAAAGGTAATTGTTGCTGAAGACGACAAAATCTCATTTTTTTACCTGAAATACATTCTTGAAGAAATATCGGCCGAAATACTCCATGCAACCACGGGTTTCGAAGCTATTAAATTAACCAAAAACAACCCCGACACCGATATTATTCTCATGGACTCAAAAATGCCTGAATTGGATGGTATGGAAGCTGTGAAACAAATCCGCAAATTTAACCCCGGCATTTTTATAATTGCGCAAACAGCTTTTGCCCAGGAAGACTACAAAGCCAAATCTATTGCCGCCGGTTGTAACGGGTTTATTGAGAAACCGGTTGACAAGAATAAACTCATTGACCTGATTTCTAAAGGAATTCAAAACAATTAGCATAATGATGTTCATCAGATATTTCTCAGCTGCAGAGATTGGCCGTATTTTACTTGTAATGTTTTAAGGTTATTGAGAATATCTTAAATATAATTTTCACTTTATTGTACCAGTTCAAATAACTAAAAACATTCTTATAAATTGATTTGTAATATATCAGATACTCATTGCCAACACCCGACAGGTTATGATGTGTCGCCTGATTATCGTGTAACCTGAACGCAGCTAATTTTTCGTTGATATAACCAATTTTATACTTAGGCAACATTCTGTACCAATATTCATAATCCAGGGTCTGTTTAAGTTCCTCCGAAAAAAAACCAATTTCTTCGAAACATTGCCGTTTAAGCAGAACAACCGTTGGCTCTCCAATTTTATTTCGCGGCGATTTTAAAAAGTCTGGCTGTATTAACAGCAATTTACCGTCCTGAATTGGCTTTAAATCATTCCATTTTCCAGAGAGGTCTCCATGTCGCTGTAACCAATCTGCTTTACCGCTCAGGTTCCCAATAATATCGCGATTGCAAAAAGTCAGCCCGATTTCTTCGTCCTGCTCCGAAAGGGCAACCATTGCAGAAATACAATTTGAATAGATAATATCATCCTGGAACAGAAACTTTATGTATTTTCCCTTAGCCATTTTAACACAGTTGTTCCAGTTGGCGCCAATTACGGTTGGGTTATGATGATAAATATTGACAGTTACATTCCAGTTCTTCGTTATGTCTGAAATAATCTGAACCGTATCATCCGACGATCCATCGTCAGAAATAATCAGCTCTAACGGTCTGTAGTCCTGCTGATAAACACAGTTTAATGTTTCCTCAATAAACTCAGCCCCGTTTCGGGTTGGCATGCAAACAGATACTAGTGGTAAATTCATCCGTTAAAAATAAATGACTCGCTTTATTAAACAAACTATTTGTCATCTCAGTCATTCTGGGCCAATGATAAACATTTTAATATTGAAGCAATGAATTCGGTTTTTATTGTTCGCCCAAAATTTCGATTTTTTAATGCAACCCGGAAAATGATTATTAGACAGCTATAAATCCGACATAAAATCAATATGAAATTAATATAGAATTAAGTAAATTGTATAGCAATTTTCCAGCTTAATCAACTTTAAAACAACAATATGAAAAGTTTACGTTTATCAGCAATTTTGGGCATTATCATAATAATGCTGCTGGCTTGCGAGCCAAAAACTACATGCGAACTTTCGGTTACAGAAAAAGCTTCCATTGAAGATGAAATTGAAATCATTGTAAGAAATTTTATGAATGCCGAAACATTATGTTTTGAAACTCATACTGCATTAAGAGCCAATCAACCAGGGTATATCTTTGGCGGAGATGGAAAATTAAATTTCAGGTCTTATTCTGAATACCAGGCAGGCGTAAAAAAAGCATTCAGTACAACGCAAAAATTTACAGAAATGAGCATTTCTGAGCTGTATGTTTATGCACTTTCAAACAATGCAGCAACCTGTACTGCTGAATTTATGAGCAAAATACTGACAACATCAGGAGACACGCTTATTCACGACGGTTGCTGGACAATGGTTTTCAAAAAGTTTGATAACGAATGGAAAATAATTCAGGAGAATGGAACCCATTTGAATCAACGTTAACATGCGTACAAAATCAATTAAACAGCGTTTTTTAGTTAATTTCATTTTTTATAATTGAACTCCGTTGGGTTCGCTTAATGTTATGAAACGACTAAACAAAACCAGTCGGATGTATGAAAAGCCAGCGCACTGAGCAAAAAAAGAACCGTTCTTTTTGAACAGAACGGTTCCCATTTATCAAAATCAGGCATTAGTTAAACCTTCTTCCCGATATAAAAAACATAGCCATAAAACGCTTTGTACTTTTGATACAATTGTGCTTCGCGCCGTTCGTTGGCAACGAGTTCCTCTGCAGTTTTGTTCCCGGCATGTTTTTTCAGAAAGGCTTCCTGTGCCAACGCCTGCAAGTCATAAAAATTTGTTGTCCAGCAGTTTTCGGGCAGGATAAATGTGGCCACGGGAATGTACCCGGCTTTTTGCATTTGCCCCACTTTATTCGGAATGGTGTCGATTTCAGGATAAGCATCTTTCCAGAAAGTTTCAATTTCTTCAGGCCTTTCATCAGTAAACCACGAAGCTTCGGTAACAGCAAGGTAGCCGCCGGTTTTCAGAAATTTCCGCCATTCGTTCAGTCCACGTTCAAACCCGATGTTATAAATGGCGCCTTCACTCCAAATCAGGTCGAGTTCCTTTTCTCCGAAAGGAAGACTGTCCATTGAACCCACTACTCCTTTCACTCTTTCGTTTAATCCTGTTTTTTGTGAATTGGCATTAAAAAGGTCAATAAAAAGGGGAAACAAGTCGATGCCGGTAATTATACCGGGTGCATTTTGGGCAACTATCATCGTTTGTCCCCCGGTGCCGCAACCAAGGTCGGCAATGTGCGATTCAGCAGTCAAATTATCGATAAAACTCAAGGCTTTAATTGTTACTTCGGGACTTCCCGGCCCCTGACGTTCGATAGCTGAAAAATATTCGCAAATCAGGTTAAAATCGAACTCGTGAATTGATTTATTTTCGTTACTCATGATATTAAAATTTATTGCTGAAACCCTGTCAAAAGCAAAACATTATATTTTGCAGGATTTCAAATTGTTATTAAAAAAATATGTAAAAATCACTCCGACAGGAACCTGCCCGAGTATTCAAATGGATAACCGCCGGCCAAAGCCAGGGGTTATTTACCTCACACTATCCGAAATCAAAAGTAACATCCAATATTTTTAGTAGCGGCAAATGTAATCATTTATCGCGCCCATTTAAACCGGTAACCAAAATTAAACTCCAAAAATTCGGCTTCAGTAAAATTAATTGCCCTCACATTTATACCTGCCGAAAAGTTTTTATACACATCAAACCTTACCCCCAATCGCTGGTAAGTTTGTTTAAAACTGCCAAAATTACGGTGTCGCGCATAAATTCCAAATCCACTCACCAGCGACAACTTGCCGATGATTACCTCGGGCTGAAGAATTAAACCGACAGTCATATTTTTAAACGAATAAGGTCCTGGTGAACCGTCGGGCAAGGCATTAAGTCCCCACCAATAATTGATGTCGGTGCCCAACCCAATGCGGGCAGCATTTGAAAAACGGTTAAAATAAATGGCGCTGATTCCGCCCACTGCAAAATAATTCGTATCGAGCTCATGCTCAATCAACTGGTGGTCGCCATAACCAAGCATCAGAAACAATTCATCCGACCGTTCCAGTTTTCCGGCATGTTCCACTTTACGGGCTTCGGGTTTTCCACCAAAATGATATTTTAACTCAGCCGATGGCGCATAAATGTTAAAGCCGTTGTTGGGCCGCTCAAAACCACCGTTTGAAAAATGAATAAAACCAATTCCCGCACCCAGGTCAATATTTTTTGTAACCTGATAAAAGGCGTTAAGTCCAAGATTCAGGTGAACTGTCATTCCTCCACCAATAACCAGGTTTTTGGGATTGGTGATGGAATCGTACTTTTCCCAGTAAAAAGCTGTTCCGAACTGCATTTCATAGTAAAGCTCAAACTTTTTTACCCTGAAAACCGGAATTCCAAGCACACCGTACACCGAAACCGGATAACCAATCTCCTCAGGGTTATAAAAATTTCCCATCGATAAACCAAATCCATAATACGGAACCCTGAACACCTTTTGCCAGTCGGTATAACCCGGATTTTGCCAAAGTATTTTCAACGAATAATTTTCGTAATTTTTAATCGGGTGTCCGGCCAGATTATCTCCTTTTACAAAATCGGTTGTAGGCATTACGTTTCCCCGCTGGTAATTGCCCGAAGCACTGAAATATTGTTTTTTGTTATCCAGCTTTAACGAATCGGACTCATTACCCAAAACATTGGTTAAAAGGGTTAAAAACAAAAAACCGGTTAAACCCGGAATCAGTATAAATTTTCTGATACAACTGTTGCTTTCCATCGTTTCTGTAACAATATTTACCGTTTCTCACTTTTATTCAATATCCCGGAAAAAAAACGTCCGGTTATTCAGGCCCAAAAATCAAAACAAAAATCTCCCCATTGAAAAAATGATTTGTGTATGACAGAAAAATTTCCTTGAATAAGCAAAACGGAAGATTGGACAGGATTGTATGGAGATATATGCAAATTTTTATAAAAATTCTTACCTGGGGAAAATAGTCGGACTGCAAATAAAAATCCCCTTTCCTTTGTGGAAGAACGGGGATTCTTTTCCTTTAAAACTGATTTTTACTTTTTCTCCAAAAACGAATCGGGATAAGTTACAAAAAGGGCTTTTTCAGAGCTGCGGGTTGGTTCCCATAAATCTTTATCTCTGTCGGCATTGTATATAATCCGCACCCAGGTATCAAATTTCCGCTGTTCTTCGTAAAGTTCAATCACACGGTAACCTTTGCCAATGGTGCCATAAGTTTCGCGGCCGGTGGCCTGACCGTAAACCATGCAAATTTCACGTAAACTGCCAACATAATTGTTATCGTGGTCGTGGCCAACAAACATCCCCATTACATCGCCCGATTCAAGAAAGGCGTTGTACATTCCCGAATTTATATCGGGCGAACAAACATCTTCATGCTTCACTCCCACTGTTTTTTCCTTTCCCCACACTTCCTTGTATTCGGGTAGCGGAATATGGAAAAATGCCAGCGCCGGATATGGTTTACCGTTGTTGGTTTTGGTCAGTTTTGCACTTTCCTGGCGGTACCACTGAATCTGGTCTTGCTTTATCCAATCGTAGGTTCCCATTTCGCTTCCCTTTTCAAAACTCGAATGCGAATCGAGAAACCAAAGGACAGCCTTAGTTTCTTTTGATTTTGCCGACTGTACCGGAACGATATAATTCCCGCTTCCCGAAATACGCTCGGGGTCGTTAACCGCAAGACAGTATGGCAAACCGGTGATGGTTTCAATAATTTCTTTTGAGGTTAACTCGTATTCCACATCGTGGTTACCCAGCACCACTGCCCACGGTACTTTTGCATCCACAAAAATCTGTGTTAATGCCAGCCAGGCTTTTTTTGTGTTTTCAGAACAAACCACGTCGCCGGTTAAAACCACCAGACCGGGTTTTTCAGTTTCAACAGCATTCTTCATCAACACCAGCGCACTGTCTGACCGGTAGGAGTTGTACTGAAAATGAATGTCGGTGAACTGAAGTATTTTCAGCTTTCCGTTTTCGCCGAATTTTAAAACAGGTTCCGTTTTGGCTCCGGCAATAAAGCCTGATAAAGTAACCATCAATAAAACAAAGATTGAGGAAATTGTCTTCATATTCTACAAAATTGAATCGTTGTTATTAAACTGTTTCGGGGTAAAAAAACCACCTGACCAAAATAAAGATTAAATCAGGGGAAATCCATTACAATCTTTTCAAAAACTTTGTAAGAATTGATTAAAGATTCAATCAGGGGAAAATCGAATAAAAGCTACACTATGTAAACACAAAATTTAATTTTTACTGATTACAAACAAACCCTCATTAAATTATTCCATTAATACTTCACATGATAAGCCGAAACACCCCTGCAAAGTTTACCATCAGCAGTTACTCCTTCCACCACAATTTTCATGTCGCCGGTTTCGTCGCTTTGGTAGAACTCTTCGATGGCAATACCTGTAGAATCTGTCATTACCACAGGGTTCCAGTAAATGGTACTTCTGAAATCTTCTTTTTTATCCATTTGTTCAGGCGTATCATACACAGGTGTAAAAAATTTGCGCGTTATCGAATACCCAATCACCCTCACACCCTCCATTCCAAGGGGTTTTACCGGTGTTCGATTAAAGTTTTTCATTCCGCGTTTGGTATAAAAAAACAGAATTCCTCCCCTATAATTGATTCCTGCAAAAATACCCGATCTTACATACTCCACTTTATCAAACATCTGACTTGAAAGATCTTTAATAGGAATCTCAGAATTCACTTCAATTCCATCCATATATATTTTCAGTACATCTCCACGGGCATAAAAAATTTCCTTTTCGTGATCATAAATCACCCCGGGAATTTTACCTTCAACTGCATCGTAAATATTGCCTGGTTCACTTTTTTGTTTTGCTAAATCGTACACAAAATCGGCTTCCAGATAGGGTCGTGAAAGTTCAGTGGTCTGTTCCTTTTTTCGGGCCATCACATTAATATCGCCAATCAGGATGGTGTCGGCTAAACTCCATTTTCTTTTCATCAGGTCGCTTTGGGTTTCGCTCAGATAAGTCACTGTTTCAAAGGGCTTATCGGTGTTGTATTCGGTTAATTCCGGAAGATATTTTGATTCGGGCGATGTGGATGAACTTGAATCGATTTCGATAATGGTGGCAGTTTTTCCGCGGCTGTTTTCAGCTTTCAGCGAAACATAAATCGTGTCGTAGAAGTAGAGTTCGTGGAATACAAACTGCCCCAGCGAGTCGGTTTCCTGTTGCAAAACATTGAGCAAACTCTTTAAAGTCATCATCGTAACTTTTCCACCGGCAACAGGTCTGTTGGTGCTTGCCGAAATCACTCTGCCTTTGATTTCTATTGAAGGTTCGGGCTGAAAAACAATCTCTGGTTGTTTATCTTCCAGAATTTCCTTCCACTCAAACTCGCGGTAACCGTGGGTCAGCATCAGGTTATCGAGCGCCTGTAAAGTGGTCAGGCTGTCGTCTTTAAAATACCAGGCCGGGTTTTCGATGTTGCCTTTTAACTCTGAACTCAGCAGAAAATGAGTGAAAATATTGTTGGCAAACTCATCGTCTTTTAGCTGGGCGGCAGCATTGTACACCGACATCGAAAGGTTAGCTATGAAAGGTTCACCGCTGCCGGCAATAGCTGCCACACCAATTTTTACCTTTTCGCGCGGTTTGTATTCTGGTTTGTCGGGCTTGATTAGAAGATTTACAACATCTACATAATCGTTAAAAACAAGCCGCTCGCATACAGGCACGAGATTGGAACTGAACAGGGTAAACTTCAGAATCCCGCCCGGCAGCTTTGCTTTATCAAATTCAATGCTGTTGATTTTACCCGTTGCCGTAATTTTAACCTGGTGACAAATATTGCCACCGCTCTGTATAAAAAGCGTGTACTCATCCGAAGTATTTAACAACGATTTTTGGACGAACTGAATTTTTATCTTTTCAGTATCCAGTGCATCAACCAACAAAAGAATGCCCTCATTTTCTTGATTCGGAAGGTCAGCCTTCTTCTCCACGTTTCCGGCAAAAACAGCTTCAGCAGTGTATTTCTTTCCACTTTGGGGTTGAAAGACAAAACTCCCGATTCCCTTGTAATTGCTTTTGATTTCAGCAACTTTATTCCCTGATTCGTCGGTGATTACACCTTCAAAATCAATTCCTTTTCCGTTTTTATCAGTGGCTTTAAAAGCAACCCTGTTTTTTACCCCGGCAACAAAAGTTCCGCCTTCAGGAAAAAACTGCAAATCGATATCACGATGCCGCAGTTTTTGGGGTTCATTTTCAACTTTTTTGTCGCGTGGGTTCCAGATGACCAAATCCTTGCGAAAAAACCACACCTCATCAAAATTCCTCATCCAGTTGGTGTACGCCCTGATTTGGTAAACACCGCTCGAAAGCGTGTCGGCCAGTTGAAAATCACCATATGCCAGTCCGTTTTGCACCCACGCAATATTTTTATTCACCACATTACCCGAGGCGTTGATGATTTCGACATACAAATTGCTCTCGTTTATCGGCGAATCTTTTACATACGCCTTAAACCATGCATCATCACCAGCCCAGTACGATGGCCTGTCGAGTTGCAGATAAACCCGCTCCTGTGGAAAACGCATGTTAAAAAGATTGGTTTTGGCGATGATTGACTGAACTTTTTCGTCAGAAAAAGAAAAAGCAGCAAATATCAGGGAAAAGAATGCAAAAACTGAAATTGAGAACAATCCTGAAATTTTACAGGTGGTTATGATTTCGTTTATTTTTTGAAACAGGAAGGACAAATTTTTGTCACTACGTTTCTCAGTTTCATGGCCAGGCTTTATCGGGTTCATTCCAGGTTAATTTTTTTCCGAAGATAGAAATATTTATGTCTGAACTTCTGTTAAACGGACCCTTCATATTCAACTTTTAATACAGTTCATTGGCGCTTTTTAGTCTCCTGTCACCTTCTTTTGCTGGTTCATCCCCAAAAGTTGGATTGCATTGCAAAAATTTTTCAACTTTGTTGAAAGTCAATTTTAACTACACTAAAACAAAAACATCATGAAAACAATTTACACGATTGGAAAAATTTTTGGAGCCTTTTTACTTTCACTTTTAATCCATCAAACCATCAGCGCTCAAAACACAGTTCCGCGCGACTCGGTGCTGGCAGGGGCAAAAGATGTAATCAGCCAGACTACCTACTGCGGACTTGTAACCCTTGATACAGCCGGGCTACCGCAAACCCGGACGATGAACCCGTTTCCGGTAAAGGATGATTTTGTTATCTGGTTTGCCACCTCGCGCGGCAGCGAAAAAGTAAAGGAAATCAGGCACAATCCGAATGTTAATGTCTATTTCGCCGACCACGGCAAGGCAATCGGTTATGTTTCCATCGCCGGAAAAGCCGAGGTTATCGATGATAAGGAACTGCTTGTAAAAATGAAACGCGAATACTGGGAAGGAATCCCCAACTGGAAAGATATTTTTGTACTCATCAAAATTAATCCGGTTACGATGGAAGTCATCGATTACAAACACGGCATCAACAACGACCCGCAAACCTTCAAAGCGCCGGCAATTCAGTTCTGAGTAAAAAAAGTGTAACTGAATTTCAGAACACACTTCACAATTCTTTGTATTTTGCAGTGTGCTGCCAGTCGTTTGTAATACGGCCAGCGGCACACTTTACATTAAAAAAACATCCAATGAATTTTAACAACATCGCACTTCTCCGGCTGGCAAATCAACAAATTTCCGCCTCAAAAATGAAAACTGCTGCAGAAGTTATTTCATGGCTGGGCGCTGTTCAGGCACAGGATTTTCCGATGTCGAAATGGGCCGTGGGTGTGCGATTGCCGGGCTCCACCGAGAAGTCGGTTGAAGCGGTCATCGACAGCGGCGAAATTATCCGCACCCATGTTATGCGGCCAACGTGGCACCTGGTTTCGGCAGAAGATGTTTACTGGATGCTGGAACTTTCGGCGCCACAGATAAAAACCGCAGCCCGCTCCCGCGACCGTGAACTTGAACTGACAGAAAAAGCTTTTTCACGCTGTAACACACTGCTTGAAATGTGGCTTCACGACGGCAATTATTTATCAAGGGAAGAACTTGTAAAGCTACTGTTTGAAGCAGGTTTCAGCAACGATAACAACCGTGTCTCGCACATTTTAATGCGTGCAGAAATCGAAAGTATCATTGGCAGCGGCCCCGCCAAAGCCGGAAAACCAACTTATGCACTGCTGGCCGAAAGAGTTCCGGTGGAAAAGTTATTGAAACGCGATGAAGCTTTAGCCGAATTGGCGCGCCGGTACTTTACCAGTCACGGACCGGCTGCGCTGCCCGATTTTGTTTGGTGGTCGGGGTTGCAGGTAAAAGAGTGCAGGCAGGCTATCGAATCAATTAAAACTGATTTTGTGGTTGAAATTGTTGATGGAGAAACCTACTTGCTTCATCCGGAATTTACAGTTCCAGAAGCTGAAAATGAAATGATTTATCTATTGCCAGCCTACGATGAGTTTATCATCAGCTACAAAAGCCGGGTTGCCACACTTACTTATGAAAATCACTTGAAAGTCGTTTCCAATAATGGATTTTTCAGGCGTGTAATCGTTCACAACGGCCAGGTGATTGGTGTCTGGAAACGCTCAATCAAAAAGGATAATGCAATTCTTGAAACTGACTATTTTGGTAATCCAGGCAAAGCCATTCAAAAACAGGTGGAAAAAGAGTTTGAAAAATATGTTCAGTTTCTGGGGAAAAATAAAGATGAAAAGACAATATGATTCTCCGGCCAATTGCTTATTCACTCTCCAAACTTATTTAACCTTCTTCGCAATCCAAATCGAAAACCATTTCACAGCGTCAGCTTTTCAAACTGCGGGCAGGGTATAGAGGAGCGTCACCTCCCCGGGTTAAAACCCGGGGTTATTAAAATTTTGCCCATTTAGGGCAAAGCTTTTCAAAAAACAGTACATAGCTCATAAGGAAGTTATTCCTCTGGTTTCATTGCATTTCAACTGTGGTTATTAAAATCCAACCGTGCCCAAAGAATTCGTTCCCGCCTGACCATCACCAAGCGGAAAAACTCACGAACACTGTTTGTCGGGCAGGCAAGCAGACCTTTCAGGGTTTTCGCCCCGTGCCAACTTGTTTCGCTTTTTTACTTTTTCCTCAATTCCTCAATTACCCATTCACCCAATTACTCATTCACTAATTTATTCTTTCATTTACTCATTAATCCAATCCCTCTTTCACCCATTTACTCAATAACCCATTCACGCATTTAAGCATGATAGCATTCAAGCATTTTTCGATTCACGCATTCACTTTTTTCACTCATTCACCACTCTTCGCCATTCGTCTTTAAATATCACCTGTTCACCTGAAAAATTTGGTACAGACAATATAAATTATTGAAATTTGAGTGTTCAGAAAACAAGAAACAGAAAACAAAGCCATGAAAACATTTACCATTGTCATTTTGGTTTGTACCGCAATTTTGGTGGTACTCACCTCTGCCTCAAAAGCCATGGGCAGCATCGGGATTTCAGAAAAAGGACGGATTTGCGGACGGATTATCGATTTTACAACCGGAAATCCGCTGATATCGGGTTCTGTCGATTTGTTAACATCCGACGGATTAAAGCTGGTGGCAGGCACCCTTACAAACAATAAGGGTGAATTTACCCTCACTATGCTTGAGCCGGGAAATTACGTGCTCAACATCAGTCATGAAGGATACAATAATTACCGCGTGTATAATGTGGTTGTAAAGAAAAATATTGTAAAAAATGAAATCGGAGACATTAAATTGCAGAAGAAAATACACAAATCTGCACGGGTTACTTCACGCAATAAACAGGCTGTCAAAGAATCAGCAATTGCATCATTCAAATAAAATTCAATAAATCAAGACCAAAAATCATTAACCATGAATCAGTTTTTTACATCCGCATCAGGACTCGACGCCCGTGGTGTCGGGCCACGTATTATGCTGCGAACAGCACCTTTTTTACTGGCAGCCATCGTTTCAGAAATCTGGGTTCCGTCAGTTTTCGAAATTCCGTTATTAGGCAGCCCAATAGCAAAAACAACGGGGTTAGTCTGGCTTTTTGTTGGTATCGTGCTTTTTGTTATGTCGATGGTACAATTCTCGCGCAACTTCCCAAAAGGAAATCTCTTGCAAACAGGCATGTACGCTTTCTCACGCAACCCGATTTATTCATGCTGGATTTTGTTTATCCTGCCATCGCTCTGGCTGATGCTGAACAACTGGCTGTTTTTACTTTCGGCGGCTGTAATGTGTGTTGCCACGTTGATACTTGTAAAGGAAGAAGAGGTGCAACTACTGAAAGTTTTTGGAAAACAGTATGTTGAATACAGAAAACGAATTGGATGCATTGTTTGGTTTATCGGAAAAACAGAAAATGAATAATACAAATTTACAAATCAGAACATTGTCGGAGACTTCGGTTGAAACAATTCATGAAGCTTTTATCGACGCTTTTTCGGAGTACGAAGTCCCCATCGACATGCCGCTCGAAAAATTGCAGGAAATGATGATTACCCGCGACCTCAATCCCGATTTTTCGGTGGGTTATTTTGATGGCGAAAAATTAGCCGGTTTTATTTTAACCGGTAACCGCGAAACCGGTGGTGTAAAAACCTGCTACGACGGCGGAACCGGCGTGATTAAAGCGCATCAGCGCAAAGGAATCGGTGAAATGATGCTAAAAGAGCTGCTACTGTTGCTAAAAGAAAAAATAGTCAGCAGGTTTGTGCTCGAAGTGCTCGAAAACAATACTCCGGCCATCAAATTGTATGAAAAACACGGATTTACAAAAACCCGGAAATTAAACTGTTTTGAAATTGAAAAGAAAAAGCTCCGCCCGGTTCCTGACCGCGGTTTCGGAATTACAGTAACCAACCCTGCAACCCTGATTCAAAACGAAGAACTTTACAGGCTTTACCCACCCACATGGCAAAACGAAATACAATCGGTTTTAAATGTGAGCGAAAATTTCACCTGTATTTCATTGTCGTGTACCAGTAAAATACTTGGGTACGGTTTTATCCACAAAACCAAAGGCGACATTCCGCAGATTGGGATTCTGGAAGAATGGAAAAACTGGGGACTGGAAGCACATTTAATGGCAGAACTTGCCCGTTACACCACCAGCGAAAAAATAATCGTACTAAATGTGGAAGCAGACAATTATCTGGGTGAAACGCTACTTAAACTTGGATTCCGCAACTCAGTTAACCAGTGGGAAATGGTTTTGGAAATGGGGTGAAAATGATGTAAACCTTAATAATAACCTTGAAAAAATGAAAATAAAAGAAAATATCCACCTTTTAAAGATTGACTTTAACATACAACTTTCACCCGAAAAAGTGCTGCCGCGATTTGTAAACGTACTGCTGATTTTTGGCGAAAAAATTACACTTGTCGATACCGGAGTAAAGGGCAGCGAGGAAAAAATATTCAGTTATATTGCTGAAAATGGCCGCTCATACAGTGAAATCGAAACAGTGATTTTATCGCACTCCCACCCCGATCACATTGGCAGCGCCGCCCGGATAAAGGAACTAACCGGTTGTAAAATTCTGGCGCACCCCGCAGAAAAAACATGGATTGAAGAAATTGCTGTTCAGGAAAAAGAGCGGCCTGTTCCGGGTTTCAGCAACCTGGTTGACCGGTCGGTAACGATTGATGAATTCATTGAAAACGGGCAAATTCTGGATTTTGGGAATAACCAAACAGCAAAAATTATTCACGCTCCCGGGCATTCAGCCGGTTCGGTAAATCTTTATTTCCGGAATGAAAAGGTGTTATTTACAGCCGACTCCATCCCGCTGAAAAGCGACATTCCGAATTACGACAATGCCCATCAGTTACTCGTTTCGCTGCACGTTATTGAAAAGAACAGCGACTACGAAATACTTTTAAGTTCGTGGACACCCGCTTTTTCCGATGCACACGAAATAAAAAAATTGCTAGCCGAAGGCAGGTCTTGGATTGAAATGATTGACAAAGCTGTGAAAGCAAATTACAAGGGAACTGAAACCGAATATCTTGAATTTTGCCGAGCTACAGTACACCAGCTCGGATTGCCGCCTTTCCTTGTCAACCCCATTGTTGACCGCTCTTTCAGAAGTCACTTGTAAAAAGGAAATTTATCCAAAACCGTTTTAAAATAAGAATCAATGAAATCTATTCCATTTTTTGTGACCGACTGGTCTGAAATTAAAGCCACGGAACACCAGGGCGAAACCGGCACTGCATTCTGGAAAACATTACAATACGATGGGTTGCGTGTCCGCATTGTTGAATACTCACCGGGCTACCTGGCCGACCACTGGTGCAGTAAAGGCCACATTGTACATTGTATTGAAGGCCAAGTTGAAAACCAGCTCAAAACCGGTGAAACCAACACGCTCACACCCGGAATGACTTACATTGTAACCGACGATGCCAGCGAGCACCGCTCGTTCAGCAAAACCGGTGTGAAACTGCTGATTGTTGATGGAGATTTCCTTTCTGCATAAAATACCGAGAATGAAACCAACAAAAACTTTTTATATCATTCTTTCACTGATATTCTGCATGTTTAATACAAACAAGCCAACGTCGGCACAAAATGATATTACCAGGTTGAATGGGCAGCATGAAATTTCAGCCCTGAATTTTGCCAGCAATTATTTATCGGCATTAAACAGCGGCCGCAGAAAAATAATGAAGGATTTTCTGAATAAAAATGCAGATAAAAATTTACTTGAAAAAATACCACCCGAAACACTGACAACATTCAACCTGGCTCATTATTACGAAACAGGCGGATTGGGATATGACTTTTTGGAAACCGATTCTGCTGATAACAATCTCATCAAAATAAAACTTGTAAACCGGCTTACTCTGGCAAAATTAATTCTCGAAATTCCGGTTACAGGTGAAAAAGAATTTCGGATAAATGGAATGGTTTCAGGTGAAATCCAGGAACATGAAAATAACAATCTTCACGCACATGTTCTTACCGATGAAGATATTGCCGAAAAACTCGAAAAATGTCTTCTTCAGCTTGAAAAAGATAATGAGTTTTCGGGTGTGGTTTTGCTTGCAAAAAACGGACAGCCGGTTATAAAAAGGGCAGTTGGTAAAGCAAGTATTGCTTATGAAATACCCAATTTAACCGACACAAAATTTAATCTCGCTTCGGTTGGAAAAATATTTACCGGACTTGCAATTACCCAGCTAGCAGAACAGGGAAAACTAAAAATCGATGACACAATTGATAAATATCTTCCTTCCGGCTGGCTGCCAAATGAAATTTCCGGTAAAATTCATATAAAACATTTGCTTACCCACACATCGGGACTTAGCGACTATTTTGCGGATATTTACAAACAATGCGAAATTCAGGTTTTCAGGGAATTAAATGATTACAAACCGCTGGTTTATAAAAGTCAGCCTGCCTTTGAACCCGGCAAACGTTTTAGTTACAGTAATACAGGGTATTTGTTGTTGGGAGTTGTCATTGAATCTGTTTCGGGAGAGGAATACTTTCAATACCTGACGAACCATATTTTTATTCCGGCAGGGATGAAAAATACCGGTGGTTTTGCCAAAGACCAACCGGTGAAAAACCGCGCTACCGGTTACACAAAAATCTGGCAAGATGATGATTTTACCTGGACCGACCACATGAGAACAAGAATTCTGAAAGGTTGCCCTTCGGGCGGGATTTATTCCACTGCCGAAGATTTGCTGCAATTCGACATTGCTTTACGAAACCACAAATTGCTTTCGCCGGAATACACACAACTTCTTTTTACAGGATTTCCGGAATTAAACGCTTCATTTCATAGTACCGGCTTTTTCCTGTCTGATAATCGGTCGGGAAAAACCGCATCACACTCGGGCGATGGAAGCGGTGTGAACTGCCAGTATAAAATGTGCCTTGATTCGGGCTATACAATTATCATATTGTCGAATTACAGCCCGCCTTCTGCCAATATTGTAGCGAATGTTACAGACCAGTTGATGATACACAAAACCGGAAATTAAATGTAAAAAGCCATGAACAATTTAAGAATCAGAATTCTGACAATCTTCAGTTTACTGAGTGCCTTTTGTTTTGCAGGGAATCAAAAAAATGAAACAGCAAATGTCAGTTTAAAAATTACTTTAAATCCGGCCATCAGCCATATTTCTGGTGTTATAGAATATTTATTCCCTTCGGATTCGGTCTTTTTATTAACCCGCGATTTGAAAATTGAGTCGGTTACGGCTGACGGCAGCAATATAGTTTTTGAAAAAGAAAATCCTGCTGAATCAAATTATTCTTCTACCTACAAATTGCCGTTTCTCCCTAAAAATCTTGTTATAAAATTTTCTGGAGTCATCAGTGATGGAAGTTTCCCAAAAACCATCAGCAATCAGAACCGGATTACCAGTCAGATGCTCGAACTGACTGACTTGATTAACTGGTACCCGCGATTCAAGAACAATAACAATTGCACTTTTTCTTTGTCGGTTTTGGCACCAAAAGAATTTGGGTTTGTTACCAACGGAATAGAAACTGAAAATTTCAAAACTGGTGAAATTAAAGAAACCCGTTTTGAATCAGCAAAACCTGTAACCCGCTTATTTCTGATTGGTTCAGCAGGATTAAAGAACACGACGTTTACCGGCAATAATTTCATGGTTGAAATCTATCACACAAAACTTCCAGACAATTATGTTGAAAAGATGATAAAAAGCCTCTCTGCACCGTTGAATTTTATCAATCTCTTTATCAATCGGCTGGCTCAAACAACCTGATAAAAGTGATATATTCGCCCCGTACTGCGGGTGGTTACGCGCGTGGTTCGCTCATCGTAGTTTCCGAAGAATTTGCTTCTGAACAAGTAGAAAACAAATGGGGTTTTGCCCGCGATTTTCAGTTAAATGCACACGAAATTGCCCATTTGTGGAGCAAGGCCAACTGGGAACACGACTGGATAAATGAAGGTCTGGCCGAATATTCTGCATTTCTGGCTTCTGAAAAATTTATAGGGACTGAATTCACAAAATTGCTTTCAGAGGAATATAACAACGCCATCGAAAACAGCGCCACCCAACTTTCCATCCTTGAAACCACCGGCGATTCGTGGGAAAGCCATATCAACCGGTATTACAAACCCACAGTTCTACTCAACACACTCCGACAGAAATATGGCGAAGAAAAAATGGCAGAATTTATCGCCTTGCTAAACACAGCTTTTATTCAAAACCAAGGTGGAACAACGGTTATTTTTCTGAATGTTTTGGAAGAAGTATTCGGAAAAGATGCATACGATTTTTTTAACGAAGGCCTGAACCGCAAAAACTGGAACAAACCGACAGAAGTTCTGAATGTTGCTTTTGATGCGGATTTTGAGGGAACATGGACCGGTGGCCTCACGCAATTTGGCACAACCTCGAAATTTGTACTTCACCTGAAAAAAAATGAAAACATACTGGTTCCGGTTCTCGACAGTCCCGACCAGGATGTTTTCGGAATCCCGGTTTCGGAGTTAAAAATTGAAGCCGACAACATTGTTTGTGTGGTGGGTGTGGCCAGTGCAACATTTTCAGGGAAACTCGACAGAAACACAAAAACAATTCATGGAAACTGGAACCAACGCGGAACTGATTATCCGCTGAACCTAAGCAAAGAATAAGAATTATCCCTTAAAATCTGCCATTCAAATCCCTGTTCAGGTCATTCATTATCAATTATTTCAGAAAACTGTTTGCCAGGAATATTTTTGGATAAACTTCAGCCGAAAAAGTCAATGAAAACAATGAATTCTATGAATGAACAATACCTGAAATTCGGACGCATTGCGGTAATCATCAATATGATTGGAATCGTTTTTTCGGGACTTGTATTTCCCGTGTTATCAATGATTTTCACTCCACAGCTGCCCTGGCGCGATGCGGCGATGTTTGTTGAATCGTTTCACCCGCTGCAAACAGCCACCTTTTTTTGTGGTTATTTTCTGGTAATAGGGTCGCTGCTTACGTTTATTGCTTTATATAAAACTGCAACTGAAGACAAGAAAATATGGGCGCTTTCGGGGTTGGTGATTAACATGGTTTTTACATCCGTAGTTTTTCTCAACTACATTATTCAAACCACCTACATCCCCTATCTTGCCTATAATAACCCGCCTGAAACGGCCACGATTCTGCCAGTTTTTACAATGACGAATCCGGGTTCTTTTGCCTGGGCGCTCGAAATGTACGGATGGGGTGGAATCGGACTCTCATTCATTTTCATGGCATTTATTTTCGAAACCAACAAACTGGAACGAACGTTGAAATTTTTATTTCTGACCAACGGAGTTTGCAGTGTTGCTTCAGCATTGATGACTTCCATCAACATGAACTGGCTTTTTTCGCCTGCCGGCCTCACTGCGCTTGTTGTCTGGAATTTGCTGGTTTTTGTGATTGATTTTTTTCTACTGAATTATTTTAAAAACCTGAAATTCAGCAACTAAAACCAAATATTTTTGCAAATTTCAAAATAATGAAACCAACAATTCTTCTTTTTTTCACTTTCCTGATATTACTGCAACCGGTCGCACAAGGACAGGAAATCACAAGCAATTCATATTGGCGCACAGGATTTAAACAGATTAACGAAAGCGCCAATTTCGGGCTTGTTTTTAGTGGCGCCAACATCAATTATGGGCACTATCGGGAATCATCGAAAAACAACAGAATATTCAGTATCGAAAACGAAATCGGGGTTTGTATTCCCTTTTCAAAAGGTATTCCCGCGCTGGACGTTTACCTGAAACCAGCCGAGATTTCATACCTTTTCAGCGCTTCGGGTAAAAACACTTTTGCAGTTGGCCCACTGGCAAAATTCGAATACAATTACACACTTTATCCGCAGTTGCAATCGGCGTTCGATTACTGGTTTACCAACTTCAGCCTGGGAGTAAACTCGCGGTATGATTTTACGATTGCGGGACAGCAGTTGAGCGCCCGCTTGAAATTCACGGTTTTGGGATTTACTTCGCGCCAGCCCGAATCCCGCAATCCTTACTGGTACGACATCGGATTTCAACATGCTATTAAACATCTGAATTCTGATTTTGAGTTTTCAACCCTGAGTCAATTCAATACAACCGATTTTGAATTATCGTGGAAACCGAAGTCAGAAAAACGAATCACATGGTCGTATTGTTTTGATTATTCAGGATATTTCGAAGCTCCTGAAATATTGATGATTAGTCACAACATTAAACTAACCTTCAACCCGAAAAACAAATAAAATGAACAAAAAATTTCTGATTTTACTGATAGTCCCGTTGCTGGGTTCCTGTCTGCAGGAAGACGAACTGAAGAAACCGTTTATTTCGTACACACCGGCATCGTTAAACGACGGATGGACTATGTCATCACCTGAAAATGAAGGAGTCGATGCGCAAAAACTGGAAAAAATTTATTTTGATTTTCATGCAGACCAGGACATTTGGCAGACACGCAGTCTGCTGGTTTTCAGAAACGGAAAACTGGTGGCCGAAAGCTATACAAAAGATGACGGCGACCAAATCAAGCCCCGCGCCATGTGGAGTTGCACCAAGCAAGTGGTTGGACTGCTCACCGGGATTGCACTTGAAAAAGGCTTGATTGAATCGATAAACGACAGCATTGGCCGCTATTTGCCCGAAACAGAAAACTATCCCAACAAAAAGAATATTACCATTGAACAGCTTCTGACCATGAAATCGGGGATTGCATACAGTAATGATGGATTGAAAGGACAATCGGATGACATCCTTCGACAACTTCCGGATAACATTACCGGTTTTATTCTGGGTCGGCCACTCGCAAACACTCCCGGAGAAAAAATCATGTACAAAGATTGCGACCCGCAACTTGTTTCCTGTGTTATTCAGCAAACAAGCGGAAAGAAAACACGCGAATGGGCAAAAGAAGTACTTTTTAACCCGCTGGAAATTAAAAACCTGGATTGGATGGATTATAAAGACGGAACTACACTGGGCGGTTTTGGTATCATGTCAACACCGCGCGAAATGGCGAAATTCGGGCAGCTTGTTCTCGATAGCGGCATGTGGAAAGGAAATGAAATTGTCAGTAAAAAATGGATTCAGGAAATGACAAGGGTGAGAATTGAAGATATGTATTCAAATCAGTTTTGCTATTTGTGGTGGAAGGACGAAACCCGGAAAATGACTTACATGCACGGTCATGGCGGACAATTTGTTTGCATTATTCCTGATAAAAACCTTGTTGTAGTGATGACCGCTGAAGTGAACACTCAGGACGATTTTCAGTTCGGAAAAGAAGCATTTGAATGGGTGGATAAAATTGTGGAGATTTGCAACTAAAACTTTTTCGAAAAATAATTTCAGCAAATGAGTTTCAAAGTCCGTGTAAAAATCTGCTGCATCAGCAGTGTTGATGAAGCAAAAATGGCAATTGAATTTGGCGCTTCGGCGCTGGGACTGGTGGGTAAAATGCCCAGCGGCCCGGGGGTGATTGACGATGATTTGATTGCCCGGATTGCCCGCTCGGTTCCACCGGCAGTTTCAACTTTTCTGCTCACCAGCGAAACAAAACCGGAAGATATTATTACCCATTACAAAAAGTGTTACACCTCCACCATTCAACTGGTTGATGCGCTGGAAAGCCGCGAATATCAGACTTTACGCAGGGAACTGCCCGGTGTGAAACTGGTTCAGGTGATTCATGTGCTCGATGAAAATTCGGTTGCCGATGCAATTGAAATCTCAGAATCAGTTGATGCGATTTTGTTAGACAGCGGCAACCCCAACATGAATATCAAGGAACTCGGCGGCACCGGCCGGGTGCACAACTGGCAACTGAGCCGTCAAATCAGGGAACAGGTGAAAGTGCCGGTTTTCCTGGCAGGCGGATTGAACAGCCAAAATGTGCGCGAAGCCATCGAAACCGTTCAGCCTTTTGGAGTCGACATTTGCAGTGGTGTGCGTTCTAATGGCAAACTCGATAAAAAGAAACTGGAAGCATTTTTTACGATGCTGAATAATTTATAATCCTAAAATATACAAACGACAATGATTGAAACAGAACGACTTATCATTAAACCGCTGACATACATCCAGCTCGAAAAATACATCAAAAACGACAACTCTCTGGAAGAGGAGTTGAATCTGAATGAAACATCACGGTCAATTTCCGCCGAACTGAAAGAAGCGCTAGAACAGACCATTTTACCCAATGTTGCCGACAGTTCGAAATATTCTTTGTACTCAACACTTTGGACACTCATTTCGAAAAAGGACAACAAAATGGTGGGCGACCTGTGTTTTGTGGGTGCGCCAAATGCCGAAGGTGAAATAGAAATTGGCTATGGTACGTATGAAATTTTCGCCGGCTTAGGTTTTATGACCGAAGCTGTTGGCGGAATGATATCGTGGGCAAAAAATCAACCTGAAATACTTGCAATTTTTGCCGATACCGAAAAACAAAATACAGCCTCGTTTCGGGTACTCGAAAAAAACGGTTTTGTAATGACTGGTGAAACTGAAACTTTGCTGAAGTGGAAACTACGTTTAAAACCAATCGAAAACGAAATTTAGATTTTATAGAAAATAATGGAGACAATTATTACACAAATCAGGGAAACTCTCATTGCCAGTGCCGACGAAAATACGCGTAAACAAAGCGAATATTTCTTTAAAGAACAGGTTACCGTTTATGGTGTAAAATCGGCCACGGTTCAGAAAATTGCAAAAGACATTTTTACCGAAATTAAAGACAAAACGAAAGCTGAAATTCTTGACGCCTGCGAAAATCTTTGGCAGTCGGGTTATATGGAAGATTCGTTTGTAGCTTGCGTCTGGTCTGAAAAACTGGGCAAAAAACTGGAACCTGCCGATTTTGAGACGCTGGAACGCTGGATAAAAAATTATGTAAGCAACTGGGCGTCGTGCGACACACTTTGCAACCACACAGTCGGCGATTTTGTGATGAAATACCCGGAATTTATTGCGAAACTGAAAGAATTTGCACGTTCCGAAAACCGCTGGGTAAAAAGGGCAGCAGCAGTTGCACTCATCATTCCGGCGAGAAAAGGACTGTTTCAGAAAGAAATTTTTGAAATTGCCGATATACTGCTGATGGATAGCGACGACCTTGTGCAGAAAGGTTACGGTTGGATGCTGAAAGCCGCCAGTCAGGCGCACCAGCAGGAAGTATTTGAATATGTGATGAGTAGAAAAGCTGTGATGCCGCGAACAGCACTTCGGTACGCCATCGAAAAAATGCCGGAGGAATTGAGAAAACAGGCGATGCAGAAATAATGGGTGCGGCGGTTTCCAAACCGCCGAAAGAAACGCGGTTCGGAAACCGCGTCACCCTTCTAAAAACAGACAAATGGAAATTCAAACACTGAGAAATAATTTACTTGAAGCTTATTCAGCAGAAAATCTGAATAAAATTGCAGTGGTTCTGCTGAATTTTTACACGAACCAACAATTTGGTTCGCTGCAAAAAATTGCAGATATCATCCACGATTTTGTTCCCATCGAGATTGATGAAAACGGCAAAGGATTTTCGAAACTGATGTTGCTGTATCACCCTGACCGCGGCGAATTGCACCGTTCGAAAATTGAAAACCTGGCCGCTGATGGAAACTTTGACGGATTGCTGGGCTATTCTCACATTTTGAAACTGGAAAGACTCGAAGAAATTTCGGCAATTATCGAAAGTTTTGAGGACATCGACTATTCGCCTGTTTATGCGTGGGATTTCGATAGCGAAGGTTTTACCGTGAGTTCAGGAAATGGCGGATACAAACGAAACGAAAAACTGAACACGCGCAAAAACAAAACGGTCACTTTTTACGAAGCGATAAAAATCCGCCAGTACGGGCACACAAAAATCAGTTTTCCCGCCTACTATCTCGAAGACATTGACGAATTTGAAATGGCTTCATCCGACATTAACGACCTCGACGGAATTCAATATTGCATTCATGCGGTGAATGTCGATTTATCGGATAATTTTATAGATGACCTCCGCAACCTCGAAAATCTCGGGCTGATAGAAATGCTGAACCTTTCGGATAACCGCATTGAAAACATCGACCCGCTCGAATACCTCACCAACCTGCGCGAGCTAAACCTCGCCAACAACCGCATCCGCGATATTTCTCCGCTGTTCTCGCTTGAAAATTTAGAGTTTGTTGATTTAACAGGGAACAAAATTCCGATGGCTTCTGTCAGAAAACTGATGGAAAAAGGAGTAAATGTGGTTGGGTAAAAGGGAAGTTTCTAACAAAATCAGCATGACTTCAAACTTCTATTCACCTGATTAAAAAATGACATGATAATGTGTTTTTGACTAACCCTGGCATTGATGCCACGGTTAAAACTAAGTCATTGACAGGGCTTTAGCCCTTAATATCAATAAATTGGACTAAAGTCCATGTTTTTCCCATTATTCTGAATCTCCGGCATAAATGCCGGAGTTAGTAATTTTCATAAAATTCTTATATTGTAACATTACAATATAAAAAATCATTCTATATTTGCCTCATAATTAAATAATGTAACATTACAATATATGAGCGAAAAATTGGGAAATAAGGAAATTGCCGTGCTGGGATTATTATCCGAACGACCGATGCACGGGTACGACCTCGAACACGAAATCAGGATGCGCGATATGCGTTACTGGACCGAGATTTCGATGTCGTCGGTGTATAAAATCCTGAAAAAACTGGAAGAAAAAGGGCTGATAAACTGCGAGGTAAAACAATCGGCGAACAACGTGGCGCAAAAAGTTTATTCGCTTTCCGACCTCGGAAAAGTGAGGTTAAACGGCGAAATCTCGGGGCTTTTTTCTGAGTTCGACCACCACCGCTGGGACATCGACCTGGCCGTTTCGAACCTGAACGTGCTAACTGACGAGCAAAAAACCACAAGTTTGAATGCTTACATCCGCAAATTAAAAGAATTACTTTTCGGTTACGGAGAATTACAGAAATACCTCGAAGCCGAAAACTGTCCGGTGCACCGGATGGCGCTGGCAGTGCGCCCGCAATATTTGTACAAAGCCGAAATTGAGTGGGCCGAAAACTACCTCGAACAAGTAACAGCAAAACAATAAAAAGATGGAAAACAATTTTCAGAAAATCATCATCAGAAATGCACACACCAACAACCTGAAAAACATTTCGGTGGAGATTCCCAAACACAAAGTGGTGGCTTTCACAGGAGTTTCGGGCTCGGGAAAATCGTCGCTGTTGTTCGACACCATTTACACTGAGGCGCAGCGGCAACTCATCGAAACCTTCTCCACTTTTGCGCGCAAACGGCTTCCCAAACTTTCACGGCCCGACGTGGACGACATTCTGCACCTGTCAACTGCAATGGTTATCGACCAGAAAAAGATGGGCAACAACCTGCGCAGCACGGTGGGCACGGCAACCGAGGTAAACACCTACCTGCGGCTTTTGTTTTCGCGGGTCGGTAAACCGTTTATCGGCGCATCGTTTTTGTTTTCGTTTAACCATCCGCAGGGAATGTGTCCGCATTGTCACGGACTGGGAAAAGTCGCCAAAATCGACCTCAACCTTTTTCTTGACTTGGAAAAATCAATCCGGGAGGGCGGAATTCTGCATATTCATTATAAACCGGGCAGTTTTCTGTGGAACGAACTCATTAACCTGCGTGTTGTAGATACCGAAAAGAAACTGAAGTATTTTACGCCCGAAGAACTCAACCTGCTGCTCTATTCCGAACCCTTTAAAATACAGGGTTCGAAAGAAAAGCTTTCGTACAACCGCACTTTTGAAGGACTTGCCCGGAAGCTGGAACGTTCGATGGCCGAAAAAGGCGAAGACGAAGCCAGCGAGGAAGACAAAAATGCCTATCTCCGCTTTTTCAAATACGAAACCTGCGCTGAATGTAACGGTTCAAGAATCAGCGAAGCAGCCCGGAATGTAAAACTCAACGGCGTTTCCATCGACGAGGTTTGTCGTTGGGAGTTGCCCGAAGTACTTGATTTTCTGAAAGGAATCGATGATGAAATGGCCATTCCCATCACCCGGAAAGCCATTTTTGTGCTGGAACAACTCATTCACATCGGGGTGGGTTATCTCAGTCTTGAACGGCCGGTGGGAACACTTTCGGGCGGAGAGTCACAGCGGGTAAAAATGGCACGGCAGCTCGATTGCAACCTTGTTGACCTGCTGTATGTTTTAGATGAACCCACAACCGGACTGCATCCACGCGATACAGAAAAACTGATTTCGCTTTTGTATGAACTGAAAAACAGAGGCAACAGTGTTTTTGTGGTGGAGCACGACCCCGAAGTTATCCGGAGTTGCGAGTGGATTCTTGACCTCGGTCCGGGAGCAGGAACTGCCGGAGGAAACGTGGTTTTTAACGGTCCGACAGAAGAAATTATTCACACAGAAAGTGTTACCGGCAAATACCTTCATACAGAAATTCCGTTGAACGGACATTCACGAAATGCCGGCGGTTTTTTCGAAATAAAAAATGCAAGTCTGAACAACCTGAAAAATGTTTCGGTGAAAATTCCGAAAGGTGTGCTCACCTGCGTTACCGGGGTTTCGGGAAGCGGGAAAAGCACACTGATTCACGAATGTTTTCTGCCGCAACACCCCGAAGCAGTGGTGATTGACCAGTCTCCCATCGGGAAATCGTCACGCGCCAACCCGGTCACATTTACCGGCATTTTCGACCAGATTCGCAAGGAGTTTGCCGAAGCCAACCGCTCCGAAGCGTCACTTTTCAGTTTTAACAGCAAAGGCGCCTGCCCGAAATGCAACGGCCAGGGTTTTATCAGTTACGAACTCAATTTTATCGATGCCGTGAAATCGCAGTGCGACGAGTGCGAGGGAAAGCGTTACCACGCCGAAGTTTTGGAACTGAAATACCGCGGAAAAAACATTGCCGAAGTTCTCGACCTTTCGGTAAACGAAGCGCTGAAGTTTTTCAGCTCGCCAAAAATTACCCGACAATTGCAATTGTTAAAAGAAGTGGGGCTTGGTTATCTGAAATTAGGTCAAACGCTCAGTTCGCTTTCGGGTGGCGAATCGCAGCGGTTAAAAATTGCCGCCGAACTACAGAAAACAAGCAGCATTTACATCATGGACGAACCTACCACCGGGCTGCACCGGTCTGACATTGAAATGTTTTACCTGATTGTAAAAAAGCTGGTGGAGAACAAAAACACGGTTATCATAATCGAGCACAACACCGACATCATCAAACGTGCCGACTGGATAATCGACATGGGCCCCGAAGGCGGAAATGCCGGTGGACGTGTAATGGCCGAAGGTACTCCGCAACAGATAAAAGCAAACCCGGAGAGTATTACGGGGAGATATTTGTGAGTAGCGGATTCTATTTACAAATTGCGCAACCAAATATTTGATTCAAACATCTTTACAAAAACGACTAAAATGAGAACCAATATTTTTTTCTTTTTCGTATTACTCTCTTCCCTTTTCTTGATTTCTTGTGATAAAGAAGATAAAATCGTGAAGCCTGATTGCGAAACTTTCGCTGAAGCCTTGATTTTTTTGAAGTCCGATTCCATAAAAGAAGTGATTGATATTCTTACTGTTGATTTAAATCCTGTTATCAAAGAAGATGATACATGGGGTCAAAAGGAAAATATTAATCTTTTAATTGAGCGATTAAACGCCCAATGTGAAAACATATCAGCAAGTTTAGGGTGCTATGCATGTATTTTAACGTTGCCTCCTCAATCTGAAATTATTTTAACAACAGATTCTGCTGGAGTTGAGATAAAACGAGTGATTGATATTCTTACACCTAAAGACGTTATTCCCAAATACGTGAACGTGCATGAGTTTCATGATGAATAAAATTGGCTAAAAAAATACAACACTATCACCTCCATTCGGGTAAACCAAATTAATACACAAAAAAAATGAAAATCCTTGCTACCGAAACAGAACTGAAAAAGCTAAACGCCAATTCAGACAAAGAAATTCTGAAAGAAGAAGCCCGGGCGGTTTTGGAACTTCAGCAAAAAGATATTCTGCGCGAGATTTATTTCGATGAAAACCATTGTGCAGTGCTGATGCTGGAATGCAACGATAAAAATGAGGCGGAGAAAATCCTTTCGGAATTGCCGCTGGTAAAAAACGGGTTTATTCAATTCGAAATAAAGGAACTGCATCCGTACACCGGGTTTTTGAGAATCGTTGGGTGAAGGGTGTCGCGGCTATTGCTTTTTCACCCGATTATTTTTACATTTAACCCATTCAACAAAAAAACCGGAACCGCTTGAACAACAAGCCAAACATAAAACTTGAACAGGATATCAGGTATATTCAGGAATTGCTTGGTCATTCGAGCATAAAAACCACTATGATTTACACACACGTAACCAACAAAGCTATCAACCGGATTCAAAGTCCGTTGGACAGGTTAAACTTAACAACCGAAGAGAAAAATGATAAAAAAGTATAATAACTTCGGGATATTAACTAGTTAGGTTTCATGCATAGAAACATCCTGCAAATCATAAACATAGTTGAATTTTATTGACTGAAATAAACCATGAAATATATTTTTTTGATAGCTGCCTTTAATGCTTTGTTTTTTGCAATTCTGATTTTTCAGAAAAAAAAGGCATTGCATGATAAAATACTGATATGCTGGTTGATATATTTGGGATTATATGCAGGCATATATGCTTTTTTCTCAGATAGGTTGTTTACTGATTTTCATCTTCTTTCAGCAAGTTTTATCTCGCTGTTAATGCTGCATGGACCATTCCTGTATTTATATATTTATTCGTTAGTTGACGAAAAAAGTCAAATCTATGGGAAAAATTTATTCCATTTTGCCCCTTTTTTACTGTTTAACGTTTTCTTACTTATTAGTTCCTTGTTGCCGGAAATATCAGAGAACATAAGATTAGACCATGTGGAAAGTGAACACGGCGCTCCCTTACTTTTTGTTTTATTTTTAATCCTCACTGCTTTGTCCGGCCCGATTTATTTTATCTTATCCATCAGGCTTTTTAAAAAATTGGACATCAATATTTTCAATAACTTTTCTACTTCGGAGGATATAAACCTCGACTGGCTTCGGAAACTGGTATATTCTTTTGGGGCTATATGGACAGTATTAATGGTTTTTGCAGCCCTTCACCATGTTTTCTATTTATTTTCATGGACTTTTTGTACTGATGGGCTATTCCTTTCTTTATCCGTTTTTATCATCTTAATCGGATACTTTGGCCTAAAACAAAAAGAAATCTTCATTCACTATCCAGTCCAAAGCACGGAATATATCACAGAACCAAAAACCAAGTATTTCGGAGTATTGCTGAGCGCAGCTGATGCAGAGAACTATGTGAGCAGAATCAAAGACTTTATGCATAAAGAAAAACCCTATTTGGATGCGAACCTAACATTGCCTCATCTGGCAACCATGCTTCATATTCCTACACATATACTTTCACGGGTAATCAATGAAAAAATTGGGCTTAATTTTTTTGATTTCATTAATCAATACAGGGTTGAGGAGGTTAAAACTAAAATAAGCGAACCCGATTTCGATAATTTATCGTTGTTGGGGATAGCATTTGACTGTGGATTTAATACAAAATCGGCATTTAACAGGGTGTTTAAAAAAATGACTGGATTGACACCGAGCGAATATAAAAAAACGATAATAAAAATCTAATTAGCAAAATTATGGATATTCATTCTAAACGTCCAATTTTATAAATAAGGACTTCTGTTCGTTTCTAAATGGGTACTACTTTATGAATCAGGTCGCACAAGGATTTTTTCCAACTTACTTTTGACCCATCAGAATTTAGTAATAACCATTTAAATTTTAGTATTATGAGAACTACAAAAATGAATTTAGGAACTGAAGTTCCAAAGATTATTAAAACCAGCAAATCAAGTTTGCAAACAATCCTGTCGATTGTATTCGTATCATTATTTATGATATTCGGTTCACTTCCGGCATCTGCCCATTGCGACTCATACGATGGCCCTACAGTTAAGGATGCCATGAAAGCCCTTGAAACCAACAACGTGAATTTAGTGTTGAAATGGATTACTCCTGAACAGGAAAAAGAAATTATTCCTTTATTCAACAAAACCTATGCTTTAAAATCTGGAGACAAAGAAGTCTACGCAATTGTTGAAAAACATTTCTTTGAAACCCTCGTTCGTTTGCATCGCGAAACAGAAGGGGCTCCCTACACGGGGTTAAAACCTGCCGGAATGACTAAGAAAATTGTTCAATTTAGCGACCAGGCAATTGTAAGTAAAGATATTGAAGACCTGCTTGGAAAGTTAAACAACCATATTGGAAAAGTGATAAAGGAGAAATACGAAAAAGTAGCTGCACTTGAAAAAGTTAAAAATGATTCTTCGGAAAAAGGCCGTGAATTTGTGGAAGCTTATGTTGATTACACCCATACGATAGAAGCTGTTCATGATATAGTTGAACAAGGAGGTGGACACTCAGCACACAAACATTGAAATGATATCA
>DPCJ01000170.1:1087-19033 GCA_003516705.1 Prolixibacteraceae bacterium | reverse complement strand
GAAGCGCCCAGTGTTCTCATAAATTTCCGGCGTGAATTTTTCTCCATATAGTTTGATTTTTGAAGAACTGAAAGTCAGTATAATTTCTTATAACTTTCACGAAATTAATGATTATGACGGATGTTGCAAATGTTTAAGTGGAAATCAAAATAAAAGACGAATAAGGGTTTATATATTAAAGATGAATCATTTACATTGAATTGAAAATTGTTGAAAAATTGTTTTTATTTAAAACATTGATTTAAAGAGCCAAGAAAATCAGTCTGAAAAAAAATGAAAAAAATGGTCAACAATTATAAAAAACGGTTGTTAGTTAAAGCTTGTCATTGAGAAAATTTGTTTTGATTTAGTCTTTATAAGAATTTCTATTTATGTTTTAAAACATGTTTTTCTTTACCCGATAGTTTGAATTCTGGTTGTTCGTCAGTAAAATTCAACCATAATAAGTTTCCGTCTTCATAATTACATACACTTTAAGACCAGAATTAAGCGACACCATAAAAAATAAGATAAAAAAGTCATTTTTTCCTAAACAATTAACCGGTTTTAACAGTTTTTACAGGCAGAACTAAAAAGCAATGCTGTAATTATTTTTTTAACTGGGTATTTACATGACGGAAAAACAAACCAAAATTCAAAAAACCAGTCTGTTACTGGCTTTTGTATTTCATAGTTTTACTATTTTTTCACAGCAACCAATCAATCCGGCGAATAATAATCAGGATGTTGAAATTGGCGTTGTCGAACATTTGGATGAATATCTGCCCGACAGTATTTCGCTTATTAACGAAAAAGGTGAGGCGGTTTTCTTGGCCGATGTAATTGATAAACCCACTATCATCAATTTTGTGTATTACCGTTGCCCCGGAATTTGCAGCCCGCTGATGGAAGCGGTTGCCGGTGTGATGGACAAATCGGAAATGGTGCCGGGAAAGGACTACCAGGTGCTCACCATCAGTTTCGACCCCACTGAAACCATCGATCTCGGAATAAGAAAAAAGGCCAACTACCTGAACCTGATGAGTTCGAAAGTGGAGGCAGCCAAAACCGGATGGCTCTTTTTTACCAGCGACAGCGCAAGTATTGCCCGTGCAACCAACGCAACAGGTTTCAGGTATAAACGTACCGGCAACGATTACTTACATGCAGCATCGTTAACTGTGGTAAGTAAAGATGGAAAAATTACAAGATATCTGAATGGCATGTTTTTTCAGCCGTTTGAATGGAAGATGGCCGTTGTGGAAGCTTCGAAAGGACAGTCGGGCCCAACCTTAAACAAAGTGTTGAGGTACTGCTATTCATATGATCCTGCGGGGCAAACCTACGTAATGAATATTACCAAAGTAAGCGGTACACTCATTTTATTTCTTGCCGCAGTATTATTACTTTTTTTAATTTTTAAGCCGAAGAGAAAAGAAAATTTAAACTGAACAATATGCATAAAGAACAGGCAGCAAATATGTCGAATTACCTTACCTATCAAGGTAAGTACAAAGGATTGCTGGGTTGGATAACATCCACCGACCATAAACGCATCGGGCTTTTGTATCTCTATTCAATTTTAACCATGTTTTCGGTTGGGGTTTTGCTCGGATTGGCAATGAAACTTGAATTGCTGGCACCCGGGAAAACAATTATGGATGCACAAACTTATAATTCCACCTTCACCGTGCACGGGGTAATTATGATTTTTATGGTTGTTGTACCCGGATTGCCCGCAGTTTTCGGAAATTTTCTGATGCCGATAATGATCGGCGCAAAGGACGTTGCTTTTCCGAAACTTAACCTGCTCTCGTGGTACCTTTATGTGGCGGGTGTTTTTCTTGTATTGGCAGCTTTGTTTTTTGGCAATGGTGCTCCCGATACCGGCTGGACTTTTTATGCACCATACAGTTTTAAAACCGGAACCAATTTGCTCCCTGCTGTTTTTGGCGCTTTTGTACTCGGATTTTCATCGATATTAACCGGGCTGAATTTTTTGGTTACCATTCACCGGATGCGATGTCCGGGAATGAAATGGACTAAACTGCCACTTTTTGTTTGGACGCTTTATGGTACTGCCTGGATTCAGTTGCTTGCAACTCCGGTAGTGGGAATCACACTCGTTTTGATTGCACTTGAACGTTTATTTGGGGTTGGTGTTTTCGATCCGGCTTTGGGCGGCGACCCGATTTTATACCAGCACTTGTTCTGGATTTATTCGCATCCGGCAGTGTATATTATGATTCTGCCTGCCATGGGCGCTATTTCAGAAATCATACCCACGTTTGCCCAGAAACAGGTGTTCGGATATAAAGCGATTATTGCTTCAACAATGGCAATCGCATTTGTTGGATATCTGGTTTGGGGACACCACATGTTTACCGCCGGAATGAGCGGAACAGCACAATACTATTTTTCGCTGCTCACTTTCATTGTCGCAATTCCAAGTGCCATTAAGGTTTTTAACTGGATTTCGACCATGTATAAAGGATCGATAAATGTGCAGACACCTCTTTACTGGGCGGCTTCGTTCATTTTTGTATTTATGATTGGCGGATTGAGCGGCTTGGTTTTAGGCGCTCTGGCCACCGATGTACATGTACACGACACAGCTTTTGTTGTTGCACATTTCCACTACATTGTGTTTGGCGGAACAGGGTTTGCATTTATGGCCGCTATTCATTACTGGTTCCCGAAAATATATGGCCGAATGTATGATAAAGGCTGGGCCAATGCAGGCTGGCTTGTTTTCTTTATCGGCTTTCTGGCGTTGTACACTCCTATGTTTTATTTGGGAATGATGGGTATGCCGCGCCGGTATTACGATTATATGAAAGAGTTTCAAGGAGGAAATATTCTGAGCACTTTCGGGTCGTGGATTCTGGCAACCGGACTTGTCATCATCATTGTCAATCTGGTAAAATCGGCCCGCCACGGTACTCCTGCCGAAATGGATCCGTGGCATAGTAAAACCCTGGAGTGGCAGGTTTCTTCGCCACCTTCGGTTGAAAACTTCGACGAAATTCCGGAGATTGCAGAAAACGACGGGCCCTACAACTATAAATAACCAAAACTGAATTTATGGAACAAAACGCGCACAACGAGCATGTCCATTACGATGCTGAAGCTTCGAAAATAGGAATGTGGTTGTTTATTTTTACCGAATTGCTGCTCTTTGGCGGACTCTTTATTGTGTATTCGGTTTACAGGTTTATGAACCAGGAAGCATTTCATCTGGCAGCTGAAGAACTAAATACAACCATCGGTGCCATCAATACGGTTTTGCTGCTTGTAAGCAGTATGACAATTGCTGTTTCAACCACAACGCTCCAGTTAAAAAAGAAAGGGTTAACACTTTTTTTACTAGGAATCACCGTAATTATTGGTGTTGTTTTTCTTGTAAATAAGTATTTTGAATGGGGAGCTAAAATTGAACATGGTATCTGGCCGGGTTCAGAACATTTAAAAACTGCTTTCAGCCAGGGAGAAATCCTGTTTTTTGGTTTGTATTATGTGATGACCGGGCTTCACGCGCTGCACATCATCATCGGGCTGATTATTATTTTATTTGCGGCACACCGTGTTTACAAAGGCACGGTAAACGAAAATCGGGCAGCACTTCTCGAAAATGCGGGATTATACTGGCATCTTGTCGATTTAATCTGGATATTTCTTTTCCCATTGTTTTACCTGATTCATTAAAACTAAAACCTATGTCAAACGAAAAACATCATATTGTTCCTTACCGGGTTTATGCCCTTGTACTGGTGGCTTTGCTTGCGCTGACTTTTGCTTCCATCGGCATTGTGAGTATCGAACTTGGAAAATATACAGTAGCAGCAGCACTAATTTTTGCCACCATAAAATCGTTTTTGGTGCTCACCTATTTTATGCACCTGAAATACGATAAACCATATATAAAAGCGATGGTGGCTTTTGTTTTTGCCATCTTTTTTGTGGTGATTGTGATTACATTTTTAGATTATTTATACAGAACGTAATATGTACAGTCCGGAAATAACACAGGCATCCAACTTTGTAAAAGGAGTCGATCAGGCTTTCCTTGTCATTCTTGGAATCTCATTTTTGTTTCTGATTGGTTTAACCGTGGTTATGATATGGTTTTTATATCGGTACAACCGGAAAAGAAACCCCGTAGCTACTCAGATTCATGGCAGTACCTCTCTTGAAATTATCTGGACAGTGGTTCCGTTTTTACTTACGATGGTAATGTTTTATTATGGTTGGGCCGGTTGGAAACCAATGACAAAAGCTCCTAAAGATGCCATGGAAATAACGGTTTATGGCCGTATGTGGAACTTTAATTACGAATATGCCAATGGCCGTCGTACCGATACACTTTATTTGCCTAAAGACCAGGCGGTAAAACTGAACCTGAAAGCGATGGACGTTTTGCATAGCTTTTACATACCGGCATTCAGGGTAAAACAGGATATGGTTCCGGGGAAAAAAGACAATTTTATGTGGTTCGAACCGCAACGAGTGGGCAATTACGAAATTTTCTGTACGGAATATTGCGGATTGTCGCATTCATACATGTATTCAACAGCCAAAGTAATGGAAGCTGCCGAGTTTGAAAAGTGGATGACCGACACTACACAGCTGGCTGCTGAAGTTGCTGCAATGGAAGCTCCGGGAGCTGCCGGCAAAAAAATCATGCAAAATATTGGTTGCTTTGCTTGTCACACAGTTGATGGTACAAAGTTGGTCGGCCCGAGTTTTAAAGGAATCTGGGGGCATGAAGTCTCAGTAATAACAGACGGGCAAAAGCGAACCATAACAGTTGATGAAGATTACATCAAAAAATCGATTTACGACCCCAATGCTGATTTGGTTGACGGGTTTATGAAAGGCTTGATGGTTTCGTACCAGGGACAACTGAAAGACGAGGATATTGCCGAAATAATTGAATACCTGAAAACGGTGAAGTAGAAGAAGACGGAAGTCGGGAGACGGGAGAAAAAGGAAGAAGTTAGAAGTCATAAGAGGTAAAACCCGGTAGGGGTTTGATTATGGCAGGGAAAAATTATCAAAATCCCTTCCCCGCTGTTCAAGGCACTGGTGTAGAGAATTTGGTTGAATAACCCGGAAGGAAAAAAGAAAAGTGAAAGAAAAACTGAAAATAATACTTGAACTCGGGAAAGCGCGGATTTCATTGCCAGTGGCTTTATCGGCACTTACAGGTTATGTTCTTTTTACCGGCTCGCCCGACACACAAGGTTGGTGGCTTACCTTTGGTGTATTTCTGATGTCGTGCAGTTCGGGAGCACTAAATCATTGGCAGGAAAGCGCCATCGATGCGCAAATGCCACGCACGAAGAACCGGCCGATTCCTTCAGGAAAAATAAGCAGGAGCGGAGCATTGGCGGTAGCTGTTGCTTTTGCAATAACCGGCTCAACTGTTTTAATTTTAACAAATCCGGCAGTGGCAACATTATTAAGTTGGGCCACACTTTTTTCGTACAATCTGGTTTATACCCCACTGAAAAAGGTAACTGCTTTTGCTGTTGTTCCAGGGTCTTTGGTAGGTGCACTGCCTCCGTTTATTGGCTGGGCAGGAGCCGGAGGAAGCATCTTTGCTGAAAATATTTTACTGGTGGCGCTGTTCTTTTTTATCGGGCAAATTCCTCATTTCTGGCTGTTACTACTCATGTTTGGCGACCAGTACAAAATGGCCGGATTACCCAGTCTGAACCAGGTTTTTAACGAAGGACAAATCAAACGCATCACTTTTACCTGGATTTTAACCACTGTTGCTTCGGCCTTACTCGTCATTTTTTTCGTCATTAAAAATCCGGTTGTCTTGTTTTTACTCTTGATTTATATCTTTTATCTGCTAACATCACTTTCAGCATCGGTTTTGTTTCGCAAAGAATTTAAAGTAAGACCGGCCTTTTTCAAACTGAACTTTCTTTATTTACTGATGATGTTTTTGCTGATTGCTGATTCACTGTTGCGGGTTGCGCAGACTCCAGTAACAATGTAGTTGTCACTGTATTAAATCATAAAACACTCCTTCGCGCAGTGCAAAATCAGTTTGAATAATTTGGGTGATTCCTGTTTGCGATATCAGGTGTTCGATTAGAATTACAGCCGGAACAATCAAATCAACCCTAACAAAATCCATCCCTTTCATCACCAGCCTTTCTTCCCGGGTCGATTTCAGCAAAGTATTGTAAACATTGTAAAACGAATCCATTGTAATTTCCTGTGTTTTCCTTGTTTTCTCACCAGGGTTTACCTCGTCAATCATATCGGCAATGGTATCGAAAGCGCCTGAACATCCGACAAGGGTTTGAACGTTTTTCATCCTGCAATTTTCGATTGCTGCCTGGTGAAATTTGCTGAAATGATTTTGAAGCGTGATAATTTCCTCTTTTGAAATGGGATTGGAAAGTTTGAACTGGTTGATAATCCTCGCCATTCCTGTGGGTTGACTTTCTTTCCAGATAGTTTCCGTGCCTGCCGCAATAATCAGTTCGTTGCTTCCGCCTCCGATATCGAGTATCAGAGAAGGTTGTTTTAACTCCCGAAAGGCGAGCATTACACCTTTAAAAATAAGCTCGGCTTCTTTTTCACCCGTAATTACTTTTACCAGCCAGCCCGTCGATTCGCCAAGCAATTCAAGAAATTCAATCTTGTTTGCGGCTGTTCGCACCGCTGAAGTTGCCACCACCCTGATGATTTCGGGTTGAAACCTGTCGATAATTTGTTTATGGTGTTGAAATGCGTTGATGGTTCGTTGCGTGGCCTCGCTGCTGATTTCGCTTTCCCTGATTTTATTGTCGCCCAGCCTTACCAGATGTTTGCTTTGATGCAGAATGTTGTATTCGTCACCGCTGCTTTCGGCGATTAACAGGTTACAGGTATTGGTTCCCAGGTCGATAATTGCAGCTCTCATCAGGTTCGGCTTCGAGAATAAGTTTACTTAAAAATAAGTTGTTTTTAAAAACAAACAAAAAATATTTTGCATCCGGCAATTTTCATTTATTTTGAACCATAAAACTGAATATTATGGAATTTTTACTTCAGCCCGAAACGTATATTTCCTTATTAACCCTCACGCTGCTTGAGATTGTATTGGGTATTGATAACATCATTTTTATTTCAATAATTACCGACCGGTTACCAAAAGAAAATCAAAAACGCACCCGTACAATTGGTCTGATGCTGGCTTTGATAATGCGCATTATTTTGCTTTCGTTTATATCGTTCATAATTCAGTTAAAAGAACCGTTGTTTACAGTATTCAATTTGGAAGTATCTGTGCGCGATGTGATTTTATTTTTAGGAGGAACATTTTTGCTTGCCAAAAGTGTTTCTGAAATCCATGGTAAAGTTGAAGGCGGACACGAACACGAAGTTTCTAAGAAAAAACTATCATTTACCCAGGTAATTATGCAAATTTTATTGCTCGATATTGTGTTTTCGTTCGATTCAATTTTAACGGCAGTCGGGCTTTCAAATCAACTACCGATAATGATTACTGCCATTATTATTTCAATGATTGTAATGATTTATTTTGTTGAAATTATAAGCCGGTTTATCAGTAAACATCCTACATTACAGGTACTTGCCTTATCGTTTTTAATACTAATCGGGTTTATGCTGATTCTGGATGGTTTCCATTTCGAAATACCAAAAGGCTACATTTATTTTGCGCTGTTCTTCTCGGTAATGGTTGAAATGATTAACATGAGACTGCGAAAAAAGTCAGCGACCCACTAAAAATTCCGGCTTTTAGTAGTTTATTCTTTCGATTTACAATATTTAGAAACGTACTCCAGCGCTTTGTTCATCCCAAGATTCAGTGCTTTGTTAAAGTCTTCGCACCCTTCATGTGGTTTTTCAATAAGCACTTTAATATTTCCGCGATTGAAATAGGCTGAGGCAAAATCGGGTTTCAATTCAATTGCTTTTGAATAGTCGTCGTAGGCTCCGTCATAATCTTTCATCGATTTTTTAATAAGCCCACGATTGTTATATGCTCTGACATTTTCAGGATCAAACTCAAGGGTTTTTGTGTAATCCTCAATAGCGCCATTATAATCCTTCAGGCTGTTTTTTGCCACCGCCCTGTTGTAGTACGCAGCAGCAAATGCTTTGTCGAGATTAATGGCCTGGTCGTAATCTTTTATTGCTTCTTTGTACTGCCCTTTGTCGAGTTTTGTATTTCCATTGTTATAAAACTCTTTGGCATTTTGCGAATATGCAGCGAACCCTGCAAACAGGAAGGTCAAAATTATTGTCAGGTGTTTCATAGCTTATATCAAGATTGTTTTGGTTTAAAATATTTTTATAAGTGTCAAAACTACAACAAAAATTAAACCAACTTCAAAGGTTTGTCCACTTTGGTTTTCAGTAAAGCAATATTTAACACATCCATTACAGTTTTAACAAAATGAAACTGAATACCGGTGAGATATTCCTCCCTGATTTCCTCAAGGTGCTTTTTGTTATCTTCTGAAAGAATGATTTCGGTAATACCGGCCCGTTTTGCAGCAAGTATTTTTTCTTTAATTCCACCCACAGGCATCACTTTCCCGCGAAGTGTTATTTCACCTGTCATGGCGAGGTTCTTTTTTACTTTTCGCTGCGTGAAGGCCGAAGCCATTGAAGTTACCATTGTAACACCGGCCGATGGGCCATCTTTTGGAATTGCGCCTTCAGGAACGTGAACATGCACATTCCAGTTGGCAAAAACTTCAGGGTCGATATCTAATTCTGAGGCATGAGATTTCAGGTATTCCAATGCGAGCATAGCCGATTCTTTCATTACATCGCCCAGATTACCGGTGAGTGTAAGCGAACCTTTTCCCTTACTCAGACTTGTTTCCACAAAAAGAATTTCGCCGCCAACGGCAGTCCAGGCCAGGCCTGTGACAACGCCGGCAAAATCGTTGCCCTGGTATTTTTCTTTTGAATATTCAATAACACCCAGGTATTCACGGATATCGGCTTTTGTGAGTTTCTTGTTGTACGAATCGCCAAATGCTATCTTTTTAGCAATCCGGCGAATTACCTTGGCAATTTTTTTATCAAGCTCGCGCACCCCCGATTCGCGGGTATATCCGTCAACAATCAGTTCAATTACTTCTTTCGAAAAGGAGATGTCATTTTTCGTCAGTCCGTGGTTTTCAAGTTGTTTTGGGATGAGATGCCGTTTTGCAATCTCAATTTTTTCTTCCACAAGGTAACCACTTACTTCAATCAGTTCGAGCCTGTCGCGTAACGGTGGGGCAATCGTACTCAGTGTGTTGGCAGTGGCAATAAACATTACTTTCGAAAGGTCATAATCAACTTCCACGTAATTGTCGTGGAATTCGGAGTTTTGTTCCGGGTCGAGTACTTCAAGCAATGCCGACGCGGGGTCGCCATGAAAATGCTTCGAGACCTTGTCGATTTCGTCTAAAATAAATACCGGATTCGACGATTTTGCCTTTTTAATATTCTGAATAATACGTCCGGGCATTGCGCCAATGTATGTTTTTCTGTGGCCGCGAATCTCCGATTCGTCGTTTAACCCACCCAGGCTTACCCTTACATAACTGCGGCCAAGCGCCCTGGCAACCGATTTTCCCAGCGAGGTTTTCCCCACCCCGGGAGGACCATACAAACATAAAATTGGCGCCTTCATATCGTTTTTTAACTTCAGCACGGCAAGGTGTTCAAGAATACGTTCTTTTACTTTTTCAAGTCCAAAGTGATCTTCATCAAGCACTTTCGAGGCATTTTGCATATCAAAATTGTCGGTGGTGTATTCGTTCCACGGAAGGTCAAGCAGGGTCTGGCAAAACGTAAACTGCACAGAATATTCGCCGGCAGCGGGATTCAGACGACCCAGTTTTTCAACTTCTTTCTTAAAGAATTTTGCGACCTCTTCGCTCCATTTTTTTGATTTTGCCCTTTCTTTCAGCGCTTTAATTTCCTGTTCAACAGGGTTGCCACCCAATTCATCCTGAATGGTTTTCATTTGCATGTTCAGCATAAACTCGCGTTGCTGGCGGTCCATGTCGGTTTTTACCTTTTTCTGGATGTCGTGTTTCAGTTCGAGCATCTGAACCTCGCGCACCAAAAAACTGATGGCCTGAATTCCGCGCTCCTTGAGGCTTTCAATTTCAAGGAGTTTCTGCTTTTCTTCCACTTTTATGTCGGTGTTTGAGCAGATAAAATTGATGAGAAAGGTAGAATTCTCGATATTTTTTACGGCAAAGGTGGCTTCGGGCGGAACGTTTGCCGAGAACTGTGCAATTTTTATGGAAAGGTCTTTCAGCGAACCTACAATGGCGTTAAACTCGTTGTCGTTGCGGGGGAGCACATCGTTTAAAGGTTCAACACGGGCTTTAAAATATGGGACTTCAGTAACAAATTCGGCAATCTTGTAACGGCGTTTTCCCTGGATAATTACTGAGGTGGAACCGTCGGGCATTTCAAGCACTTTCAAAATCTCGGCTACAACTCCGATGTCGTAAATGTCAGCCGGTTTAGGATTGTCGATAGTGTAATCTTTTTGTGCAACAGTACCCAGCAGTTTACTTCCGCGGTTTACATCGCGAATGAGTTGCAGCGAAGCTTCGCGCCCAACGGTAATTGGTAAAACAACACCGGGGAAAAGCACTGTGTTACGAAGCGGTAAAATTGGCAGTACATCGGGTACATCAGTGTTTTTCAAGTCATTGTCGTCGCCGTCGGCAATGATGGGGACAAAATCGTTTTCGTTGTTCATCGACCCAAAACTGAAAATATGTTGTTTCGCCTTGTTTTTAAAATTTTCCATGCTTTTTTTATTTGAATTGCCCTTTTTTATTGAAGGCTTGGCATATTGCAATTGACGTGCCAATCAAAGAAAGAATAAATTGCGGCAAATTGTTCAATTTGGAAATTGTGGTTTTCTGCCAGATTTGCAGACAGGCAAAAAAAAAGCCCCGGAATACGGAGCTTTGCTTTTATCGGGAAATAAATTATTTTTTCCTGTTTTCCATGTGTTTTCCATAACGGTTCATGAACTTGTCAACACGGCCTGCACTGTCAACGAGTTTCACTTTGCCGGTATAAAACGGGTGCGATGAACTTGAGATTTCAACTTTAAAAACGGGGTATTCAACACCATCAACAACTTCAGTTTCGCGGGTATTCACCGTCGATTTGGTAAGCCATGTATGCCCGTTCGACATATCTTTGAATGCTACCAACCGGTATTCTTTTGGATGAATTTCTTTTTTCATTGTATTTTGTTTTTAGCCGAATGGTTGCATTCAATTATTACAATCCATTCATTATTAATACTCTTATTTTTATCAGGGCTGCAAAGATAGAAATTGTTATTTATTATCCAAAAAATCGTAATGGTTAATTTTTACCTGTTTTTGCTTTAACTTTTTCATTTAAAACTTCGGGGCCAATAATTGGGGCCCGAACAAAAGTCTTGCTTCTGTCGAAGAGGTAACGCATGGTATAATGTGTTTTTGCGCGTTTTGCGCCGGTAGCTTCGTACATCGATACAATTTTCGGATTGAAATCGCCGGCCCACGAAAGTTCGACTTCTGTATATTGTGGTTTCTTTTTCATCACCTGGTTCTGATGCCAGAAAATAGCCGACTCTACTCCCGAACGCTGATAATCCGGATCGATTCCCATGATAAAAATGCGGGTACGGGTCATCGTTTTTGTGTTTTTGTAAAATAAAAATTTTAGAATTCCCAAAAAATTAAGCTTTCCATTCAGTTTCCGAAGAATCTGGTTGATATCCGGAATCATCACAAAAAGTGCAATAGGTTTTTCTTCATGGTAGGCAAACCAAACCATTTCAGGGTCTAAAATGGCTTTCGAGTTGTTTACAAAGTCCTTTATATCATCTGGATCGATGGGCTTGTAGTGCTCATGAAATGCCCACGCTGCATCGTATATGGTGCAGAAATCATGTACAAACTTATCGGTTTCATTAAAATTGATGTGCTTGAACTTGTATTGTGGTTTTTTGGCAATCCATTCGGCAATTTTCCAGAATCTTTCGGGAAATGGTTTTGTGTAATCGAGGTGGTAGCAATATTGTTCAAAATATACTTCGAACCCAAATCCCCTGAAAAGTTTCTCGTAATAGGGTGGGTTGTATGGCATTCCGTAACCCTGCGGCATAAATCCGTCAACGAGCAAACCCCAATTAATATAGTTTTCACCAAAGTTGATGGGGCCGTCCATCGCTTCCATTCCGTTTATTTTGTTCCAGTCGGCAGCGGTTTGAAAAAGCAGGTTGGCTGCTTCCTGGTTGTCGATGCACTCAAAAAAGCCACAGCCACCGGTGGGTTGTTCATAGGTATGCGCCAGATTTCCGTTAATAAACGCGGCAATTCTTCCAAGCAAATTTCCTTTATCGTCGGTTAAAACCCAGCGGATTGCACTTCCATTTTTAAAAACTTTATTTTTTACGGGGTTGAAAGTGTCTTCCACCATACCTTCCAGCGGACAAGCCCAGTTGGGGTCGTTTTTATAAATCAGATGTGGAACTTTGTGAAATTGCTTCCGGGTTTCGTTATTGGTAACTTCGATGATTTGCATAATCGATGATTTTTTGTTAAGCAAATATAGCGAATCGAAAATAAAAAGGGTTTTGAACAATTTCAAAACCCTTTTTACTTAAAATCTAACTTTTCCAAAGTTTTAAACTTTGGAAAAGTTATTTGAAATTGGAAAAGCTAATAGGCAAATTATTATTAATCCCTGCTTGCCAGTTTCGAAAGCAATCGCAAAATTTCGAGGTACAGCCAGATTAAGGTTACCATCAAACCAAATGCGCCGTACCATTCCATGTGTTTTGGTGCGCCCGACGCAGCTGCATTCTCGATAAATGAAAAGTCGAGAACCAGGTTGAGCGCTGCAATGGCAACAACTACAAGACTAAAGCCAATGCTGAAATTGCTGTTTCCGTGCAGGAACGAAAATTCCATCCCGAAAAAACCACCGATAAAACTCACAAGGTAAACAACGGCAATCCCGGCGGTTGCGGCAAAAATTCCCATTTGCAGTTTCCGGGTTACTTTAATAATGCCCGAGCGGTACAAAAACAACATCGACATAAAGACAGCCAGCGTAAGCAAAACAGCACGCATTACAATTCCACCGAATTTCGCTTCGAAAATAGCTGAAATTCCACCGAGGAGCAATCCTTCGAAAACCGCATAAACCGGTGCCGAAATTCCAGCGCTCTGTGGTCTGAAAACCGTAACCAGTGTGGCAATCAGTCCTCCAATTCCGCCCACAATCAGCCACGGCATCACAGCTGCGGCACCTGCTTCGGGGTTGGTGGCAATTGCCTGAAAGAATTTATTCCATGTAAAAATGGCGGCAGCAATCACAAGCAAAAGCATGATTGCAGTTTTATTCATCGTTCCGTTCACTGTCATCACTTCCGATGCCGAACGGTAATCCCTGCTGAAAACGTTCTCCTTAAAAACAGGGTTTGAAGATTTTGTAAGATTCATCATTTTTTGTTGTATTTAAAATTTCTGTATTTCTGTTTAAATCACGTTTGCACTTAAAACAAAAAACCTGCCGCAGGGTTTGTTCTGTCAAATTTGCATGGTTTTTTACGCTTTTTTGTTTTTTATGGCATCCTGAAAATAGTCGGAAGTAAGCTCACTGAAAAGGTCAGCACCCAGTTTAGCAGCATTTTCGTTTGAGTTTTCCATTAAATGTCGCGCGAGTTCAATGCACTGATTGTTTAAACCCGTGGAACGACTCCCCAATGCAACCACCGTGCGGTACAAAACTGTGTTGAGTTGGGCATCTTTTGCCAAAGTCAGCAGTTCGCCAAAAAATGGTTCAAACATTTCGTCGATAGCCGATTTGCTGCTGATGGCCAGCCTTCCCATTAAATGAATTCCGGTAAAACGAATAATATGTTTTTTACCGCGGCACCATTCGAGCGATTTTACAAAGGCAAATTTTGTTTTCACCCAAAGGTTGGCCGATGCCTGTTCTGCGATTTCGGTGTTGTCGAATGATTTTGTCCGGAAATCCATCTGTTCTTCGGTTACAAGCGCCGGGTCGTCTAACAAAGTCGACAGAATCATTGTTTCGCGCCACTGTTTGTTCCAGAGTTTCAGTGCTAATAAATGGTTAGGTTCAAACCGTTCGGCAATTTCGCGCAAATCAATTACCGAAGCGCCCCAGATTTGTTTGTAACCAAGTCCTTTTTGCTTCATCATTTCAGCAATTTCGCCATTTTTGTGTGTTTTTATCAGCCCGATGATTTGCTGAAACTGTTGTTCCGTTTCCGGATTATCGAGTATGAAATCCATTCAATATTTTTTTTGATAAGATTAAAACAAAGGTTTCAAAAATAGTTCGGTTAAAACAAAAATTACCCCGACTGCCAAAGAATAAAGCAAAAACGGTTTTACCGGGATGTATTCAGAGATGCTGATATTTAGTTTTTTATGCACTGAAAACGCGAGATAAATTTTTTCAAAAACATATGCGATAAATGTTCCAAAAGCAACCCCGGCAATGCCAAAGTACCGTACAAGCAAGAGGCTGGCGCTCACATTCACAACGAGTTCGAACAACGCAGCAGTCATAATCGGGCGTGTAATTTTCAGTCCGTTCAAAATGGTTTGAGGAAGTAACAACCGACTGATTACCAGCAACAAATAAATATTAAAAACAGTGGCGCTTTTTGCAAAATCAGGATTAAAAATTAAAGGAAAAACCGGGTACGAAATCACGATGAGCATAGCGGATATAGGGAATAAAAGATGCATGAGGCGCGAAACACTTGCTTTCAATTGTCGCAGGTTTGCTGAAAGCTGGTTTCTATCGGCAAATGCAGGCAACATGGCGTTGCTCAACGCGTTTGCAAGCAACAGTGCCAATGGCAGTTCGCGTGCGCCATACCTGAAAACGGCAAAAGTCTGCTCATCAAAATGTGAGGTTACAATAAACCCATCAACAAATTGCGCCGAGCCACTCAGCAACGTTGCCAAAACCAGCGGTCCGCCGAGTTTCAGGTATTCTTTTACAAAAGGTTTAGAATATTGCAATTTGCCGTTGGTTGTAAAAATGATCCACAGCCAGAGGTAACGCAAAATTACTGAAACAATCAGCCCTGTAAGTACGGGTTTTATTCCCCATCCCAAAATGGCTGGTAATGCCACAAGTACAAACTGCACTGCAAACGAAACTATGCTGTAAATCAAGCTGGCTTTGTTTTTTTTCTCGATTAAATACCAATATTCAACCTGGTTAGCCGGAACACTGAAAACGATAAACGCCATCAACAACCCGATTTCGGGGACCCGATTGCCATTCAAAAGCCAGGTCGAAAAAAGTGGTTGCAACAGAAAAAGTAGTCCGGCAGCAAAAAAACTGAATAATTGTAGAACCACGAAGGCGCTGAAAATCTGTGATAAACTGTTTTTTGCCTTTCCTGCCAGCGGCAACATCGCCTTTTGCAATCCGTTCAGCCAGAAGAAACTGACGGCCCCGGCCAGAAATGTAAAGGTTTCGTAACTACCGATTTCAGTTTGGGTAAGCGACGATTTGGCAAACACAATACCCGTCAGCATGAGCGTGGCGTAACGCACCAACTGATTAAACTGGAATGCGGAAATGGTATTGAGCTGAAAATTTACCTTCATGATTACAGGCAATAAAAATATATTTTTTACCATGATTTTCGGTTATATTTGTTACAAACCTGTGCGTTATGAAACTGAAATTCAAAAGCCGTACCCACAGCATTTTGCTTGGACTTGGTTTTCTTTTCGTAGTTTTTTTGTTGTGGTATTTCAGTACCATCGTGGCCTACATCCTTATTTCAGTCGTTCTGGCTTTTACAGGAAAACCGCTGGTTCATTTTTTAACTTCGTTTAAAATAAAATGGTTTTACATTCCACGCGGAATAGCAGCTTTTGCTGCGCTGCTTGTAATCTGGGCAGTTTTTTTTGCGTTTTTGCGTTTTATGATCCCGTTGTTGCTCAGCGAGCTCAATACTTTTTCGCAGATTGATTTTGCAAAAGTGGTAGAATCGATTGGCGATCCGATAATTCGGTTGATGCAGTCGGTGAGCCGTAAGCCTGTTACTTTCGAGAGCCAGAGTTTTTTTGATATTCTTGTTGAAAGGTTGGGCGGGAAAGTCGATTTTTCGCAGCTTTCAAATGTGCTTTCTGTTTTGGCCGGTACACTGGGCGAATTGCTCATTGGTTTTTTCTCGGTTTCGTTTATCACTTTTTTCTTTCTGAAAGACGACCACTTGTTCCGCGACGGCGTAATTCTGCTAGTTCCCACTGAATTTGAAGATAAGGTAGCCCATATTCTCGACTCAATTTCCCACTTGTTACGTCGTTATTTCATCGGTCTGATTTCGGATATTTTTATGGTTGGAACACTTATCTCACTTGGACTTACCATAGTAGGAGTGAATTTTAACCATGCCGTGGTTATCGGGTTGATTTGTGGTTCGTTTAACATTGTACCTTATCTTGGTCCGTGGATCAGCAGTACAATTGGTTTATTAATTATTACTTCGCTGAACATTGATGCAGATTTCACAACGCAAACGCTGCCGCTGCTCGGTTTAATGACACTCGTTTTCGGAGTGGTCCACCTTATCGATAATATTCTTTTTCAGCCACTCATATATTCGAGCAGCGTAAAGGCACACCCGCTCGAAATTTTCCTTGTTTTTCTTGCTGCCGGAAGTATTGCCGGCGTTTTGGGAATGTTTCTTGCAGTTCCGGTTTACACCATTATCAGGGTAATTGCCAAGGAATTTTTCGATAATCTGAAAATTGTTAAAAAGCTGACTGAGAATCTTGAAGTTTAATATTTTATAGGATTCCTCCGATTTAATTGCAGAAAAAAAAGCCTGTTTTTGATTTTTTCAAAAAAATAAAAAACCTTTTGCTCTTAAATGTTGTTAAAGGTATGTTTTAAAAAACACCTTTTTGTATTTAACTAAACTGAGCAGAATGAGATACAGATCGCCCGGAAAAAACAAATTTGCAGGATGGTTTCTTTTTATCATCGTTTCGGTATTTATTTTCAGTTTTCAGGTTCAATTTAATCAGGCTTTGGCAAGCGATGAATCCGTTGTTTCTTCAGGCCATTCGAAAGATGACATTAAACGGGGTGAACGCTTTTTTAAAGGACTTCTGCCTTTCGAAAGAACCGGCGAATCGTGTGTTTCGTGCCATACTTTAACACAATCGGATACTTTAAACTGGAATCCCTCAGCCATGGATATCGCCATGAAATATGCCGGAAAAGATTTCGCCGGATTTCAGGCTGCTGTTATGCAACCTTCGGGTGTAAAAATGACAGCATCACATACCGGTTTTAACCTCGGCGAGGAGGATTTGAAGACAGTAAAAGTTTATCTCGATAACCTGGCTCAAACCGGAACGAACCCGGCAAAGCCCAGTTTCAACAACCTGATTTTGTTTCTTTTCCTTGGTGTATTACTCACCTGGGCGCTCATCGAACTTATTTTCATAAGAAAAATTAAATGGAAAATTGTTCCCGTTATCATTTTCCTCGGGGCTTTTGGCTGGCAGGCAAAAATGATTTCAACTGATGCCATCAGGCTGGGCCGTCAGCAAAATTATGCACCCGATCAACCTGTGAAATTTTCGCACAAAGTACATGTGGGCGACAACGGCATCGACTGTAAATATTGCCACACAACCGTAGAGCAAGGCAAATCGGCCGGGATTCCGGCGAGCAATTTATGTATGAACTGCCACGTAATTATCCGCGAAGGAACCAACAGTGGCAAGTTCGAAATTGCCAAAGTGGTGAATGCAGTTGATAGCGGAAAACCCATTGAATGGGTTCGGATTCACAACCTGCCCGAGCACGTTTTCTTTAGTCATGCGGTGCATGTGGGTTCTGGCAAAATCGATTGTGCCACTTGTCACGGACCGGTTGAAACGATGGATATTGTGA
>DPCJ01000170.1:0-1002 GCA_003516705.1 Prolixibacteraceae bacterium | reverse complement strand
GGAGAAGTATTGAGGAATTAAAAGACCCGGCTGAGTTTAAAAAAGCTGAAATAAGAATGGAAGTTGAAGCCAGCCGCGATTTCTATAAAAAAAATGCAGGTTCCTCGCGCCGCGATTTTCTAAAATTCATGGGTTTCAGTGTTGCAACTGCGGCTGTTGTAAGCAGTTGTCAGAAGCCGGTGAACAAGGCGATTCCGTTTTTAATCAAACCCGAAGAGGTGACGCCGGGAATGGCCAATTTTTACGCAACAACCTATTTCGACGAAAATGAATATTGCAGCGTGCTTGTGAAAGTGCGCGATGGCCGGCCAATTAAAATTGAAGGAAACAGCCTGTCTTCGGTTTCGCAGCAGGGAACTTCAGCACGGGTTCAGGCGGCGGTGCTCAATCTTTACGATGATGCAAGGCTGAAATCGCCATTAAAAAGAGGTGCCGGAACCACCTGGGAGGAAGCCGAAGATTATATCACAAAAAAATTAGAACAGTTAAAAGGAGAAAATAAAAAGGTGGTTTTGCTTACTTCCACCATTATTTCGCCTTCCACAAAGCTGGTTATCAACAGTTTTATCGAGCAAAACCCAAACGTACAGTGGCTGCAATACGATGCTGTTTCTGCGTCGGGCATTCTCGAAGCCAACAAAATCAGTTTCGGAAAAGCGTTTATTCCTGATTATCGTTTCGAAAAGGCCAGCGTGATTGTAAGTTTTGGAGCCGATTTTCTTGGAACGTGGCTTTCACCAGTTGAATATACAAAAGGCTGGTCGGCAGGCAGGAAACTGCTTCAAGCTACCGACTCCATGAGTCGCCATTACCAGTTTGAAAGCGGAATGACTTTAACCGGCTCAAATGCCGATGTGCGTTTCCCTGTAAAACCGTCGGAAGAAGGTGTCCTCGTAGCCGGTTTGTACAACGAATTACTAAAAGCCAAAAGTTTGGCAACAATAAATACCCCCACAGCTTCAACCGATTTGTCTGCACTTGCCAGTGATTTACTCGAAAATG
>DPCJ01000200.1 GCA_003516705.1 Prolixibacteraceae bacterium | reverse complement strand
TAGTACTGTTCTTTTTCGAAAGTAAACGGCATTGGCGCCGCCTGGTTCGAGGCCATCCGGTGTTGGGTAATGTACCAGTCCATCCCCAGGTAACTCATATTAATAATTTTGATGTCGGGCCTCACACCTTCCACTTCCTGAACATACCAAAGCGGGAAAGTATCGTTATCGCCATAAGTTAAAAGAATGGCGTTCGGAGCACACGATTCAAGATAATTTATGGCATAATCGCGGGTCATATAACGACCTGAACGATCGTGATCATCCCAGTTTTCAGCAGCCAGAATGCCCGGTACCAGTGCCAATGATACCACTGAAACAATTATGGCACCCGGAGCACCTTTCAGCACTTTTTGCACCAGCGAATACAGGGCCGGCACTGCCAGGCCAATCCAAATGGCAAAAGCATAAAACGAACCGGTATAAGCGTAATCGCGTTCGCGCGGCTGGTAAGGATATTGGTTCAGATAAACGATAATCGCAATTCCTGTAAATACAAACAGCATGAGTGTTACTACAAAACCCTGTTTCCCTTCTTTTCCTTTTCCATATTGGTAAAACATTCCAATCAAACCAAAAAGCAGTGGTAAAAAATAATAGGTGTTACGACTGGGGTCGTTCTTCATAAACTCAGGCATATTTTCGCTGGGGCCTATCTTTGCTTCGTCTAAAAATTTAATGCCGCTTATCCAGTTTCCATCAGAGAATGTGCCTTGCCCCTGAATATCGTTTTGGCGCCCGACAAAATTCCACATAAAATAACGCATATACATGTGGCCAATCTGATAAGTGAAAAAGAACCTCAGATTTTCGCCAAACGTAGGTTTCATAACTGTTTTGGTTTCTTTTCCATCGCGAATCCTGACGGGTGTTCCTTTAATTTCGCCCCATTCTTTGTAAGCTTCAACATGGTTTGGCTGGCTGCTGTACATGCGGGGGAAAACGGTTTCTAGTTTTGGTTCATACTTNNTTTTCTCCATCGGAGGCAATAGCAGGCGCATTGAAATAAGGACCGTACAACAGTGGTCTGTCGCCGTATTGTTCACGATTGAGGTATCTTAACAAGGCAAATGCATTGTCGGGGTGGTTTTGGTTCATGGGCGGATTGGCCGAAGCGCGGATAATAATAGTGGCAAATGAAGAATACCCTATCAGAATGACTATCACAACCGTAGCTGCTGTATTCCACAAAACCATATTCTTTTTGCGTGTGTACATTACTGACCAAACCGAAGCCCCGATAATTGCAGCAACCACAAACAAAACCCCGCTGTTAAAAGGCAAACCAAAGCTGTTAACAAAGAGCTTATCGAAAATAAAAGCAAGGCGCGGTACACCCGGAATTATAACATATTGAATGGAGGCCAATATTCCGATTGAAACGGCAAGTGCAATTGTAACTCCTTTCCACGAGAAAGGATATTTTTTGAAATAGTAAACAAGTCCGATTGCCGGAACCGCCAAAAGGTTCAGCAAGTGAACCCCGGTTGAAAGGCCCATTAGGTAAGCAATTAGAATCAGCCAGCGGTTGGCATGTGGTTCGTTGGCCACATTCTCCCACTTTAAAATTGCCCAGAAAACGGCTGCTGTAAAAAACGATGACAAAGCATAAACTTCGCCCTCAACTGCCGAAAACCAGAATGAATCGGTAAAAGTAAAAGCCAGAGCGCCAACCAATCCACTACCCCAAACAGCAATCTGCTGACCGGCAGAAAGTTCCTTTTCTTCAAAAAGTTTGCGGGCCAGATGAACAATGCTCCAATAAAGCAACATCACGGTTGCTGCACTGAATATAGCCGACAGCGCATTTACCATAAGCGCTGCCCGCGAAGCATCGCCGGCAAAGATTGTAAAAAAGCGGCCCAAAATCATGTGAAAAGGTGCTCCAGGCGGATGGCCTACTTCGAGTTTCCAGGCACTTGTTATAAATTCGCTGCAATCCCACCAACTTGCGGTAGGTTCAATCGTTAAAAAGTATGTAATTACAGAAATCAGAAATACGGCCCAGCCGAGAAGATTATTGATGAGTGTCGGTTTTTGCATGACTGAATTTTTTGAACGATTGCAAATATAAGTTTTTAAAAAGATTTGGGAACCAACCCAACTGAAAAGTGAGGCAATTAACAAACAACACTGTTTTCGAAAAAAAAATGGGAGAATTTAGCCGATAAAAAAAAAATTATACTTTTGCACCGTCTTTAGCAAAAAGACAATTAAGGACTGACCTGTGGTGTAACTGGCAACACGTCTGATTTTGGTTCAGAAGAGTCCAAGTTCGAGCCTTGGCAGGTCAACCGGTTAGAGGAATACAATTGATGTTGTGTTCCTCTTTTTTTTTGACTTATATTTGACTTTAGTCAAATATAAATCTGATGGGCTACTTTGCTTATGTGATATACAGTGCTGATTACAAACGATTTTACAAAGGACATTGCAAAAACCTGGATGTAAGATTAGACCAACATAACAAGGGTCAAACAAAATCAACCAAACCTTTTGTACCATGGGAATTGGTATATACTGAGCAGTTTGATAGTAAAGAAGATGCAATTTTGAGGGAAAAATATCTGAAAACTGCTGCTGGCAGACGATTCCTCAAAAATAAAATACCTTATCTTTTTTGAAAGTTTTAAACTAACTGGCAATACGTCTGATTTTGGTTCAGAACCCGCCCGTACCGAACGTTCGCTGTGTGTTTTATATGCTTCTATATTGGTACGTTCGGGCGGGGAGTCTAAGTTCGAGCCTTAGTAGGTCAACCGGTTAGAGGAATACAATAAAAATTGTGTTCCTCTTTTTTTTGAAATATTCTGTCCCACTCAGAAATACAAAATCACCTTGCCTTTTTCTATCNNTCAATTTCGCGGGCAGTGATTGCAAACTGTGCAATTGCGGAGGGTTCGCCACTGAAACCAAGTGTAATTACCCGTCCGGCAGAGCAAACATAAGTTAAAGCCTGTTCAAACGATTTCACATTGCAAACCGAGTCGATTACAACAGTGGCTCCTAATCCATCGGTTAATTTCAGAATTTCGTTTTTAACATCCAGTTTATTGACGTTTAAAACCACGTCGGCTCCCTGTGTTTTGGCAAAATCGAGTCTTTTCTCCACAATATCTGAAATAAAACAGGTTGCACCGCGCAACTTTGTCATTTTTAAAACACTCAAACCAACCGGACCTGCACCCATAATAAAAACCAAATCGCCGGCCTGAATTTCAGCACGTGAACAAACCTGTTCTGCTACGGTAAAAGGCTCAATCAGAATGGCTTCTTCCCACGAAACATGATCAGGAATGTGGTAAATACTTTCCTGCGGAACAACCACAAATTCCTGATAACCACCATCAACATGCACCGACCTGACTTTCAAATTACGACAAACATTTCTNNATCCAACTTCAATTATTTCTCCCACAATTTCGTGCCCGATAACTCTCGGATAGGTTGCAACCGACGAAGTACCGTGATAAATATGTACATCGGAACCACAAATTCCACCCACCTTTACTTTTATCAATACTTCGTTTGGCTCCGAAATCTCAGGTTGAAGGCGTTCTGCAATTACAATGTGATTGGGTTGTGTAACTAGTACAGCTTTCATTTTTATTGATATTAAATGCCTGCAAGTTTTTTCACTTTCTCCCAAACACCATCATCAACCGGGATTCCCAATTCCATATTTGTTTTCCGTGTTAACATCGACTGCTCACCCGGATAATAAATATTGACATTTTCTGTTACCGGTACCGAAGATTTCAATTGCTGAACCGTTGATTCCAGTACATTGTCGATAAACTCCTGTGTATTGATCTTTAACGGATTGATTGCAATAAAAACCTGGTTACAACTGCCGCAACTTCCTTTACCCGCTTTATCGATACCACAGGTGGCCAGCCCGTTCGACAGCAAAGCAGCAATTACATCTAAAAGAATCGCAAGTCCTGATCCTTTCCAATAACCTGTGGGCAAAATCCGCATGGTTTCTTCAATGGGGCCGGGAATGTCAGTAAGATTCCCGTCTTTGTCGAAACCGCCGGGGAAAGGCAGTTTCTCGTTTTTAAGTCTGGTAACCTGAAGTTTACCATACGAATATTGTGACATTGCCATATCGAGCACCAAATGTCCGTTTTTACGCGGAACAGCCATCACAAAAGGATTATTCCCGATGCCAATGGTTTTGGCTCCCCACGCCGGCATACACGATTCGGTGTTTGTCCAGCAAATAGCAATATAACCTTTGTCGGCTGCCTGCCAGCCATAAGAACCGCCCCGCATCCANNGGGCCAAGGTTACCGTTATAAATTTCGAATGAGCCAAGATTATTTATAAGTGTTGGTTCGGCATTCACATCAACCCATCCCTTACTAATGTAATCGACAAAACGCTCCACACGATTGAGCCCGTGAGAATAGACCCCGTCTCTGCTCGATTCGGTATGTATCCGGGCACAAACTTCAGCTTTTGCTTCAGGCAATCCGGCTAAAACAAATGCCTTTTTTACTGTGTCCTTCATTTGGTCAAAAGCAATTCTTGTCATTTTCAGTTGTATTAGTTCTTTTCAAATCTAACTTTTTTAAACAAAAAAACCGGTTTCTTCGTGAAACCGGTTCAATTTTTTCTACTGATAATGTGTATTATACAAGAATCTTTGTGGTAATGTTGCTNNCGTTTAAAGTCGATAAGACCAGCGCCTACCGAAGTAATATCATCTTTAATCACATCATAGAAAGGCGCACTTTGTTGAGCCATATCTTTAAAATGGAACAACTGGAAACGGCCTGGATATTTGTTAAACATTTCGACCGGNNTTGCATCCATTTCGGGCATAAAAATGTCGTAATACGGAACTACACCGTCGATATTGGCAAATTCGAAATTGTGGTTGTGATAGCCAAACTGAATACCCACTTCTTTCATCACTGCACCCACCTGGTTCCAGTCGGCAATCATTTTTTTGTATGATTCTATATTCCGGTCCACTTCTTCAACCCAGGGTTGTACACAATATTTCACACCGAGAAGTGCATGGTCGTCGGCCATTTTTCTGGCACTTTCCATTGTAATTCCTGCGGCTTCAACACTTGTGTGGCTGCTTACAATGTCCATTCCAAGGTCGTTCACCATTTTTTTGAATTCGGCAGGTACATAACCATAAAATTTACCATCGGCATAGTTGGCAAGTTCAAGGTTTTTGTATCCCAAATCCGAAAGTTTTTTCAAAGTTCCGGGAACATCGGCAGTCATTGCATCGCGAATGGTGTACAATTGAAGACCAACGCCAAAACTCTTGCGGTCAACCGGCTGGATAGCAGGTTTTGCTCCGGGTTTGCAACCCATCGGGCCAAGGGCAATCACACCCAGTGCTCCGGCTGCTGAAATTTTCAGGAAATCTCTTCTTTTTTGAAAATCATTCATAGTTTATCTTTTTGGTTAAAATTATTTTCCGGTGATAAAAATAATGCAATAGTTTAAAAATCGAATGTCAGTCACTGAAGTTTTCGCCAAATGAGCGATTTAAACCGAAATTTCAATGATTTGCAAGATTTTTAGAAAAGATAATTTGGGTTTACAACAAATTACTATTTTTGCAGCACAAAATTTCAGACTGTCCTGTGGTGTAATTGGCAACACGTCTGACTCTGGATCAGAAGAGTTCAGGTTCGAAACCTGACAGGACAACAAAATAATCAATCACTTACAAAGTATCTTGTAAGTGATTTTTTTTGAGCAGCCAAACAAGTTGCAAACAGTTCAGCTAAATTCGTTTATTTTTAAACCTTATTATTAGGTCAAAATAACCTTTTGTACAATCAGTTGAGAAATACACAAAAAATTTAAATTAACAACTCCGACAATCACCACCTACTAAAGAAGTAAAATAGCCCCAATACAATTAGTCTATTGATGGATTTAATCGATTTTGTTGGCATATAATTCAATGAGCTAAACAAATAGTTTAAACCGGATTTGTCCATGATCGTTCTGAAGATCAGGTAATGATTTTCTATGTATTTTCTAATAATCGAGATATTTATATTATGAGTCAGTAAATTGACTCCTGTTATTAAAACTTTCATAATGACGGCGGCCAAAGTGTCGTCCTTTTATATTGTCTGACAATCAAAAGTTAAGATAAATTGCCATTTTAATGACAACTCCATAACTTATTCAAAAACATCAACTTCATCAGTTTTTAGTTGTAAAATGGCAGTAGCAGCAGCAGCCAGAATAAGTTTCGCTTTCTGATTTTGGTTATTGTCAATCCAAACCAAATTTTTATTGTAGCCCAATGCACCGCCGCCATAATATTGTAAGGCTAAAACAGCATATTCTTTTTCTCTGAATTCGTAACCTTTTGCCGGAATATTTCTTTTATCTGTACCGTTTGAATTTGAACTTGCTGAGAATATCAAATACTTTGTGATACCATTGGTCAAAATAGCTTCGCCAGTGTTTTCAGATTCACTTCCCCACTCCGAATTCATTAGCAAAATCCATGTATCGGTAGTATCGCCGTTTATGATGATTGAAGCTGTGAAATTATTCGCACTAAGTTTTACTTCGTTTTCACCAAGATAAAAATTTGGAAATAGTTCAAATCCCTGAACTTCTTCTATTTCAACATTTTTCGCGGCATTTACAAATGCGGAATCAGATTCCTTATTACATATTATGAATGAAAATTTCTGTGTTGTTTTACTTTCCGTTTTTGTATTAAAGAGGTTCGATTTAGATGTGGTCTTTGTCCATCCGGCTTTACTTGACACTACTGAATATTCGCCAAATTTCCATTTGCCAATTTTTCCAAAACCCTGTGCACCCATCTTTACTTTTAAAGGTCCAGAATTAACATTCAGATTTTCGCTTACTACAATGTTCTGTGCATTTACCTCAATGATTAACAGCATCGCAATAAACAAGCTGAGAAATTTAATTTTACATGTTTTCATAAAATAATGGTTTAATAGTTATAACCCTTAATATCTGAATTTTCATGTAAGTTACAAAAAGATATTAAAGTTGAACTGATTTTTTTCAACCAAGCAGTAACAGAATTTTCAACCTATTTGATGCGTTGGAAGTGAATGATTTTTTTATTTCAGCTTTATCCAAATTTATTCTCTCCCTTTTTCCTGTTGCTTTTTGCAATTGATAGCGGTGTTCATTTTAATTCTGAAATCAAGTTTATTTATATCGATATATTTATATTTTTGCATACGTTAAAATGAGAATTGATATGGAATTTAAAAAACTTGAAATTAAACCTGAAGGAAACTGGGTGAAACGAAATATACGGACTCCACAAGGAAGAAAAACAATGATTTACATTGCCATCGGAGCAGTTGCCGGGGTTATAGTATTTGTTGTAACTCAGGAAAAAAAATTAGCAGAAATTACCGCAGGTGAAATCATAAAAAGCATGGCAATGGGTGGATTTTTCGGATTCTTTATTACCAACAGTCCGTGTGCCCGGAATCAATGTTGAAATTCTTTTTATAACCTGACTTCAGGCTTTTCACAACGGTTCCAGGTTAGGTTTGCACATGTTTAAAAAAGCAGAGGGGGGCCCCAAAGTTTTTTACCGAAAATAAAAAGAACCATTCTTCCAGTTTAAGAACGGTTCCAGTCACAAAAATGTCGAATCAGTTAAATTACTTCAGCTAAAATTACCGTGTAATTTTTGCCGTACTTTTTTGCACATTTTGGGCAGGTGGTGTACCACATGTAAGTTTTACCTGTTTTCAGACCCTTCTGCTTTGCATTTTCAACAAAATCTTTTCGCCATTTTCCGGTGTCACTGAACGATCCTTCGTACACACGGCTGTAAAAATTCCCGCTCATTTGCAGATTTTTTTCACCTGGTAAAGGTTTATCAACAGCCAGGTACAAATCCATGTTCCATTTCGAAGTATGATCGGAAAGACAAAGATAATCAGGAATTTCAGCGCCTGCTTCTGTCACTTTTTTGTCAAGTCGCTGCATTTCCTTACCAAATCCGAAAGGCATGTAGAAAAATGTTTTCACTTTTCCTTTTACAAATTGCTTGTTTTGCCAGCTAAAACTTTTGTCATTCCACGGTTCAGGATTAAATGGAGGGCAACATTCAAACTGTTTTTCCTGTGTTATCATAGTTATTGGTTTTTGCATAAAATTACAACAAATCCACATTCCGCAAATGTGTTTTTTAAACTCATCTTAATTTTTAATAAAAGTAAAACGACAGGAAATGGATTTCGGCAAAGAAAAAAGGGTAGCCGAAAGCCACCCCTGATTCGCATAATTTAATGAAGATAAAAAATAAGGGTGCTCAATATTAGAAAATGAATGTTTTCAATAATCAGGCTCCCATTCTATTTTATCAACACCGCACGGTGCATAACCAACAAAACAGGCGAAATCAATAAAATTCAGGTTATAAACAGGAAAAATCAGGGCGCTGAAAACTCAATTTTCCACAACCCCCTGAAATCATTCAACTTGTAACCAATAGCCAAATCGTTTGGATACAAGGTTTGTAATTTTTGAACAGTTATTGAATCAATTTCGGTTCCCGGAGCGCCATGACATTTTAAGCAGGCTGGCATGGCGGTTCTGATGGGTTTGTAATACACGAGATTTTTCCCTTGCTGAATAACAGTATCAGCAACAGTCCCATTTTCAAAAATCGCCCAAAGTTGTTTATCGGTGGCTGATGCAAGTGAATTTTCCATATTCCTGTTTTTGGCAGAAACCCTTGAAATTGTGCAATTGAAAACGCTGTTCAGGCTGTCAGTGATGCCCGAAGCTTTCAAACTGCAAAACTCAACAGCGTATGCCGGACCTCCTGTCTCTATTGCCGCAGCAACTTTTGTAAGTAAAGCTGCCTGCGCCACCGATGAAACACTGTTCCCTTTTTCGATGTGTTCAATATAAACTTCGGGTTGAATACTTTTTTTACATGAAAACAGCAAAAAAACAACGGTTAACAAAAGCAGAAATCTGTTTTTCATTACAATATCAATTTGTATTATTTTTTATCAAAAATTGAAAGTTTCCATTCATCTATCCATTCGAGATAGGGATTTCCCATTTCGTTAAACTGAACAGGTAACCAGATGTAACGACCGTCAATTGCATTCTCCGGATTCCAGCGATCAGCCATAAAAATGAAAGCATTCTTTTTCCCTTCAACAGGCAAAATATAAGTACTTTGAGCGTGGAAAGTCAGTTCTTTATCTGTGCCAACACAAGGATTTTCGATGTACTCCCAGTTGCCCATCACCGAACCGGAAACCAGCAAACGCGCTGCATTTGGTGCCCAGCCTGTACAACCCGATGTTATCATGAAATACTTGTTGTTGTATTTGAACAACGCAGGCGCTTCATTGTGACCGGTTGGTAACACCCGAATATATTTCCCGGTGAAGCCAGTGTAATCATCGGTCAGTTCGGCAATGTGAAGCGTCAGGTTTTCTTCCGATGCATGAATGTGGTATGCTTTCCCATCATCATCAATATAAAGCGACATGTCGCGGGCCATTTGTCCTTTTTCAAAATCTCGGTGCACAAACAAGCCGTCTTTTACTGCCTGAATCCATTCATCCGACCAATCTTTCAAATTTTCGGGGAACTTTTTTGAAATCAGTTCACCGTTGTAATTTACCGGCCACACGCCAGCATTTGGATTCACTGCTTTTAAAAAATTGTATGGTCCTGTTGGATTATCGGCTACAGCAACGCCTGTTTTTGCAGCTTTATACCCCTGCCCTTTTAACTCAAGGTGAAACCACATTACAAATTTTCCGGTTTTCTTATTGTAAATCACTTTCGGACGCTCAATAACACAACCAGCAGTTATCTCACTTTCAGGGTCGTTACTCACAGAAAACGCGATTCCCTCATCAGTCCAGTCGGTAAGGTTTCCCGACGAATAACAATGAACGCCAACCCAGGCCTGATTTCCTTTTTTGCCTTCCACTTTGTGTTCGCCAAACCAGAAATATTTTCCGTTATGAAACAAAATTCCACCTCCGTGAGCATTGATATGAACACCTTTATTATCGGGCCAGATTTCGCCAGGTTTGAAAGTTGTGGATTTTTGGCAAAGAGCAGAAAAACTAAAAAAAACAGTTGCAATTAAAAACAGAAAAGTTCTCATATAAATTTATTTAGTTGGTTTATCTTTCGTGCATTCTCTTCTTTCTTCACTCTTTCCAGGGCCATTTTACACAATCTTTTATTTCGGGGAAAAGTACAAAATCAGCTTTCCCTTTCATGGCAAGGGTTTTTACATCGAACCCGGCAAGTTGTGCGCGTGCCGTTTCCATTGTTTTACCCGATACTGAAACATCGTCAACCAGTAGAATGCGTTTACCTTCGAGTTGCCATTCGGGCTGGTATAAAACTTTTGGCTCATCAAAACGTGGATTGTTTTTCTCGTCGCGGTAGTTCAGCGACATTACCATTAATTCGGCATTTAGATGAAACGCCACAAAAGTTGCCGGCGGAATTCCTCCCGAGCCAATACCAATAACCACATCAATCTCAGGAAGTTGCAACTGTTTCAGCCGTCCGGCAATTTCTTTAAACGATAACGGAACCATATCTTAGAATTTCAGAATATTAGAATTTTAGAATATTGGAATTTCAGACAATATATAATTCAGAATACAAGAATACGCGAAACCAAAGATTTCGCCAAATGGTTACTGCAACTCATTATGGCTGGTTTTATCAACAGGTATTTCGAGAAAAAATGTGGTACCGGTTCCGAGCTCAGTTTCGAACCACACCTTGCCCGAAAAGTTTTCGGCTATATTTTTTACAATAGCCAGGCCCAATCCCATTCCACTTGTTTTTGTTGTAAAACTCGGGCTGAACAGTTTTTCTCGCAGTTCAACCGGAATACCTGTTCCGTTGTCGGAAACAGCAATAAGTGCAACTCCATCGTTGTGGCTGAGTGAAATATTTATTTCGCCATCGCTGTTTTCAGGAATTGCCTGTATTCCATTCTTTATCAGGTTGATGATAGCACGTGAAAACTGTTCCCTGTCGGCATTTACCATCACCGGCCCTTTTCCGGTTGAGCTAAAACGAATGGTGATTTTGTCGTGCGTTTCAAAAAGACCGATGACCCTTTCCAGTTGATTTCCAAGGTTGAAAACCTGGTTGCGTGCCGTTGGAATCTGGGCAAAATTGGAGAACTCGGTGGCAATATTCGAAAGATTATCGATTTGCTCAATTAAAATTGCAGTTACCCTTTCAATGTATTCGTTGTACTCTTTTCCGCGGCCACGGGCATGTTGCAGGTGCTGAATGTTCAGCTTCATTGGCGTCAGCGGGTTTTTGATTTCGTGGGCTATTTGTTTAGCCATCTCGCGCCAGGCCGACTCGCGTTCCGAACGCGCCAGCAAATCGGCACTCAACGCCAGCTCTTCTACTTTTTTATTGTATTCCTTTACCAAACTGCCAATTTCGTCGTTCCGGCGGTAATAAATCGGTTCGTTGTATTTGCCAAGTTCCATTTTTTTCAACTTCTCCTGAATTACAACCAAAGGGTGTGTAATCTGGTTGGCAATAAAAATGGCCAGCACAATACTCACAAGCAAAAGCAGCACATACAGATTAATAAACGCCACAATGAAAGTTGTAATTTCCTGGTTGTATTTATCCTGCGAAATAAAATAGGGCAGGTTTATCGCACCAAGATTGTCTCCTCGATTATTGATAATTGGCTTGTAAACCGACAGGTACGAGAGATGTCCGATATTTTCGGGTTGAAAAAAATTGTTGTATTGTGCATTCTGGAAAATCTCGTAAAACGCTGCCGAATTGATACGCGTGGAAACAAGTCCGCGCTGAAAAATCTCGACACGTGAAGAGGCTAACAAATTGCCATCAACACCATAAATATTAATATCGGTCTGGAAAATATTCGACAGCTTTGCCAATTCGCGGTTGAGCCAGTCAACCAGTTCAGGCGTAATTTCGTCTTTATCTTCAAGCCGCATATCAATTTCTTCAGCAATCGATTTCATCTTTTCATTCAGGTCGTTACGATGTTTCAGCCTGTATTCGCGTACATTGTAAAAAATGGTAGCCAGCGCTACAAGCAATAATGAAATAAACACGATTGAAATAATGGCAGCCTGTATTTTGAGTTTCAGGTTAAACACTACTTTCTGTGGGAAAATCCGCCGGTTGATAACAACAAACAGTACGATAAGAATAAGAAAATAAAAAACAAACAAATATGGAAACGAAATCAGGTAATCGGTAAAGGTGGTAAGCTCGCGCGAAACGATGATAAAGTTATTTTCGCGTGTATGATAAATCAGGTGTTCGAAACCGTCTCTCCGTTTCAGTGTAAATTCTTTATCTTCAGGCTCATACGAGTCGATGTAAAAATTATAGTTGTAATCGCCCAGTTTATCGGTCAGTTCGCCGCCATAATATTTGGCAAAGTTGAATTTCCGGTAGTTTTCGGAGCGCGTAATCGACTTGTCGATAAGCAGTTCTGGAAATCCTATCCCTTCAAAAAGCAAATCAGAATCGAGGTCGATATAAATATTTACCCCTTCAGTAGTGCCGGGCATTTCGAAATGAAGTTTGCCAGTGTACGAAATACGCCCGTTCATGTTATCCATAAAATAAAAACCTGTGCCGGCAATATGCACACCCATATCCTGAATCATCGATTCCATCAGTAAATCGCACGGATAAGTCTGATTATCGGGCTGAAGTACAAGACTATCGGCAGGTCCGCAAACGTACATCTCGAAAATGTATTTCTTAAAATAGCCACTGAAATAGGTGCGTTCAATATATTCCCGCAAATCTTCTTTCTGGAGCAGCAAACTTGGTATTGCCACATCGTTTTTTATCTGCCTTTCAATTTTCCCTAAAAATTCTTCGGCTGCAGGGTCGCGTTCAGCAGTAAGCGTGATGGCAAAAAGCTTCTGCCGCTCAATATCCTTCTTTTCGATGGTTCCATAAAAAGTAATCAGTGAATACACCGAAGCCAGCGAAACAAAAACGATGAGGTAGCTCAGCGACAGTTTTTTCATCTGGTTTTTACTGAATACAGCTGCCACGAGCGATGAAACAAGAAAGAGCAACAGGGCAGGTACAGCAACATCTCCCACAGCCACCCACTGAATAAACCCAAGTGCCACTGCCGTACTCCCTGTCAACACTAAAAGCCTGCCAATCGAAAACTCCCCGCAAGCTTCGCTTGTGATGTTCACCAGAAAAAACAGCACTGAAAACAAAACCAATCCAACCGAAAAAATTCCAAGAATACTTTCTGTTGAAATGCCAATTATTTTATTCAGCGTGAAAGAAATTGTTGAATTGTATATCAATATTTCAATCAGATAATTTGCTAATAAAAACAGAGTAGCGCTAAAAAGAAAAAGCAGTACAAGGATTCCTTTTTTAGGAAGCCCGGAGTCGGCTTGCAATTTGGCGAAATTAACTTCCACCGTAAAAAGGTACAGCCAGAAAGTAAAAAAGAGCGACACCAAAAAATAGTCGCCAAGCGATGGTAACCAGATATTTAATGCAAAAACTTCGGGTTTGAAAACGGGTAAATGCGATAAAACTTTCGGAAAATTAAAAATAAGATGTATCCATAAAACGATGAACAATGCTGCGGCCAGGGCCATGACCCGAAGTATAAAACTTGCTCCGGATGCAAAAAACTCAAGCTTAAAATAAAACAGCAAAAGCATTAAACCTGAAAAATAGATTAATGCAGGAAAATACAACTGGTTTTCGCGGCAGTTATATTCTCCGTCGGGTTCAATTGAAAATACGTAACTGCCGTCGGTTGATTTGATTGCAAACGATTTTTCGGTAGGTACAGGCCTGAGTTCAAAACTCTCCGGAATTTTATAGGCTTTGAAAAAAGTGTTGTGCAGGTATTTGTTCTCGTGCTCGTAATTGTACTTTACAATGTGCAGCCCAACCACCTGTAAACTTCCGGTGGTTCTAATCTGCAACAAATAATACCCGTTCGGCAGTTGAACCAGTCCTTCTTTTTTCCTGTATTCGCGCACCGAATTGTAAAATGCAACAGACCTGTCGCTCCAGTAAACCAGTTTCCCATCTTCGTAAACCAAATAACCGGTGCCTGTTTCATCAATGGAAAGCGTGTGGTTTTTAAGTGTTTCGAAATAAGAACCGTCAAAAGTGCTGTCGGTTAAAACAGTTGTAATGGCCTGAGTTTGTTGTGTCAGTTCAAACTCAAATTTGTGCAACCTGTTCTCAATATCATCCACAACATGCGTTTCGGGATGCTCGCGCAATAAGTGATTTTCGATAATTGCAGCCCCCACAAAAAAGCACAATGCAAAAACCAGAAACGTGTATTTGTTTAATTTCAGCAACATCAGTTAATCGTGATGATATGGTTCGCCTTTTAAAATGGTAAAAGCCCGGTAAATTTGCTCTACGCACAACAATCGCACCATTTGGTGCGAAAAGGTAAGTTTTGAAAGCGAAATTTTTGAAGCTGTATTTTTATACACTTCTTCTGAAAAACCGTACGGACCACCAACAACAAAAACAAGCTCTTTTATGCCCGACACCATTTTTCGTTCAAGAAACCGGGCAAATTCGCGCGACGAATACTGGCTTCCCTTTTCATCAAACAAATGAAGTTCTTTTCCCGGTAAAAGTTTCGCCAGAATCAATTCTCCCTCAGTTATTTTTTGCTGAGTGGCAGTCATATTCGATTTTTTTCTGATATCAGGAATTACCTCAATTTCAAAAGAAATATAATGATTCAAACGCTTTACGTATTCGCCAATACCTTCGGCCAGATAAGCTGCATCGGTTTTGCCAATTACAAGTAAAGTAATCTTCATGTCGGATAATTGAGTTATAATTGTATAAATTTACGGTATCAATCCGGTAAATGCCGACTTTAGCACCATTTTTGCTGTATAGTTACGCAATTTTTGAAACAGAAATAAAATGTGGACAACAAAAAAAACAGTATTTGTACTTTTCATTACAGCAGTTTTATGTACTGCAATCAGTAGCGAAACAACAGCTCAAGTCCCCGATGAAATAATTAAGAGCTTAAAAACCGGAAATGCAAAAACCCTTTCGGAGTATTTCAATCAAAACATCGAACTGGTTGTACTTGAAGAAGATAACGTTTGCAGTAAAGCACAAGCCCAGCAAATTGTGGGCAAATTCTTCAGTAATAATTCACCCGAGGGATTTAACATTATTCACCAGGGTGGAAAAGAAGGAGCCCAATATGTTGTTGGCAACCTTGTAACCAACAAGGGGATTTTCAGAACCTACTTTCTTCTGAAAAAAACCGATGGTAAAGAATACATTCACCAATTGCGTATTGAACAGCAATAAAATTAATGAATCGGTTCGACCCATATCTTGAACGTTTGCTGAAACTGGGAGAACGTATCGCCGAAAGGGCAAAAAAAATCTCACTCCCTTTTTTTGATGGAGTACCATTGTACGATGTTGCCCTGTTTTTCTGGCGTAGCATCGATAAAGGAGCAATTCCAACGCGCGCTTCGGCTATCGCGTTTTCATTTTTTATTGCCTTTTTCCCGTTTATGATTTTTTTGTTTACCCTCATTCCGTACATTCCCATTAAGGATTTTCAAAACGAATTGTTTTTGCTTATCAAAGACATAGTACCCGAAAGTACTTTTACAGCCATTGAAACCACTGTAATAGACATTATTATGCAACCCCGCGGCGATTTGCTTTCGTTTGGGTTTGTGGCCGCGCTTATTTTTTCGACCAACGGACTGGCAGCCATGATGAGCGCCTTTGACGCCACTGTACACAGTATTCAGCGCCGCTCCTGGATCAGTCAGCGGATTACTGCAATTTATCTGCTTGCAATTTTATCGGTGCTGCTCACGCTTGTAATTGTGTTTATGACGCTTGGCGAGATTTTTATCGATTACCTGAAAGAATCGGTTAATCTGCACGACGGATTCACTCTTATCTTACTATCCTCCGTTAAGTGGGTAATTGTTATATCGCTGCTGTTTTTTGCCATTTCGTTTTTATATTATATGGCACCGGCTAAAAAAGTGAAATGGCGTTTTATTTCGGCTGGCGGCACGCTGGCCACCTTTTTAAGTGTGCTGACCCTTTACGGATTTGCTTACTACGTAAATAAATTCAACCAATACAACCAGTTGTACGGTTCTATCGGTACTTTACTGGTAATTTTACTGCTCATGTATTTAATGTCGCTTATTTTGCTGATTGGGTTCGAACTCAATGCCAGCATTCAACAGGCACACACAAAAAAAACGCCTATTCAACCTTCAAAACTGATGGACAGATTTTGGATCAGACGTGAATACCTGAGAAGATTAAATCATAATGAGGAAACCGGTGAGAAAATTTAGTTTTTCCCCTGCCTGAAAAGCAATTCCTTTTCCCCTTTTGTAAGACTGTCGTACCCCGCTTTGGCAATCTTTTCGAGAATGCGGTTAATTTCTTCCTGCTCTGCATTTTTCATGCGGTTGTACTCGTAATCGTCGCGGGGAGTTTGTTTGTGAGCAACTTTCAGCCTGCTTTTTGGCTTGAACAGGTTTCCCAGGAACCGGCCAAAACCTGTAAGTATTTTTTCAATTCCACTGCCCATATCGCGACCTTTTCCGAGTTGCCATATAAAAAACCAACCCCAGGCAGCTCCGCCAAGATGTGCAATATTGCCACCCGCATTCGATACCGAAATGCTGATTACAGAGAGTAAAACATAAAAGGCTGCCACATATTTCAGTTTGAATGTACCGATAAACGAAAGGTGAAGTTCCATATCGGGGTCGTACACCGCAACGGCTACCAAAATGGCATAAACCGAAGCAGAAGCTCCCAAAAGCAACCCTTCAGCCTGCTGAAAAACCGGGAAAATATTATATGCTGCAATGTAAAACACAGCCCCTGAAATTCCCCCCATCAAATAAACCGAAAGCAGTTTACCACTGTCGAGCCGGTACATAAACAATTTACCAAACCAGTACAAACCCAGCAAATTAAAGAGAATGTGTAAAAAACCAGTGTGTGTGAACATGTAGGTTACAACCGACCACGGCTGACGCGACAGGCTCTGTAAATCGGACGGTACTGAAAGCCAGCCGGCAACCGGATTTGGTAGTGCTGAAAGATAAAAAACAACACTTGTCAGCATTATCAGAATAAAAAACCCCAGGTTGATGTAAATCAGCCGGGTGAGCGAGGTTCCTTCCTTAAAGGTTTGTTTTATATCTGAAAGAATTTCCATTTACACAAATTCCAAATGTCAATACACAAATCCCAATACTCAAATCCCAAATTCCAAATTCCAATACTCAAATCTCAGTACTAAAAACTCGGTCCCCAGTATTCAAATCTAATAAAACCGGTTCAGTGTTTTGTTCCAGTATTTAATCATAAAATAGCCAAACAGCATCCCTCCGAGGTGGGCAAAATGGGCAACACTCCCCTGAATGCCGGAAACTCCGAAAAACAATTCCAGTAAACCATAACCAGCTACGAAATATTTCGCTTTAATTGGGATTGGTGGGAACAGCAACATCAGTTGAGTATTGGGGAACAACATTCCGAACCCAAGCAAAATACCAAAAACTGCACCTGAAGCTCCAACGGTTGGAGTATTAAGTATCATTGCCATTTTCTCAGAAAGTGTACCGGGAATGAATTTCCCCTCTAACGCAATCTCTTTATAGTATTCCAATTGATCGGGCGAAATCTTTGAAATAAGCATCTGATATTCAACAGAAGTCACAATAGTCTGAATAAGGGCTGCACCTACTCCGGTTACGAGGTAAAACAACAGGAATCGTTTCGGCCCCCACACGCTCTCCAGAACCCGGCCAAACATATACAAAGCAAACATATTGAAGAATATATGTGAAGGGCTCATGCTATGCATAAACATATAGGTGAAAAACTGATGCAATCTGAATTTCTCAGAAAGTGGGAAATACAATCCTAAATAATCATACAAATCAATACCTGCTTTATTTAGCATTAAAGTCGCTAAATAAAACAGCACATTTACAATAATCAGGTTTTTTACAACAACCGGAATGGAATTAAACGCTGGCCTGTAATTCATAATTTATTCGTTGTTTTGGCTGGCATTGCAATTGCCGAACCATTTTATTTCGGGTCGAAAATAACGACATTCTGTCATTTCGAGAAACTTTTTTCAATATCGGTAACCGGAATAATGTGCAGCACCCTTTTCCCGTCGGGCGAAAAGTTGGGTGTGGCACAGGCAAACAGTTCATCAATCAGGTGAATAATTTCTTCCTGTTTCAGCTCGGTTCCGTATTCGAGTGCTGACGCTTTTGCAAGCGACTTTGCAATTTGTTCCTTTGCTTTTGAGCGGGCGTCAACGGGCGAGGTTTTGTATTCTTCGAGCAGCTTCTCCACTATCAGCGAAGGCTCTGCCACATCGAGCACACCCGGCGTTCCGCTGATAATAAATGTGTTTTTACCAAAATCGCGGATATCAAAACCCAGCGACAACAATTCGGGGATAATATTTTGCAGGATGGCCGAGTCTGCCGGATTCAGTTCCAGTGTTTGCGGGAAAAGCAGTTGCTGACTGGCTACCGAATCCGATTTCAGCACCTCCATAAATTTTTCAAACAAAATACGTTCGTGGGCGCGTTTCTGGTCGATTACCATCAATCCCGATTTAACCGGGGTTAGAATGTATTTCTGTTTTAGCTGGAGCGTTTTCTTCCCCGAAAACTGTTCGGGAGGCCCGGCAAACAAAAGATCGTCAACAACCGATGATGGTTCATAATCGGGTTCAGATTTCAATTTGAGCTGAGTACCAGTATATAAATCTTCCCAGCGTCCCAGGTTTTTGCGTTCAGCAGGTGTTTTCCCGTAATTGCCCGAAGTATTGGTCTTTTCGTTTTCAAACGGGTTGTAATCAGGATTTATTCTGATTTCAGGGAACTGAATATCGTCGAAAGATTTTGGCGGCAGTGGAATATCGATGCTTCCATTTTGGTCGAAATCGATGGATGGTACCACGTTGTTTTTTCCAAGCGACTCGCGCACGGCAGCATGAATAATGGGCCAGATATCGCGTTCGTTTTCAAATTTGATTTCGGTTTTGGTGGGGTGAACATTTATATCAATATTGGCAGGGTCGGTTTCGAGAAAAAGAAAATAAGCCGGAAAAGCGTCAGCTGGCAGTAACTGTTGGTAAGCCTGCATCACCGCCTTGTGAAAATAACCGTGGCGGATAAACCGGCCATTCACAAAAAAGAACTGTTCTCCCATGGTTTTGCGTGCAAACCGCGGCTGACCCACAAACCCGAAAACCTTTACAACACTGGTTTCCTCATTAACCTGTACAAGACTTTGGTTAATGGCCTTTCCAAACAAATCGACAATCCGTTTCCTGTGGTTGGTTTTTGGCAACTCGTAAACCGGTGTGTTGTTATGAAAAAGCGAAATTTTAATTTCGGGATAAGGAATGGCAATCCGTTGTATTTCGCTGATAATGTGTTTTAATTCGGTAGTATTTCCTTTCAGAAATTTGCGTCGGGCAGGCACATTGTAAAACAGGTTTTTAATCTGAAAGCTTGTGCCGTTGCTACAGGCCACCGGTTCCTGCGTAATCACCTCAGAACCTGTAATATGGATAAAAGTTCCAACCTCATCCTCCACTTTTTTGGTGCGCAGTTCAACATCGGCAATGGCGGCAATCGAAGCAAGCGCTTCGCCCCTGAAGCCCATGGTGCGAATATTGAACAGGTCGTTGGCCTGAGTGATTTTCGAAGTGGCGTGCCGTTCAAAAGCCATTCGCGCATCGGTGGGCGACATGCCGCAACCGTTATCGGTAATCTGAATAAGCGTTCGTCCGGCATCTTTGGCATGAACTATAATTTCGGTAGCGCCGGCATCAAGCGCATTTTCAACCAGCTCTTTCACCACAGAAGCCGGGCGTTGAATAACCTCACCCGCAGCAATCTGGTTGGCTACTGAATCGGGTAATAACCGGATGATATCGCTCACTGAATATTCAGATTTATATTGAACTAAAAAAGAGAGTCGCCAAAAAACATCAGGAAAACTACGACTGCCAGAATCAGAATCATCCATAACAACCGACGTTGCTGAGCTACTTTTGCCGAACTGTCTGATTTTTGCCAGCCATCTGTATTTCTGAATTGCCCTCTGATATTCGGGCGATATTCCCCGTTTTCAGTTTTTACTGGTTCAGTCAGGCCAAGCTCTTTTCTGATGCGTTGTTCGCGTGCTTCACGTTCGTCCTGGTCAGGATCGTAAAAACGCGGCTTCATATTGAATTTTCTTGTGCCGGGTGTATGAAAAAATTTACTAATCATAGTTTTTCACCGATTTTTTTTGCAAAGATACTTTTTATTGAAACAAATCGAAGTCAGCTTTTCCAGCTTTTCAACGCTAAAAATCACATCGATTTTTCGAGAACCTGAAAAAGTTGTTCGTCGGTGAGGATAACCGGATTTCCTTTCATGCTGCTGGCATTTTTTGCCTTCTCAACCAAACCCGGAAAATTTGCAGACTGCACGCCAAACGAAGAAAGTGCCGGGACTTTCAGCTTTTTTACCAAATCGTGCAGCCAAACCACCCCATCTTCGGCACAGGCATTTGTGTTGCCGGTGAGCCACTTTGCCACCTGGTTGTATTTTGTCAACACTTCAGACTGATTGGTTCTGCGAAGTGCCGCAATATTTATTTCCATTACTGCCGGCAGCAAACAGGCACAAACTGCACCGTGCGGTGCTGGATACATTCCACCCAGCGGACCGGCGAAACCATGTACCGCGCCCAGTTTACCATTGGCTAATGCAATTCCACCCAGCATTGCAGCAAAAGCCATATTTTCGCGGGCTTCGATGTTGCTGCCATTTGTAAACGCAGTTTCGAGAGAAACAGCAATTCGTTGTAATCCATCACGACAAATCATATCGATAAATGGATTCGATTTTGCAGAAACATAAACTTCGAGCAGGTGGGTAAGTGCATCAATTCCTGTATAAGCAGTAATTTCGGGCGGAAGACCGATGGTTAAAAGCGGGTCGATAACGGCATATTGCGGGTACATTCTGTCGCTGCGCAAACTCACCTTCACATTGAATTTCTCCGATTTGATAACTGCATTTTTGGTGACTTCGGTACCGGTTCCGGCAGTGGTTGGCACAGCGATAAAAGGCAGTGGTTCAGCCAAAAGTGCTTTCCCTTTTCCAATCACCTCAAGATAGTCGGTAATATCGCCCGGGTTTGTTGCCAGCGCTGCTGTGGCTTTTGCCGCATCAATAGCACTGCCGCCACCCAGACCAACAATTACATCGCAATTATTTTGGAGAACAAGCGAAACAGCCGATTTGATATCGGTTGTGGTTGGTTCTCCGGAAACAGAAAAGATTTGTGAAGATATGCCGGTTTGGGTAAGTTTTTCAGCAAGTTCAACGGCATTTCGCCTGCTTGCGCCAGTAACAATCAGCGCGCGTTTACCCGATTTCGCAACAAGTTCAGGAACTTTGCCCAGCGAACCGCAACCGAAAATAATCCGGGTTGGAACTGCCGATTCAAAAGCTATTGCCATCCCTCTTCATCGGGAAAAATGTTGTAAAATTTTATGCTGTGCCTTGGTTCGGCCATCATGTGGTTCACTGCATCGCGCCAGCGGGTGTAGTGGTCGGTAAGCTTGTGTTTGGCCGGATCTTCGTAACTGCGGTAAACTTCAACCAAAATAAACCGGGTTGGATCGTCGTGTTGCTGAACAATGTCAAAGCGGGCAATTCCCGGTTCCATTAAACTTTCCTTTGCATTTTCAACAGTTAATGTTTTGAACTCCTCAACATGCTCTCCCTTTACGTGAACAAAAACATGAACAATGTACATAGACTTCAATTTTTAAAAATTGCAGCCAATATTACGAAATAAAAAAATAGAATGAGTTCCAACCTTTTTAAAATAACTTCGTCCTACAGTTAAAACTCAGTATTTGAAAATTGATTCGGGCATAAACGAGGCAACGCTTATTCAACGGTGTAAAAAGAACGATGAAAAAGCACAGTTACAATTGTATAGATTGTATTCGAAACGCATGTTTAACCTTGCCGTGAGAATGACCGGAGATGTTGGTGAAGCTGAAGATGTTTTACAGGACTCGTTTGTAAAGGCGCTTACTGAATTGCATAAATTAAAAGATGAAAATGCTTTTGGAGGATGGCTGAAACGCATTGTTATCAACCGCAGTATCGATAAAATCAGAAATAAAAAATTCAAATTTCTGAGTATTGAAACGATTCACGAACTGAAAATGGAAATTCCGGAAGAGTTGGATGAATCGGTTGATCCTGAAATCGTTCATCACCTGATTAAAAAGCTACCGGATGGTGCCAGGGAAATACTTGTTTTGCGTGCGCTCGAAGGATTTAAACACGCCGAAATAGCTGAAAAACTGCGCATTTCGGAATCAACCGCAAAAACACAGTTTTTCAGGGCGAAGCAATTGCTTGCCAAAATGATAAAAGAGATGGAAAATGAAAACGAATTTAGAAAAATACCTGAAGGAAAACCGGCTGAGGCTTGATGCAGAACAGCCTGATGATGAGGCTATCTGGAACGGAATAAGCAATAAAATAAAACAGAACAAAACAAAACAATTGAACGGGTTCTGGAAGATTGCGGCAGTTTTCCTTTTCGGTGTTCTGATTACCTATGTTGTGGTTAAGGAAACAACCCGTGAGAAAGTGGTTTTAATAACTCTTGCCGATGTTTCGAAAGAACTCGGGCAACAGGAAGCTGAACTTAAACTGATTGCCGATAAAAAGTGGACCGAAATTTCAACGCTTTCAGACGAGGAAAAAACACAGTTTCAGTTTTTGTTCGACGAATTAAATGAACTGGATAAAGTGTATAAAAGCTACGAGAAAGATTTAAATGAATTTGGAGGAAATGAACAGATTATAAATGTCTTACTCGATTATTACGAGAAGAAAATAAGAATATTAAACAGACTCAATTTAGAAATTCAAAAACAAAAAAGCCATGAAAACAATGTTACACTTTAAGATTTTACTTGTTGTACTTTTTTTAGTATTTGCGCTCGGCGCTGGCGCGGTAGCGGGTTTCGAAGGAACAAAAACACTGAATAAATCGGTAAAAGTTCCGGCTGATGTCGCCCTCAAAATGAGCAATTATTCGGGAGATATTAAAATTTTTACATCGGCTGATAATTCGGTCAGCATAAAAACGATGGTGGAAATCACCGGAAATACAAAGGAAGATGTGGACAAGGTAATTTCGGCAATTGATAAGTTCAAATTCAGCTTAACCGGGAATACGCTCGAAATCGACACCCGTTTTTATAAAAGCATGAACACGATAAACAACAAATCGACCATGACTTTAATGAACGATGACAAAATCAAAATCCAGGATTTTAAAATCAGTCACGAACTGTATATTCCGAAATCGGCAAATCTCAGTTTAAACAACAAATACAGCGATATTGAAACAGAGTCATTTAACGGAAACGTCGATTTAGTACTGTACAACAGCAAGTTATTGGCCAATAATTTTGCAGGCCGGTTAAAAATTGAAGCGAAATATTCAAAACTGAAACTGGGAAATGCAGAGAAAGATGTGGATTTTGATATTTATGACACCGATGTTGAAATAGAAACATGCGGAAACACAAACGTCAAAAGCAAATACTCAAAACTGGAAATCAAAAAAGCTGGCGGGATGATGATTGATTCGTACGACGACAAATTTGCTGTTGAAGCAATGAGTAGCCTGAACTTTACTTCGAAGTATTCTGATTTTGTTTCGCAGTCTGATGTTGACGAAGTGAAGCTCGAAATTTATGATTGTAATGTGACCGTCAACGCGGTTGAACGGGCATTTTTTAATGGTAAATATTCCGATGTTCGTTTGGGAAATGTTGGCACACTGAAAACCGATGATTCGTACGATAATAATATCTACCTCGGAAATACAGCTAAAATTGAAGTTGCCAAAAGCAAATACTGTCTTTTCGAAATCAAATCGTTAAGTAATTTACTGATGACAGATGTTTACGACGATGTCATAAAAATTGAAAGGCTGAACAGCAATTTTGCAGGTCTTTCGGTAAACGGAAAATACGGGAAACTTGAAGTAGGCGCGGGAACTGTGCCGTTTCGGGTCGATTTCAATATGAAATACCCGAAAGTAAGTATTCCTGAAAAACTGAAAGTTTCAAAACAGATAAAAGATGACAGTAATCTCGAACTTGTAGCCGGCGATTCAGGCGGGGTAATAAAAGTGAGAGGTTATGATATGAAAGTGGTGATTGAATAAAAAACTGTTTTCAGCCAATTTGCATTCTTTACCGGTTTGCCGGTCTATTGTTTTCACTTAGTTCTTTGATGGTGGCAGCCATTTTTCCTGACAATCGTCTTGCCGATTCGATGGTTAAATGACTGCCATCATAAGTTTTATAGCTTGCCGGATTAATTTCGATCCAATGGCCCGAGGCTTTTTCAAAACCTGCTTTTATTGCCGCCTCATCAAATAATCCCAGCGTATCTTCAAGCATACGCATGGGTTGCGAAACAGGCGGAACAAATCCAATTACTGTAAAACCTTCTTTTGTCCACTTTTCAACCTGGTCAAAAAGAACCTGTAAATGAACGGAATCCACTTTGTAATTCTTAAAATCGTCGATATACGATGAAATGGCGGTTGTGGTGTCAGCCGGATATTTTTCCGACTCCACGTACCCGTTCATGAAATAAGTATTCCGGTAATATGCCGAATCTGCTTTTCCCCAAAAATGCTGTTGTAATTTTTCAGGCGAGGTTGAAGAAAACCAGTACCGAACGGGATTCAGGTAAAACCTTTCCAAAACTTCCTCCCGTGGTCGTGTTAATTCCTGAATGTATTGCTGGTTTCCTGCCGAATAGCCAGTTACCGAGTTAGCAGTAACCCCCAGAACAATGATTTTCGGGTGATTGTTCCGGGCCAGTTTTTTCTCCGCCGCGTCAAACATTACCTGGTTTAGTCCACCGTTTGAATAGGCAAAGTTTAGCACCTTCAGTCCCGGCAACTGCGATTCCATGATTTCGGGAGAAAGCGCGCGATACACCCTTGAATCGCCCATTAAAACAACATCATATCTGGCCGGGGCAAAAGTTTTGCGGCTCCAGAAAAGTTCTCCGGGATATTTTTCTGAATCTTTTGGAAAAACAAAACTGAGCGCTGTTACCAGAACAGCAGCCATCGCCATCGAAATCCAGATATTTGGTTTTTTGTTCATCTAATCAGAATTGAAAATAAATAAACTGGCTCCCTTCTCCCCTGAAAAATACAATTATTGCAACCAACAAAGCATAAAACAACATTTCAAAAACCGGTTTTCTGGGTTTTAGTTTATCATCGAAACCAAAAGCATGGACGATTTCCCTTAGAATTATTACCGACATAAAAATTGAAATATCCAATCCCCAGCCAAAACTCAGCGGCCCCTGAAAAGAGAACATGGTTTTCAGTATTTTCCAGGCCTGACCTACCGTTTCGGCCCTGAAAAACACCCAGGCAACAAGCACCTGAATGGTTACAAAAAGCCAGGCGACAAATTTAGCTACCGCGCTTTTCCCGATTTTTTCAGGCCAGCGGGTAAATCGTTCAACCGATGCAAAAAACGCGTGCACGGCTCCCCAAATAATAAAAGTCCAGGCGGCGCCATGCCACAACCCCGAAATAAGCATTGTAATCCAAAGATTGAGATAACTTCTTGCTTTTCCTTTTTTGTTTCCTCCCAAAGGAATGTATAAATAGTCGCGAAACCAGGTTGAAAGTGAAATGTGCCAGCGTTCCCAAAATTCCCTGACCGATTTTGAAATATACGGATGATTAAAATTGTCGGGGAAATCGTACCCCATCCAAATCGCCAAACCACGGGCAATATCGCTGTATCCGGCAAAATCGCAATAAATCTGAAAGGCAAATGCGAGAATTATTCCCCACCAGAAAAGTGAAGAGGAATTGATTTCGGGAGCGCTGAATGCTGCCACAACCAAAGGAGCCAGGTTATCGGCAATCACCATTTTCTTAAAATATCCGCTGACAACCAGCCGGAATCCTTCCCACTTTCTTTCACCTGTTACCGGAGTTATTTTCAGAAGCTGAGGCAGGATGGTTTCGGCTCTCACAATGGGGCCCGCCACAAGTTGCGGAAACATGGAGAGATAGGCAAAAAACTGAAAAAAGCTACGGGTTGGGTTGAGTTTGTTCCGATATACATCAAAAGTGTAACTCATGCTTTGAAAAGTATAAAAGCTGATTCCGACAGGAGTAATCAGAAAAAATTCAGGAATATTGGCAGCCAGCGAAAAACTTCCCTGTAACCCGAGCAGTTTATCAATATTTTCGGCCACAAAACCGGAATATTTAAACAAAGCCAGCGAGCCGATATTTCCGGCTACTGACAAAATCAGCAATAACTTTTTCTGCTTCGGAAACCTGACAATACCCAGCGCAGCAATAAAATCGATAAGACCGCTGATGAGAATTAGCGACAAAAACCGCCAGTCCCACCATCCGTAAAAAAAGAATGACGCTGCTGTAATCCAAAATAACCTGCCCTTTATATTCTTTCCGATTATTTTGAATACGATGTAAAAAATAATCGCGAATACAATAAATATCAGCGAGTTAAACAGCATTTTTTTACACTATTTCTGCCTGAAGAATATCTGAATCGGTACTCCTGAAAAATTGAAATTTTCGCGTAACTGGTTTTCTATGTAACGTTTATACGGGTCTTTAATGTATTGCGGCAGATTGGCAAAAAACGCAAACGAGGGAGTTGGCGATGGTAATTGCGTTACATATTTTATTGAAATTGATTTTCCCTTTACCGAAGGTGGGCCGTATTTTTCAATGGCCTCAAGCATAACTTCGTTTAATTGAGCAGTTTTAATTTTCTGGCTTCGACGCTGGTAAACTTCCATGGCAGTTTCGAGCGCTTTGTGTACCCGTTGTTTTGTGATTGCCGAAATAAAAAGTACAGGAACATCGTTAAACGGGGCGATTTTTTCGTGAATTTCTTCGGTAAACCGTTTTGTTGAATGGGTTTCCTTATCAATTAAATCCCACTTGTTTACAAGAATCACAACCCCTTTTTTATTTTTAACGATGAGTTGGAAAATATTAATATCCTGAGCCTCAATTCCGCGGGTGGCATCAATCATCAACAGGCAAACATCCGATTCCTCAATGGTGCGCACCGACCGCAAAACCGAATAAAATTCGAGGTCTTCGTGCACCTTTGTTTTTTTACGCAATCCGGCAGTGTCAACAATCATAAAATCGTAACCAAACTTATTGTAACGGGTATGAATCGAGTCGCGGGTTGTACCTGCCACATCGGTAACGATGTTTCTGTCAACACCCAACAAAGCATTTGTAAACGACGATTTTCCCACATTTGGCCGGCCAACCACCGAAATTTGCGGAAGGTTTAGCTCATCAATTTCCTGTTCTGTTTTCGGGAAATTCTCAACTAATGCATCGAGTAGTTCGCCAGTGCCGCTTCCGGTCATCGACGAAATACAGTAGATTTCGCCCAATCCGAGGCTGTAAAACTGGTACGAATCGTTGATTCGCATGTTGTTATCCACTTTATTTACCGCAACCAAAACAGGTTTTTTACCTTTACGAAGAATGGCGGCAACCGCATCGTCGAGGTCGGTAACACCCGATTCCACATCGTTCAGAAAAATAATAACATCCGCCTCATCAATGGCGAGATGCACCTGTTTGTTGATTTCAGCTTCAAAAACATCGTCGGAGTTAATCACATATCCACCTGTATCGATAACCGAAAACTCAATGCCGTTCCATTCGGCTTTACCGTAATTGCGGTCGCGGGTAACGCCTGCTGTTTCGTCAACAATGGCTTTGCGCTGTTCGATTAATCTGTTAAATAAAGTCGATTTACCCACATTTGGCCGACCTACAATTGCTGCTATTCTGCTACTCATAATTTTATTTTTTAAGCAACCTCATACGGTTGCGTTTTAACGGTCAACCACCCAGGGTCGACCTTACATTCACGCATTAAAGCATTCATGTATTTAAATGGCGTCGTACCCGAAACTCTTCAGTGACCTGTCTTTTTCGCGCCAGTCTTTGGCGACTTTAACAAAGAGTTCCATAAAGATTTTCTTTCCGAAAAACTCTTCTGCGTCCTTGCGGGCATCGGTTCCCACACGTTTAATCATTTCGCCTTTGTGCCCAATAATTATACCTTTCTGGCTGTCACGCTCCACATGAATTACACAACGTATATTGATAATTTTGTCAGTTTCTTTAAACTCTTCAACCTCAACTTCAACCGAGTAAGGAATCTCTTTCTGGTAGTTGAGCAATATTTTCTCGCGCACAATTTCCTGGAAGAAGAAACGCTCGTTCCTGTCGGTAAGGTCATCTTTGTCGAAATATGGTGGCGCTTCGGGCAATAATTCCATGATACGGTTAAATACCGGTTCGATATTAAATTTTTCCTGCGCTGAAATCGGGAAAACCGTCGCACCAGGGAAAACGTTGGTCCAATAATCAAAAAGTTTCAGCACATCCTGCTGGTTCGAAAGGTCAATTTTGTTGATAAGCAAAATAACCGGCACATTCGATTTGCGCACTTTTTCAATATAATCAGGATTTTTGCCCGGAGTTTCAATCACATCGGTAACAAACAGAATCACGTCAGCGTCAATCAGTGCTGAGTCCACAAATTTCATCATCGATTCCTGCAACTTGTAGTGCGGTTTCAAAATTCCGGGCGTGTCGGAATATACAATCTGAAAATCGTCGCCGCTTACAATACCTTTGATGCGGTGCCGGGTTGTCTGCATTTTCTGGGTGATGATTGAAAGCTTTTCGCCTACCAGGGCGTTCATGATGGTCGATTTACCCACATTCGGGTTACCGATGATGTTTACAAAACCTGATTTATGTGACATATTTTTCGAATTAGGTGTTCCTTCCCTTTCGGGAAATCAAAATTAATTTCTTAAAAATCAGCGCAAAGATAATGGAATCAGGAGAGAAACAATACAATAATAGACAGACTGTGTTTTATTTACCTGTTTTCTTAATGTATTGCATCACTTCCAGAAACGTGCCTGTGTAAATATCTTTTTCGTTTTTCTGAACATATTCACAAAGTTTGCGGTGCTCTTCAGCACCCACATTCAGGTAGCCACCACCCACACTGTGAAACAAAAAAACCACGATGGTTCCCTTTTTCAAGGCTTCATCCACACTGGCTATCAATTCTTCGACAGTAGGACTGTCAACTCCCTGGCTGGGAGTTTTATAAACATTGTAACCAATCATGGTTTCGGGGACCGGTCCAATCAGCCTTCCCCCTGTAAACAGTTTTTCCACTTCGCCCGAAAAATCTGTTCCACCGGCAACAAAATCGCAACAGGTGTATGCAAAAGTGCGTTCTGTTTTTCCATCAATGGCTTTCAGCAATGTATTGGCGGCTTTCAGTTCGACAACTATTTGTTCCAAAGTATAATTTTTCAGGTTATATTCCGGTTTTACCCAATCGCCACGTGTCCCGTCGCACGGATGAAAAATTGTATGATTGCCTAATTCATGTCCATTTCGGGCAATTTTTCTCCATTCATCGGTACGATTGTACAAGCTGGGGGAGTTGCCTGTACAATAAAAAGTACCTTTCAGCCCGAATTCATCCAATTGTGGAACGGCCACATCCAGATGACCATCCAGCGCGTCGTCGTAAGTAAAAACAACCGCTGCTTTTTTGCCATCGGGCCAGTTGAACTGTGCATTTGATTCAATTGTCAGTAAGAAAAAGATTGCAATTAAAATAAGTAGTATCTGTTTCATGATTATCTAATTTCTTCAATAATTTCTTCACTTAAAACACCGGTTGCCACTTCGCGCACTTCACCAGTCATGCGGATGTTCCAGTCGTTGTCGATTTCGATTTTCAGCTGGCCACCCTGCATTTTTATCGTCAGATTTCTGTCGGTTAAACCACGTTTTACCATTACCGAAGCCACCGCACACGACGAACTGCCCGAGGCCAGTGTCCAGCCGGCGCCGCGCTCCCAAATCATAATTTCAACTTCGGAGCGCGAAATTACTTTGGCAAACTGCACATTGATGCGGTTCGGGAACATCGGATTGTTTTCGATTTGCGGCCCGAAAGTTTTTACCTCTTTTTCGTCGAGTTGGTCTTTCAAAATTACGCAGTGCGGGTTACCCACCGAAACACAATTGATTTGATAATCGCGGTATTCGAGATTTAGTGTGTAATCGATGCATTCAGCGGTTGTTGCATTTACCGGGATTTTTACCGATTCAAAAATGGCTTTCCCCATGTCCACTCTTACGGTACCGGCTTTCCCGTTTCTCTCCTCAATCACTTCGGCCTTAACAATTCCGCCAGGCGTTTCGATGGAAAACAATCTCGATTTTATAAAACCGTGGTCGTATAAATATTTTGCAAAAATACGCAATCCGTTGCCGCTTTTTTCAGCTTCAGAACCATCCGGATTTAAAATGCGAAGCCCAAAATCTGCATTTTGAGTCGGAACTTTCAGTAAAATTCCGTCAGACCCGATTCCGAAATGTACGTTACAGATTCTCTGAATGGCTTTTACAGTTAACTCAAATGTGATATTATTTTGGTCAAGAACAATGTATTCGTTGCCCAACCCGTGTGATTTTACAAAGCTGTTTTGCATGATTATAAATTTTGGGGGTAAAGGTAATTAACAGGAGCGAATGTTTTCAGGTAAAATGAATTCGATTTTTGGGATGATAACCCTTTAAAACATATCGATACAGAAAGTTTTGGGGATGATAACCCTAAAAACTATTTTACAATGCCGACTTTTTACTTCGGGAAGTTTAATTGCGTTCGGCAAAGGATGATATTTTTTTAATTTTGCAAAATCATATAAATAAAATGTCTCAATACTAAAATCTTAAAATCTAATAATCTGATATAATGGCATTCATCAACGAAAACTACCTGAAATTACAGGCAGGCTATCTTTTCCCGGAAATTGGCCGCCGGGTGAACGAATTTGTAAAAGCCAATCCCGGCAAAAAAGTAATTCGCATGGGAATTGGCGATGTTACACAACCGCTGGTTCCGAGTGTGGTAAAGGCTTTCCACGAAGGGGTGGAAGAAATGGCTAATAAAGAAAGTTTTAAAGGTTACGGCCCTGAGCAGGGTTACGGATTTCTGCGCGAAGCCATTGCTGTAAACGCTTTTAATGCAAGAGGTGTGGATATTTCGGCTGACGAGATTTTTATTTCGGATGGTTCGAAATGCGACACAGGAAATATCCAGGAAATTTTTGGACACGACAATAAGATTGCCATTGGCGACCCGGTTTACCCGGTTTATGCCGACACCACTGTGATGGCGGGAAAAACCGGCGTTTGCCAGCCAAACGGTTATTACGAAGGCATCATTTACATGCCCTGCACGGCTGAAAATCATTTTATTCCCGAATTGCCCACTGAAACACCCGACCTGATTTTTCTCTGTTTTCCGAATAACCCAACCGGAGCTGTTGCTTCACGTGAAGAGTTGAAAAAATGGGTGGATTATGCTACTGAAAACAAAAGCATTATTTTATTCGATGCTGCTTACGAAGCATTTATCACCAACGATTCCATTCCACATTCGATTTACGAAATTGAAGGGGCCAAAAAAGTGGCGCTTGAATTCAGGAGCTTGTCGAAAACAGCCGGGTTTACCGGAACACGACTGGCTTACACAGTAATTCCGAATGAACTGGTTGCCTACGACAAAAAGGGCAATCCGCACCAAGTGAGCAAATTGTGGAACCGTCGTCACACCACAAAATTCAATGGTGTTTCGTACCCGGTGCAAAAAGCTGCCGCCGCTATTTTTACTGAAGAAGGGAAAAAAGAAGTGCAGGCCGTGATTGATTATTACATGGAGAATGCCCGTATAATGAAAAAAAGCCTCGCAGAAACCGGGTTCGAGGTTTTTGGCGGAGAAAACGCTCCTTACATTTGGGTGAAAACAAAAAACGGCATGAAATCGTGGGAATTTTTTGACAAACTATTGAATGAAGCCAACGTGGTTGGAACGCCGGGTTCAGGGTTTGGACCGGCAGGCGAAGGATATTTCCGTTTTTCGGCATTTGCCGATAGGGAAAATGTGCTGGAAGCAATGGAAAGAATCAAAAATTTATAGACTCTCCCTCGCCAAACGAGAGACAGGCCCAACCATCTCCAAAGGAGAGGGAGTAAGAAAAAAAATCCAGTCTGAATTTTTCAGGCTGGATTTTTTATTTTCCTGATGGAATTTCAATTTCCAAATCTTTTCTGCAGTAAATTGTTTTATGTCCGGATGACGAGGAACCGCAGAAACTTTATTATTTCTTGCATTAAAATAAATACTGTGACCTTTCCCTTCACTCAGAAGCAGACACCCATTTCTTAACAAATGCTTTATTATCTTAACTCTTTTTATTCAGAAAACTGAACTCTTTCCCGGATGCTTTTCCTAATCTTAGGATTACTTTTCTGAGAAAGAAGCTTATTCGATTCAAGAACGAGTTGAATTGCCTCTTTCAGGTTTTCTTTTGCCTCATCAAGAGTTTCTCCTTGTGAATTAGCCCCTGGCAATTCTTCAACATAAGCAGAATAACCACCTTGCGGGTCCTCAACGAATACTGCCGTAAACGACAAATTACTCAAATACATTTCTTCTGTTTTTTTCAAATATACGATTTCCCGAAGAAAAAAATTTCACCAAAAAACAAATCGAAACGACTGATATCATCAACAATCAATCACTCTTTTTCAATCTGCCACAGCCTGAGCAATCTTCCGCACTTTGCTACCCGGATATACTTTCAATGCTTCTTCCAGAATTTTCAGACAAACCGCGAGGTCCTCTTTTTTTAGTACATAAGCTATTCGTACCTGGTCGATTCCGTTTTTCGGGTCGGTGTAAAAACCAGTGGCCGGAGCCATAAAAAGTGTCTGGTTTTCGTATTCAAAGTCGCTGAGCAGCCAGGCACAAAATTTATCGGCATCGTCAACCGGCAGTTTGGCCACAGTGTAAAATGCCCCCATCGGAATTGGAGAATAAACACCGTCGATACGGTTTAAACCATCAATAAGAAATTTGCGACGGTTTACATATTCGTTGTAGTTGTTGAGCATGTATTTCGGGTCGGCATCAATCGAGGCTTCGGCAGCAATTTGCCCAATGAGTGGCGGACTTAAACGGGCCTGGCAGAACTTCATCACATTGCGGCGAACTTCTGCATTTTTAGTAATCAGAGCACCAATGCGTAAACCACATTCGCTGTACCGTTTCGAAACTGAGTCGATTAAAACCACGTGCTGTTCAATTCCTTCGAGATGAAAAGCCGAAATATAGGGCGCCCCTGTGTAACAAAATTCGCGATAGACCTCATCGGAGAAAAGGTACAAATCGTACTTTTTCACAAGATCGCGAATGGCATCCATTTCTTCCTGGGTATATAAATATCCTGTTGGATTGTTCGGGTTGCAAATCAAAATTCCTTTTGTTTTCGGGGTAATCAGCTTTTCAAACTCCTCAACCGGTGGCAACGAAAAACCATCTTCAATCCGGGCTACAATCGGTTTAATTTTAGCGCCGGCAACAATGGCAAACGCTTCGTAGTTGGCATAAGCTGGCTCAGGAACAATGATTTCATCGCCCGGGTCGAGACAGCTCATAAACGCAAAAGTAACCGCTTCGCTTCCGCCCGTGGTTATAATAATATCCTCAACAGAAACATTGATATCAAACCTTTTGTAATAGCCCACCAGTTTGGTCCGAAGCGATTTTATACCTTCACTCGGAGAGTATTCCAGTATCTTCCTGTCGATGTTTCTAATCGCATCCATCGCCACCTGCGGTGTAGGCAAATCGGGCTGACCGATATTTAAATGATATACCTTACGACCTTTCTCCTTGGCTTTGTCGGCTAACGGAGCTAACTTTCTGATGGGCGAATCGGGCATTATTTTACCCCTGTCGGATACTGTTGGCATGTTTTAAAATATATTTTATAACGAATGGCAAATATACAAGTATCAGATTGAAATTGACAGTAGTTAAAAATTTTCGATTTGAAATAATATTAAAAAATTAACTTCCAGTCTGTTAA
>DPCJ01000121.1 GCA_003516705.1 Prolixibacteraceae bacterium | reverse complement strand
AAGCTTCCTTCATTTCGTCGGTAGCACCATTATTCATCGCCTCTTCCATCAACACAGCAATGCGTTCGCGCTGTGCCTGTACACCTTCCGCAAAACCAAAACCATATTCGGCGTTGTCTTCGAAAAGTGAGTTGGCCCAAGCTGGTCCGTGACCCGATTCCTTGTGTTTGCAATATGGAGTTGACGGAGCCGAACCACCATAAATTGAAGAACAACCTGTGGCATTGGCAACCATCATTCTTTCGCCATACAACTGGGTGATGAGTTTAATATAGGGTGTTTCGCCACAACCTGCGCAGGCTCCTGAGAATTCGAAGAGCGGTTGTGCAAACTGAGAGTTTTTCACCGACTGGAATTTATCAACCACTTTTTCTTTCACAGTAACATGCTGGTCCATATAATCCCAACGTGCGATTTCTGCCTGTTGTGTTTCCAGCGGTTTCATTTCCAGCGCTTTGGTTTTGGCCGGACAAACATCGACACAGTTGCCGCAACCGGTACAGTCTAAAACGCTAACCTGGATACGGAAACTCAAATCGGCAAATGTTTTGGTTGGTGTGGCCACGCGGGTTTCGGTTCCTGCCGGTGCGGCATTTACTTCTGCTTCAGTCATCAGGAACGGACGGATGGCAGCGTGAGGACAAACATAGGCACACTGGTTACACTGGATACAATTTTCAGCCTGCCATTCGGGGACGCTCACCGCAATACCACGTTTTTCAAAAGCGGCAGTTCCCATCTCAAAAGTACCGTCTTCATATCCTTTAAAAGTTGAAACCGGAAGATCGTCGCCACGTTGTGCGTTAATCACGTCAACCATATTTTTAATGTAAGCCGGACGGTTTTCTTCTTCGTTTTCGCCTTTTACCTTAATGTCTTTCCATTCGGCTGGCACTTCAACTTTTATCACATTTTTTCCACCGGCATCAATAGCGGCAAAGTTCATGTTTACAATCTGTTCGCCTTTTTTACCGTAGGTTTTTACAATGGCTTTTTTCATTTCATCAACAGCTACCGAGTAAGGAATTACTTCTGAAATTTTGAAGAAAGCAGCCTGCATAATGGTGTTGGTGCGGGTTCCCAATCCAAGGTCTTCACCCAACTGGGTTCCGTTGATGATGTAAAAATTAATCTCGTTTTCGGCGAGGTATTTTTTCATCTTGTTGGGTAGTTTGTTTTTGGTTTCTTCCACATCCCAAATCGAGTTGAGCAGGAACGAGCCACCTTTTTTCAAGCCTTTCAACACATCGTATAAATGAAGGTAAGCCGGAACGTGACAAGCTACAAAGTCGGGAGTGGTTACTAAATAAGTCGAACGAATCATTTTGTCGCCAAAACGAAGGTGCGAACAGGTAAAACCACCCGATTTTTTTGAATCGTACTGGAAATAACCCTGACAATATTTGTCGGTGGCATCGCCAATAATTTTGATTGAGTTTTTGTTGGCACCCACAGTACCATCAGAACCCAAACCATAAAACTTGGCCTGTCGTGTTCCTTTAGGTGTAATATCGATTTCTTCTTTCAGTGGTAACGATTTGAAAGTGATATCGTCAACAATACCGATGGTGAAGTCACCTTTTGGTTCGTTCATATCAAGGTTTTCGTAAACCGAAAGAATCTGCGACGGAGTTGTGTCTTTCGAGCCTAAACCGTAACGGCCGCCAACAATAATCGGGGCATCTTTTGTTCCGTAGAAATGCGAGCGGATATCGAGGAAAAGCGGTTCGCCGCCAGCGCCCGGTTCTTTGGCACGGTCGAGAACAGCGATACGTTTTACCGATTTTGGCAGCGCCTCAACAAAATGTTTTGCCGAGAACGGACGGAACAAATGAACTGCAACCAACCCTACTTTTTTGCCCTGTTCTGTAAGGTAATCGATGGTTTCGCGGATGGTTTCGGTAACCGAACCCATGGCGATGATGATGTTTTCAGCATCCGGAGCACCGTAATAGGTAAACGGACGGTATTTGCGACCGGTTAATTCGCTGATTTGGTCCATGTAATCGGCAACAATATCGGGCACTGCATCGAAATAACGGTTGGCAGCTTCCTTGGCCTGGAAGAAAATGTCAGGATTCTGAGCAGTACCTCGTGTTACCGGGTGTTCAGGATTTAAGGCGCGATTGCGGAATTCTGTTAAAGCTTCCTGATCAACCAGTGGAATGATGTCTTCCATCTCAATGGTTTCAATTTTCTGAACTTNNGCGAAACCTGTCTGGCGGGCAGCATAAATATCGCTGTGGTCGCCAAAAATCGAAAGTGCATGTCCGGCAAGTGCACGGGCACTTACGTGAAAAACTGTAGGCAGTAATTCGCCTGCAATTTTATACATGTTTGGGATCATCAATAACAATCCCTGCGATGCAGTGTAAGTTGAAGTTAAAGCGCCTGATTGCAAGGCGCCATGAACTGCGCCGGCAGCGCCACCTTCGCTCTGCATTTCAGCAAGACGAACGGGACGGCCAAACATATTCTTTTTACCGAAAGCTGCCCATTCATCCACGTATTCAGCCATCGTTGACGACGGTGTAATCGGATAAATACAGGCTACTTCGCTGAACATGTAACTGATATGCGCTGCTGCATAGTTTCCGTCACATGTGATAAACTTTTTTTGTTTTGTCATTTTTAAACTGATTTTTATAGTGTTGTTAATATTTAAATCTGATTCTTGATATTTGATACTTGATACTCGATACTTGATTCAGGGTGTGAGGTAATCGTCATCCCGAAGTTGATATATCGATTCCGGTTCATTTGCAATGTTATGTTTTTCCTGAACCGCGGTTATAAAGTTGTTCAGTTTTCTTCCCAGTATTTCCAATTTTTCGTGCAACTCTGAATAAAGTGAGTTGTTTGTCAATGATTCTGTTTTGTACAAATTTTCCAGATGGTCGATTGTTTCATCATTGGAAGCCATAGAATGGACAAGGAATTTTAAAAAATCCTGTTTATAGGCTTTTCTGCCATAACCTTCAACGATTAATGATTTTACTGATTTCGAAGAAGGTCTTATCTGGCTGCCTTCTTCATACATTTCGAATGCAGGAGGTTCATGCAGCGTCATCCTGTGAATCTTTATCACAAGTTCATCTGCAATCTGCCATATTTCCAGTTTTTTATAAGACATCTTTTCTTTTAAATCTCAAAATCCAAAATCCAGCATCCAAAATCTATTTATTCAGTATCTTCTTATCCAATATCCAGTATCCTCAATCTTTTTATCCAGTATCTTCTTATCCAACATCCAGTATCTTGTTCCTAATACAAAAACCCAAACAACCACAGCGGAATTTTATTGCCTTCGCCAATTTCAATCACATCGGCTGCAGCATAAATTCCATGTGCAGGTTCAGTTTTCCGGCCACCAACAGTAAAATGATACTTGTTGTTTACCAGAAAATCGGCATCCGGCGAACTCTTAACTTCACAAATATAATCCACCTGGTTGTAAAAAAAGGTGTGGCGCAGATTAATATTGTCGGTGTTTGTGGGTGCAATGGCATACAACAGGTTGGTGTTGTGCAGATACACTTTTGCAGGTTTTTTTACCTGTTCCTCATCGCCGTTGGCATACAACAGGTGAATGAGTTTTGCATTTTTCAGGTAATTCAGGTAGTTCATTACCGTGGCGCGCGAAGTTTCGATTGCCGCTGCAAGTTTACTTACATTTGGAGTGAATGGAGTCTCGAGTGCAATAAGATGGAGCAGTTTCCGCAGTTTGGGCAGGTATTTCAATTCAATCTGATTAATGTACGGAACATCTATTTCCAATGCCAGGTTTACATGTGTGAGTAACCGGTTTATATAAAAATTCGGGTCGTCGATAAAATAGGGGAAGTAGCCACTTTTAAGGTACTCGTTAAAATAAGCAAGCGGACGTACTTTCGAAACAATTTCCTGCGCAATACTTACATGGTTTTCAATAATCTCCTCAAAACTATACACCCTGAACTGGTTGCCGGTCTGGTGGTTCAGGTATTCGCGGAACGAAAGCCCGGCCAGGTGATGAATGTGTGCAATTCCCTGTAAATCGGGGTTGCCTTCGGCAATGCGCAATACAGGCGACGAGCTGAAAACGATTTTTAAATCAGGAATTTCGTCGGCGCATTTGCGCAGTTCAGCCGACCATTCGGGGTATTTCTGAATCTGGTCGAGCACAAGCAGTTTTCCGCCGCGTTTGGCAAACTCATCGGCAAACGAGCTGATGCGGCGCTTGGTAAAATAAAAATTATTGAGGTTGATGTACAGCACGGAGTTGTCGTCTTTAAAGTTATCGCGGATGTAATCGAGCAAAAAAGTGGTTTTACCCACGCCCCTGAAACCCTTTACTGCAATGAGTTTCCGGCTCCAGTCGATTTGTTTCGAAAGCTCCCGTTTGATGGTGGGCTTCCGGCTCTCGAGCAACGATTTATGTGTAAGCTGAAAAAAATCCAATGCTGTATAATTTTGACGCAAAACTAATCAGAAATATGAAAATATTGCAATCTTTAGATAGCAGAATTTATTTTCGGCTGTAATTTATATCTGATAAAAATAAGAATTGATTCTCGTTGTTTATTTGTTTTATGAATTTATCTGACAGCGTTTTAGTGATGGTTTTTTACATTTCGCTGCATCAGTGGGCCGGCTTTTCAAACTACTGATAGGTATTTTGGGGATAGCCAACCCCGGGTTGAAACCCGGGGTTATTCAAATTTAACCCTTACCGGGTTTCCTTCCGAAGTAAAAAGTCATGTGTTCCAAAATTTCCTCTCCTGACAGGAGGAGTGTCCTGAGGCAGTGAAAATAATGCGGGTGCTGGATGCTCGGGTGGGCTTAGCTGTTTACCGTACTTTACCCGATTGACGTTATTGCGTTATAATTTTATTAAAGTCAGGGATAGGTGAGGTATTATGAAAATCAAACAGTTGATAATAAGTAAAATATCATGAAAATGCCGCCGGTTATGATGATGAGCGTGACGAAAAGTGTCAACATTGAGGAGGGAACAAAATAATTATTTTTTAGTTGTTTTTCATTTCTTTTGTATTGTAAGAAAGCGAGGATTGTAATTATTACCCCGATTGCAACCATGACCACTCCAACAATTGAAGAATATCCTTTTGATGGCAGGCCCCCTGTTTCTAAAAGTAATGACAGTTGTTTTAAAAATAAAGAGAACTTCACAATTACAAAGCCGAAACCCATTAAAGCAATACTTGTTCGTATCCAGGCCAGAAAAGTTCTCTCGTTGGCAAGATGTTCCCTGGATCGCTCAATAGCGTTTTTTTCTTCTAAGTTTTCCATAGCATTTTTGAATATGTTTTTACAATGTATTAAATTTCAAAGCACAGAACAATATGCAGTTGCCGATTGTGCGTGGTTTCTTGTTATCTCGCTTTTGGCGGGAGAGCGGAATAATGCCCACCGCTTACCACCGCTGCCGTGCCGGGTAGCTGAAGTTGGCGTTAGTTATTCTTCTTTTTCATTTCTACTTTGTCTGTTTTTGCTTTTTGCTCTGCTTCAGTAAGAGGTACATCAAAAAAAGGAGTATGATTTACTGTCCCATCCAAATGTCGTTTAAGTATGAATGCATATTTTATGGAATATCCATCTTTCCTAATTTTTGAGGCTAATAGTTGTATATAATCTAACTTGGGAGTTGCATTAATCAATTCGAGCAATTCTTGACCAATTTTAGTAAAAACTAAAACTGGTAATTTCTGTTCTGGCTGATTAGCAGGCTTCTCTAGGGAAACAATTGTATTTCCTATAACAAAATATATTTGTGATCTTTGGTCTTTATTTGCCAATATCTTAAACTCTAAATCATTAGCTGTTAGAAAACCCAATTCTTCTAATAGTAGTCTATCACTAAAATTAAGATTATATTCATTTTCAAGTAACTTTTCTCCTTTAAAGTTTAAAATAAAAGAAACACCATTAGCGTTAATAGCTAATGATGCAAATTTCATAAAAGTTTGCGCTTCATTTTTTGAAAGATTCTTTAATAATTCTAAAGTTCTTAACGAATATGATTTTGGTCGTTTAACCTCTCCAGCTAAAATCCTACCCCATAATCCTTGCATTTCTTCATTGGAGATGTCCTGTGCATTATTAAAAAAACGGTTAATCCAATCGTCATCGACATGCTCTTCACTAACTGAATCTTCTTGGGCCAGTTGTTCAGCTGCAATGTAATTTATGTAATCCAGATTTTGTTGTCTTTTATTTTCTTTAAAGATCAACCTTTCTTGAATTCTAGCATCTGGGTGAAAATTAGTAGATGTCGGGTCAGATTTATTGGTTGGAAATTCAATTTCTTTTTTGATTTCAGAATTGTTATTATCATTTCCTAATCCTTTTCTAATTACTCCGAGAAGTTTTTCAAGGGGTCTGCCATTAACTTTAATTACGTTATTTACTGACATTTAATTATCAAGTTTTAAAACTGTTTGACGATGAAGTAATTGAATAAATCTATCTTTTGCATCTAAATAGTTATTAAACGACGTGGCAAAGTTTTGTTGGTTATAAGGTCTTGTCCTAACAATAATCAGTAAGTTGTTTAATTCATTTAGAATATTTCTATTGTCAATATTGGTGAATAAATGGGTGTAATTATTTCCAAAAGTTGTAATTGTTTGCTGTACTTTTAATATTTCCCAATCCGTCTGTTGTCTATTTGTTATAATCTTCTGTCCTAATGAATTTAATATCTCAGATAACTCTTTGACAGAATCATGCATAAGTCCACTAGTTAAAATTTTCTTTTCAAAATTTAATGCCTGTCGCGTTGTTTTGTCCTGCATGTCAGCGACAATCAAGGTCAATTTGATAAAGATTATCAAATTTGCTAAACCTAAAATTGGGTTAAAAAGCCCCCCAAAATAATCACCAAATGTTCCCCAAATTTGAGGGTCTTTTGATAATCCTCCGCCCCAAAAATTCACTATATAAAAAAGTGCTGGAATCATTAATCCAATTGTAAGAATGAATCCAAATACTATTAAAAATACTCTAAGTCTATTCATAAGTGTATCTTTTTATAATTGACGCCAACTATTTAATCCTCCTAAGTTATTCAACCTTTTTTCCCACTTTTCGCCTGTTCGTATTGCTACGCACAAGCCAAAACAGTTATCCGAAATTTCGAGGGGAAATTACTGATTGCTGATTCTATTTTTGGCGGCTGGCAGTTCATGTCAGGTTAATTTTTTTCCAAAGCTAAAAAAATAGGTTTAAACCGGGTTTTATAAAGCGCTGATTTTTTGGGGTAAACCCGTTTTTTTTACACACTACCGCCATGTTGAGGAAATAAGCTTTGGATGGTATTGCTGCTGCGCATCTTTACACACTTTTTATAATTCATTGCCTTCCATAATATCGCGACACTGTAGCTTGTTTTTGAAGCAGCATCGCTGCGGTATTATGTTAGAAATTTGGGCAGGGATACAAACAAAGCCCCATCGGGGCGACACTTTGTAGAATGCAATTACATTTCCGGATTGTACTCGATTGATTTTTTTTGTCTGATGCCAAAGATTCTTTTTCAGAAAACAAAACCAAACAGACAAAGATTAAAAATGGTATTCAGAACAGTTACCAAATGGCTAAGAATCGTTATTTAAAACCTAAGAATCGTTACTTAACATTTCAAAATTGAAAATTAATGCTTCAAAATCGTTATAAAGCATTTCAGAATCGTTATTTATCATCACAGAATCGTTTTTTACTTTAACAGAATCAATATTTATCATCACAGAATTGTTTTTTACTTCAACAGAATCGATATTTATTGGCACAGAACTAATATTTACTTCAACAGAATTAATAATTATTGGCACAGAAAAGCTATTTACTACGATAAAACAGCTATTTAACGGGATTAAATAATTACCAGGCGTTATTGAATAGGTTTAAGCATTCAGTAATCGGGGAGGATTTTTTAACCCCTGTCACTGCCTGTTCGGCAGACAGGCCCTCAAGATGGAAAATTGCTGACAGTAATTGCTGCGTTGTAAAACTGATGCATCACGTTGATGGATGATTCGAAGAATCTGTGGCATCTGATTTTAATTGTATTTTTGCCGCAAACAAAACAAGCATGAACCACAGTCCCGAGTTGCTTTTACCCGCCGGAAATCCCGAGGCATTTTTTGCCGCACTGCAAGCCGGTGCCGGTGCGGTGTACCTGGGGCTGGAGCAGTTTAACGCCCGTGGCAGGGCCACCAATTTCAACAGCCGCCAGTTGCCTGCCATTTTGCGCGAAGCCCGGATGAAAAACGTAAAGGTTTACATCACGCTTAATACCGTGGTAAAAAATACAGAACTGATAAAGCTGATTGAAGTGCTGTCGCTACTGAACGAGATGCGCCCCGATGCAGTAATCGTGCAGGACTGGGGCGTTTTCTACCTGGTTCGTAACTTTTTCCCAGACCTTAAAATTCATGCCTCCACGCAAATGGGCATCCACAATTCGCAGGGAACACAATTTTTAGCCAATAAAGGTTTTGTCCGCACGGTGCTTGCCCGCGAACTCACGCTCAAAGAACTGGAAGCCGTGGTAAAAAACTCACCTTCGGAAACCGAAGTTTTTGTACACGGCGCTTTGTGTTATTCGTTTTCGGGGATGTGCCTGTTTAGCAGCTACACCGGCGGACGCGGTGCCAACCGCGGCATTTGCGCGCAACCCTGCCGGCGCACTTACGATGATGTGGGAAAGCAGAAATTCCTCTTTAATATGAAAGATAACCAGTTGCTGGAGTTGCTTCCGAAACTGGCTGCAATTGGCGTTTCGAGCCTGAAAGTGGAGGGACGCATGAAACCGGCTGAGTATGTTTTCAGGGTAGGCTCGGCCTACCGGATGGTACTCAGCGACAGCCGCCGCATGGATGAGGCGCAGCAACTGCTCGCGCTGGATTTCGGGCGGCAGAAAACCCGTTGGTTTGCGGGTGGCGATGTAAAAGAAGCGGTAGCCGACGACAGTTCCACCGGAATTCTTGTGGGCAAAGTGGAAAGTGTTGCCAAAGATTCGTTGCTCATCAGTTCGTCGCTGCCCGTTGAAAACCGTTACAGGCTGCGGATACTCAATACTACCGGTGGCGAACCGGTTCATCTTGTGGTGAAAAAGGTAACCCGCGAGGGCGCTTTTTTCCGCGTAAACCGCGACAACCTGCCGGTTGCAGCCGGAAGCCGTATTTACCTCACCAAACTGCAGGACATTCAGTTTCCCAACCGTTTGGAAGAGTCGAAACAGTTGCCGGCTCCGGTTGACAGCAAACTGAAAAAAGAGATTCTGCAAAAAATTCAGCCGGTAAAAAAGGAGCGGGGAGGAGAGAAGCTCTATTTCAGAATTGGCTCGGCTGAATGGCTGAAGCTGATTAATTTTGCTGAATTGGACGGACTTTTCCTGTCGTTTTCGAAACAAAGCTGGCTGCGGTTTAACCTTGCCGATGAATTTATTCAGCAAAACCGCGACAAGGTAATCGTGGAGTTGCCCCGTTTTATTGCTGAAAAGTCGCTCGGTTTTTATACTGAACTTGTTGAAAGAATGGTACAACATGGCATCCGGTCGTTTGTCATCAGTCATCTCTCGCAAAAGCTGATGATTCCTGACGGTTGCCGGATTTTTGCCAGCGAAAACGTGTATGTTTTTAACGATGCCGCAGCGCATTTTCTGGCAATTGAAGGCGTTGAAAACTTTGTTTACCCGTTTGAAAGCGACTTTGAAACCCTCGAATCGATGAGCCACAAAAACGGGATTGTACCCATGTATTTCTTCCCCGAGCTTTTCTTTTCGCGGATGCCGGTACAGATGGAAAGCGAAGAATCGTTTGCAGGGGATGATACAAAAAGCCGATACAGGCGGTTCCGTAAAAACGGTGCGACGGTAATTGTGCCGGATAAAGCTGTTTCTATCCTTCAGCACAAAAACAGGCTCACGGCAAAAGGTTTTTCTTCGTTTCTGATTGATGTTACCTGGGACACGCTCTCAAAAAACCGGCTGAAAACCCTGAAACAAAGGTTTCTGAAATCGGAACAGATTCAGCCCACCACTTCGTTTAATTTTACAAAGGGTTTGGTATAAGAAATTTTTTCAGAAGTTGGTTTCCAGCAAACTTTCAAAATCAACAAGCACATTGTTGCTCTGCGAATCGGTGATGCTGTTGTTGGCGCAAACCAGCGTGCGGTTGGGTTTTTTGGCAATCGATGCATAATCGTGGGTCACCATCAGCACAGTTTTTCCTTCCTGGTTCAGGCGGATAAATAAGTCCACAATTTCAGCAGAGGTTTCGGGGTCGAGGTTGCCGGTGGGTTCATCGACCAGCAGTAACTCGGGATTGTTCAGAATGGCGCGGGCAATCACCACGCGTTGCTGTTCACCGCCGCTAAGCTGGTGCGGCATTTTTGTAAGTTTGGGTAACATGCCCACGCTATCGAGTACTTCGGCAATCCGCGATTCAATGTCAAGCTTGTTTTTCCAGCCGGTGGCTTTCAGCACAAACGAAAGATTGTCGTGTACATTTCTGTCAGTCAGCAGTCTGAAATCCTGAAAAACCACCCCGATTCTCCGGCGCAGTGCAGGTATTTCGCGGGGTTTCAGTTTAAAGAGTTCAACACCTGCCACTTTACCGCTGCCCGATTGCAGCGGAATTTCGGCATGAAGCGTTTTGATGAGGCTCGATTTTCCGGTGCCCACTTTGCCAATCACATAAATAAACTCGCCCTGGCAGATTTCAAGGTTCACATCGGCAAGAATCAGGTTTTCACGCTGGTAGATGTCGGCATTAACCAATTCCACAATTTTATTCGATTCCATAACCCAAATATAGTCCGGTGAAGTTCGGTAAATTTATGAGCGTTCAGAATAATAAACAAAGAAATAAACAGTTTCCTGTTAAGAAATTACATTGATTTGGAACGCAACTGCCATTCGATTCACCTATTTTAGGATGATAAATGATTTTTATAATCTGAAAACCGGTCAACCATGGCAGTTGGCATTTTACAACAGAAACAAAAAGCATGAGAACAATTCACCTGTTATTTTTAGTAGCTATAACAATTTTGTCGCAGTTTGATGTAAACGGTCAGGAAACAGGCTATTACAGCAATGTGCGCCGCGAAATCGATATAGCAAAAGAGTTGTTTGCCAGTGGCAAATACATTTCCACTTTCCGCGAATTTCAGAAAATCCAGTCGCGGCTCGATGCAAAATCGGAGCTTTATTCCGAAGCAGAATATTACAAGTCGGTTGCATCGCTGAAAGCCGGCTACGCCGCCGGCAGTAAAATGCTCACAGCATTTACCAAGAATTACTCCGAAAGTCCGTACATTAACAATGCTTTTTTTTATTTGGGCGAATACCAGTTCGATAAAAAGCAGTATGCTGTGGCGTTGAAAACTTTTGAAAATGTAAACCGCAACGACCTGAACGAGCAGGACCGGCTGAAACTGACTTACCAGAGCGGTTATGCCAATATGATGACGGACAATCTGCAACAGGCAGCAAAAGAGTTTGCAAAAGTAAAAGATGCAAATACCATTTACGGCAAACCTGCTACTTACTACTGGGCGCACATCATGTATCTCGAAGAAAAATTTCCGGAGGCGCTTGATGGGTTCAGAAAACTGAACAACGACCTGGCTTATTCAAAGGTTATCCCGATGTACATCAGCCACATTTATTACAAGCAAAAGAATTATGCCGAAGTGGTGAATTATACAAGCCAGGTGATAAACGATGTGGAGAAAGAACAAAAACCCGAACTTTCAAAATTGCTGGGCGACTCCTATTTTCAATTAGGGCAGTACGAAAAAGCGCTGCCTTTGATGGAAGCTTATTTTGCAGCAACGAAACTGCAAACCCGCGAAGAATGTTATGTTTTAGGTTACTGTTACCACTACGCCGGAAGTTATTTCAAAGCAGCGCCACTACTCGAAAAAGCCTCGAAAGGCGATGATGCTCTGGCGCAGAATGCCTATTATCATCTTGCCGACTGCTACATCAAAACCGACGAAAAAGAGAAGGCAAAAATGGCGTACGACGCAGCGTCGAAACTAAGTTTCGACGAAAAAATCAAGGAAAACGCGCTGTTCAATTATGCCAAACTCACCTACGAACTCTCGTTCTCGCCTTTCAACGAAACCATAAAGGCTTTTGACACCTATATTGAAACCTACCCCGATTCGGAGCACAATACCGAGGCTTACCAGATTCTGAGCGAGGTTTACATGGTGACCAAAAACTACAAGGATGCCATCAGTTCAATTGAGAAAATTAAGGTAAAAACACCCGCCATTTTAAAGGCTTACCAAAGAGTTACCTTTTACCGCGGGCTTGAGCTTTTTAACAATCTCGCGTATAAGCAGGCACTTGGGTTTTTTAACCAGTCGCTCGAAAACAACCAGGACCGCACCATTTACGCACAAACGCTTTACTGGAAAGCCGAAGCGCTTTACCATACCGGCGATTACAACGAAGCTATTAATAATTATGTGCGTTTTCTTACCTCGAACGGGGCTTCGGCGCTTCCTGAATTTAACAATGCACGCTACAATTTATCATACGCTTATTTCAAACTCGAAGATTATGACCTGGCTGCAACTAATTTCTCGAAATATACCGACGCTGTAAAAGGCAGCCGTTCCGAAAAACTGGCCGACGCGCTCAATCGTTTGGGTGACATCAGTTTTCTGAAAACCGATTATACAAAAGCACAGCAGTATTATCAGCAATCGTTCAGCCTGAAAACGTTTGAACCCGATTATTCGCTTTACCAGATTGCGTTTTGCAAAGGGTTACAACGCGACTACCAGGGCAAAATTGCCAACCTCGAACAGCTGCTTTCGGCTTACACCGAATCGGCTTTTCAGGATGATGCACTTTATGAACTGGGACGGGCCTACGAACGTCTGGGCGAAATCACCAAAGCATCGGCACATTACAACAACCTTGTACAAAACCACAAACAGAGTGGCTTTTACCGCAAAGCGCTGCTACAACTCGGGTTGATGAATTTTAACGACGGGAAATACAATCCGGCACTGGCTCAGTACAAAGAGGTGGCTGAAAAATTCCCCGAAACACCCGAAGCACAAACTGCCATGATGGGCATCAAAAACTGTTACATCGAAATGAACAATGTGGACGGCTATTTCAATTATTCAAAACAATCGGGAAGCGGAGCCAGCATCAGGCCTTCAGAACAGGATTCGCTCACTTTTATGGCAGCCGAACGGTTGTACATGGCTGGCGATAAAAATGCCGCAGCGCAGTTAAACAGGTATCTTCAGCAGTTTCCCGATGGCAGTTTTGTACTGAGCGCCCACTTTTATTTGGCCGAATCGTTGTACAAAGACGGTAAATTTACCGATGCCAACAACCATTACTCTTTTGTGGCAAATCAACCCGAAAATATTTTCAGTGAGCAGGCTGTTTCGCGGGCTGCCGAACTAACACTCAATGCCGGAAACTACACTGCCGCGCTTGATTTATGCAACCGCCTTGAAGCCATGGCCAGCAACAAATGGAATATTTTGCGTGCCAACACCGGGCAAATGCGATGCTACTTTGCCCTTGAAGAATACAACAATGCGCTGATTGCCGCCGGAAAAATCAAAAAATCGGAAACCGCCAGCGAGGTCGTTAAACGCGAAGCCGGTTTTGTGGAAGGCAAATCGAATTATATGACCGGTAAATTCGACAAGGCGCTTGAAGGATTAAAAGCCACAGCAACCGATGTGAATTTTGAGCAGGGAGCCGAAGCCAAATATCTTGTGGCCGAAATTCTGTTTAAACAGAAAAATGTGCAGAAATCAGAAGCGGAAATCGTGGATTTTATTGATAAAAACACACCGCACCAATATTGGCTGGGCAAGGCATTTATTCTTCTTGCCGATATTTATCTGAGCCGGAATGATGAATTTCAGGCTAAACATACGCTGAAAAGTTTGGTTGAAAATTATAACAACACCACCGACGGCATCATTGATGAGGCATCGAAAAAACTTTCGGTTATCGAAAACAACGAAAAACAGGAGCAGCAAAATGCAATCGACAGTTCATACCAGATGAAAATTAAACAATAAAACTTCGCAACCATGTATATTAAAATAAAAGCCGTTTTACTCATTGCAATTATCGGAATCCCAGGCTGGGCAAGCGCTCAGCGCGATACCACACTGAACCGCGAGGTTGAAGTTGTAAAATCGTTCACGCCCACACTGCTGGATGTGCACAAAATAAACGATCTGCCAAAAATTAAGGATACCGAACCTAAAAAGCCTGTTTTTGATTATAACATCAGCAGTCAGCCAGTGGTGAATTCGTTTGCCGTAAATCCGCTGAAAGCCGCCACCATCGTATCGAATCCGCCGGAGCAAAAAGGCTACGGACTGATAAAAGCCGGTGTTGGCAACTACTACAAACCTTACGGCGAGTTTTTCTTTAATCACCTTGCATCAAAAAAATCGATTTTTGGAATTCATGCTATGCATCTGTCGTCGAACGGTAAACTGAAACTTGAAGGAGGCGACAAAGTGGATGCTCCGTTCTCGAAAAATGAGGCCGAAGTTTACTGGACACAATCGTTCAGTCAGAAAATCCTTTCAACAAGTGTGTCGTTTAACCACGATGGTTTTAACTATTACGGCTATCCGAAAGATGCTGTACCTGCGCCATTGCTCGAAGAAAACCAGAATATTAACTATTTCGGGACACATCAAACTTTCAGCAAGGGCGGAATCAAAGTGAAGCTGGACAATCCGTCGCTCGAAATGAACGACCCTGATTTCGGGTTCGATTTTGTGTACAACTATTTTCAGACTAAAACAGGGCAAAACGAGCATTTTGGCAACTTTACAGCGCACATGCAGCAGCCGTTTAACTTTGGCACCGGCTTGCTCAACGCAGGCGTTTCGTATGTGCAGGACAATAACATTATCAACCGGTTTGATGCAAACATTACATCACGCCGGCAATCGTGGTTGTTTGCCAACCCCGCAGTTTATCTCGGAAAAAAGGAACTTAACCTCCGCGGCGGACTCAAAGTATGGTATATCTCCGACCAGGATTTGAGTGCACAGGTCAGAATCGCTCCCGATGTGCTTGTAAATTACACCCCCGTTGAGGATGTGATAAAAATTTATGCCGGGATTGACGGAAACCACATCAGCAATCACTATTCAAAAATCGCCTACGAAAATCCGTTTGTTGACCCTGAACACGATGTGAAAAACAGTTTCGAAAAAATCAGGTTTTACGGGGGATTTGATGGTAAATTCGGCAAACGGACCAATTTTAAAATCGGATTCGATTACGCCATAACCGACGATCAGCCTTTTTATTACCTGCATGAATATACTTATACAGGCGGAAGTTCATATCCGAACCCTGACCCTTTGATTGCTGACAACGATTTCAAAATTTTGTACGACGATTTTAACCGGTTTAAAATCAATGCCGAGGTTTTTCATACTTCAGCCGGAAAGTTCGATTTACTGGCAAACGCCAACTACTACATTTACAACATGAAAAACGAAGCTGAAGCCTGGAACATGCCCGACTGGGATGCCAACCTTACCATCGGGTTCAACATTACGGAGAGGTTAAATGTGGCTGCTGATATTTTTCTTATCGGCACACGAAAGGCGTTGGTAATGGAGACTTTATTTCGTGATTATATAAACGATTCGGTAAATCAGCCGATATTCAAATCGTTTAATCTCGATGCGGCTTTCGACCTGAATGTACGTGGCAGTTACAAGATTACCGAAAAGTTTTCGGCATTTGCCAGTCTTAATAATTTCGGGTTTCAGAAATACGAACGTTGGTTTGGTTACCCGGTGCAAAGTTTTAATTTTCTGGCCGGGGTAAGCTATGCATTTTAAATGTTAAATAATCGAAAATAAAACCTTGCCTGTCAACGCCTTTTAAAAACTGCTTTAACGGGTTTTATTTCTCATTTTCAGGTTGATAACTTGTTGAAAAATCCGGTTGGTTTCCACGGTGGGGCAACCCCGTGCTTTGGTTTATTTTGTTATATTTGCCCGTTAAATTTGAAATGGCACAACAATCCATTTAAAATATTAAAAATCAAGTAGTTTCCTGTATAAAGAAAATCGCTTTTTACAATGGAAACTATTTTGTTTTAAGAATTTGAATCAGAACAACAAAACAGGCATTTTACAATGAGTGAAATAGAAAAAAACGAAACCGGAAACAACTCGAACGGAAATTATTCAGCTGATAGTATTCAGGTACTTGAAGGTTTGGAGGCGGTTAGAAAACGCCCGTCGATGTACATTGGCGACACAAACGAAAAAGGGTTGCACCACCTGGTTTACGAAGTGGTGGATAACTCAATTGACGAGGCGCTGGCTGGATATTGCAGCAATATCGATGTAATTATTCATGCCGACAATTCGATAACTGTAAAGGATGATGGACGCGGTATTCCTACCGAAATTCATACAAAAGAAAACAAATCGGCGCTCGAGGTGGTAATGACAGTGCTTCATGCCGGTGGAAAATTCGATAAAGATTCATACAAGGTTTCAGGTGGTTTGCACGGTGTGGGTGTGTCGTGTGTAAATGCACTTTCGTCGCATTTGCGTGCCGAAATCCACCGCGATGGAAAAGTTTGGGAGCAGGAATATTCAATTGGCAAACCTTTATACAGTGCACGGGTAATCGGTGATTCCGACAAACACGGTACAATCGTTAATTTTAAACCCGATGAGTCGATTTTCCTCGTAACAGTTTATAAGTATGAAATACTTACTGCACGTTTGCGCGAGTTGGCATTCCTGAATGCAGGAATCAAACTTTCTATTGTGGATGAAAGAACGAAGGAAGAAGACGGAAGTTTTAAATCGGAAAGTTTTTATTCTGATGCAGGTTTGAAAGAATTTGTTGAATATCTCGACGAAACACGTATTCGTATAATCGACGATATCATTCATGTTTCATCAGATAAAAGCGGAATACCCGTTGAAATTGCGCTGCAATACAACTCCTCGTTTACCGAAAATATTCATTCGTATGTAAACAACATCAACACAATTGAAGGTGGAACCCACCTCACCGGTTTCAGACGCGGTTTAACCCGTACACTTAAAAATTATGCCGACCAGTCGGGCATGCTTTCAAAAATGAAATTTGAAATCAGCGGCGACGATTTTCGTGAAGGTTTAACCGCGGTGGTTTCGGTAAAAGTGCAGGAACCACAGTTTGAGGGCCAAACCAAAACAAAACTGGGAAACTCGGAGGTGAGCCTGCACGTTGACCAGGCCGTGAGCGACATGCTGAAAAATTACCTGGAGGAAAATCCAAAAGATGCCAGAACCATTGTAAACAAGGTAATCCTGGCAGCCCAGGCACGTCATGCAGCGCGTAAAGCACGCGAAATGGTGCAGCGTAAAAATGCGCTTACAGGCGGTGGATTGCCCGGTAAACTTACCGACTGCTCAGAGAAAGACCCATCAATTTGCGAAATTTTTCTTGTTGAGGGAGATTCAGCGGGTGGAACTGCAAAACAGGGCCGCGACCGCCGTACCCAGGCTATTCTTCCACTCCGTGGTAAAATTCTGAACGTGGAAAAGGCAATGATGCATAAAATTTTTGAAAACGAGGAAATCAAAAATATTTTTACTGCGTTGGGCGTAACCATTGGTACTGCCGAAGATTCAAAAGCACTAAACCTGGATAAACTCAGGTACCACAAAATTGTAATTATGACCGATGCCGATGTGGATGGCAGCCACATTGCAACGCTCATTATGACTTTCTTTTTCAGATACATGAACGACCTGATTCAGCGGGGGCATCTGTACATAGCAACACCGCCGCTTTATCTTGTAAAAAAAGGGAAAAAAGAAGCTTATGCATGGAACGACCAGCAGCGTTTACAATTGATTAACGAGTGGGCCGAAGGCAACGAAAATGCGGTTCATGTGCAACGTTACAAAGGTTTGGGTGAAATGAATGCCGAACAACTTTGGGAAACCACAATGAATCCGGAACAACGCACTTTGCAACAGGTAACCATCGAAAATGCTGCCGAAGCTGACCATATTTTTTCGATGCTCATGGGCGACGATGTTCCGCCACGAAGGAAATTTATCGAAGACCATGCCACCTATGCAAATATTGACGCATAGTCTTTAGGTATAAACAGTAAGAGTATTGCTCAGTAAAAAGTTAAAGGTTTTTTCTTGAGTAATTATTCGAAATGGAAATAAAAAAAATCCGGGTTATCCGGATTTTTTTCTCAATACTCAATACTTAATACTCATAGCTAATAAAATGAATATCTGTGTCTTTTCATCGTCGAGCAACGCCATTGCAGAAGTATATTTCGAAGAAGCTCATGCATTGGGAAAACTGATAGCCGAAGGCAATCATACCCTCATCAACGGGGGCGCCAATGTGGGTTTAATGGAAGCTGTAACTGTGGCTGCCAGCAAACACGGTGCAAAAACCATCGGTATCATCCCCGAAATGTTAAAAGAAAGGTCGCTGGCTTCCGACAATGCCCACCAGGTAATTGTTACCCCCGACATGCAGGAGCGGAAAGCCCGCATGCGCGATATGTCCGACGCTTTTATTGCACTGCCCGGCGGTTTTGGTACGCTTGAGGAAATTCTCGAAGTAATTACGCTCCGCCAGCTTTCGTATCATACAAAACCTATTGTTTTTATCAATACAAACGGTTTTTTTAATCATCTCTTCAAGCAGTTTGAAGTTTCGTACAACGAGCTGTTTGCCAAGGAGATTTACCGCGAACTCTATTTTGTGGCTGAAAATGCAGCCGAAACAATGGATTTTATTATGAATTACACGCCAGTGGTGCTCGATACAAAATGGTTTAAAGTGCCGGAACGTCAATGACGATATCCGGGGCAACTGACAAATTTTCATTTTTAAAGACAAAAACTTTTTCAGCCTTTTAACAATAGGCATTTAAAGTTGTTAATTTATCGAAAATCGGAGTATAGAGTTTAATAGCTGCAAAACAGTGGCAGCGTTTTTGCGTTTATGGTACACCGTGATAAACAAATATAAAATTGATGTACCAAAATTTTAAAACAATGAAAAACATCGGAAAATACAGCTTTACCTTTTTGCTTGTAATTGCAGGCGCATTTGTTGCAGTTTGGGCTTACAGCANNACTTTTGCTGCAGAAAAATCAATTCATGCAGTGGTTCACATTGCCACACAATCGGTTCGCGGTGGCGGCTGGACAACCGGAAATCCGTTTTTTGATGAGTTTTTCGGGCTCAGAGGACAACCCCAGCAACTTGCACAGGGTTTTGGGTCGGGTGTAATTCTCTCGGCCGATGGCTATATTGTTACTAACAACCATGTAATTGAAAATGCACAAAATATAAAGGTGATTTTGAACGACAAACGCGAGTTTGAAGCAAAACTTGTGGGGACCGACCCCTCTACCGATATTGCCGTTTTAAAAGTTGATGCAAAACAACTTCCTTTTTTAACTTACGGAGATTCAAACAATTTGAAACTTGGCGAATGGGTTTTGGCAGTTGGTAATCCGTTTAACCTCACTTCAACAGTTACTGCCGGAATTGTTAGCGCCCGTTCACGCAACCTCGGCATCAATTCCGACCAGCTTTCAATCGAGTCCTTTATTCAGACCGATGCAGCTGTAAACCCGGGAAACAGCGGTGGTGCTTTGGTTAACCAGCAGGGAAACCTTGTCGGGATTAATACAGCCATTGCTTCGCGCACAGGTTCGTATGCAGGTTATTCGTTTGCAGTGCCGGTTACAATTGTGAAGAAAGTTGTTGAAGACTTGAAACAATATGGCGAGGTTCAGCGCGCATTGCTTGGAATTGGAATTGGCGGTGATGTGGACGCGGAAAAGGCAAAAGAGCTCGGTCTCGACAAAGTTACAGGTGTAATTATCGGGAGTGTTCCTGAAAATGGTGCAGCCCGTGGTGCAGGATTAAAAGAAGGCGATGTAATTATTCAAATTGAAAACAAACCTATTACAAACACAGCCGAATTGCAGGAAACTGTGAGTCAGTACAGACCGGGTGATGCGGTAAATGTGGTGGTGATTCGCGATAAGCAAAAGAAACAATATAAAGTTACATTACGTAACAAACATGGCGATACAGAAGTTGTAAGGAATCAAACAGATATTCTGGGAGCTGAATTTGAAGAAGTTTCAGCAAAAGAGAAAGATGAACTCGGTATCGGGAGCGGAATAAAAATAAAATCGGTTGGCAAGGGAAAACTGAAAACAGCAGGATTAAAAGAGGGATTTATAATCACAAGCGTTAACAAGAAACCCATTTTCGAAGTCAGGGATTTTAAAAGAGAGATTGGAAATGCCAGGGGAGGAATATTAGTGGAAGGACTATATGAAAATGGTGAGCAGGCTTATTTTGTGTTCGGGCTCGACTAAAAAGTGAATAATAATCTGAATTAAAGAATTATTAATACACTCACTAAACAAAAATTCTCCTTGATGGTTAAGTTTTATTGTTCTATATTTGCACGTTTTTTTAAAAAAATCATATGAGACAGCTAAAGATCACAAAGTCAATCACTAACCGTGAAAGTGCCTCTTTAGACAAGTATTTACAGGAGATAGGGAAGGAAGAACTGATTACTGTCGAGGAAGAAGTTGAATTAGCACAGCGGATTAAAAAGGGCGATCAGGCTGCTTTAGAAAAATTAACACGCGCAAACCTGCGTTTCGTGGTTTCGGTAGCAAAACAATACCAAAACCAGGGACTNNCAGTCGAGAATTGTACGTTTGCCGTTGAACCAGGTCGGTTCATTAAACAAGATCAACAAGGCATTCTCGAAGTTTGAGCAGGAACACGAACGTAAACCGTCGCCCGAAGAATTGGCTGAATCACTCGACCTGCCGGCAGATAAAGTTGCCGATACCCTGCGGGTTTCAGGAAGACCCGTTTCGGTGGGTGCACCGTTTGTTGACGGCGAAGACAACAGCTTGCTGGATGT
>DPCJ01000125.1 GCA_003516705.1 Prolixibacteraceae bacterium | reverse complement strand
CAGTTCAGGCAGGTTTCGTTGCGTGGTTCACGAACCAGGTGCATGGCAACTTTTCCATCGGCGCCAAATTTTGCTTTGTCGTATTCCACCTTCATCTCCAGTGTGTCTTTTACAGAGCCGGTAACTTTCGCCAGTCCCGAACCGGCAGTGGCCATCCAACGGAAATTCCATTTCATCAGGTGGTCGTTTCGCCCTTTGTAATCGTATTCAGGCAAATGGCACAGATTGCAGTCGCCTTCAATTACTCCTGAACGGTCCCAGTGTGCCTGAAAATAATCGCCATCGAAGTTGTTTGCAGCTCCCGAAGCGAATCCTTTGGCAACCATTTGTTTATCGTACCGGTGGCCTTCGCGGTCGTATTCCATCGATCCACCTCCCGGGTGACAAGTTCCGCANNTTGTTTTTGTTCGATAGATAATTGTAGAGCGGGGCAGGCGAACACCAGTTTCCACCATAGTTACCGGGTGTTGATACCCATTGGTAGCGGTCGGCAAAAGTTCCGGTGGCTTGTTCATCTTTTCCCTGCTGAAAGTGGAAACCTTCGGTGATTTTGTTGTAATCGTGGCATTTTCCGCAGGTTTGTTTGGGCGAATAAGGTTTGTCGGCATTGATACCGTTCACCGGATCAATCAGATTGCCTTCTTCGTCATACAAATTAAAGGGCGGACAAACTCCGGTTTTGGTAATTAAATTGCGATCAATTGGGTTTCTTCCGGATTTCTTGGGTGTGAGCGCCAGAAGGGAAATGATCAGCAATAAAAAAACAGACAGAATTACAGGTAGTTGTTTTTTCATGATTATGGTTTTTTTAATGACATTTTTATTGCCCGAGTTTTATTAAACTACCATCGTTTTCAACTTCACTTTTCTGCCCGTTCGATGATTTGTAAGAATTAAAATTGTAAGTGATTCCAAACCAAAAAACACGTGTATCGTTTTTGCTTTTATTGTATAATTTAAAAGCGCTATTTTCAGTATTAATTACCCATTGACGGGTATTAAATACATCTGTAACGGTAAATGAAAGCGCCACTTTGTTTTTCAGAAATGTACGTTTCACTGCTAAATCAGCGTAATAAATTTCATTCAGTTTGAATTGGGGAAGGTCTATTGGAGAATTGTAATTTAGCAGGAACTGAAAGTCGGTTCTGGCTTCTGGTTTAATTGAAAATTTCAAATTACCTGTCCAAGCCATTCCGTTTGTGCCTAAATCAATTTCATCGTACTTGCCGTCAGATTTCGTATAGAATACAGATAGTGCCGGATTGAGAGAGAAGACCTTGTTGATTTTATAGTTGGCATCCAGATCAAGACCTGTTTTAGTTTGCTTGGTGCCATTCACATAAGTAACAATCAGATTATTCGATGACAATAAGGAAACCTGGGTGATAAAATCTTTGGTTATTCCGTAGTAAAGATTGCTTCTCAGTTGAAATTTATTCGTGGTCAATGAATGGTTAAATTCCAATTTATCAACTATTTCAGGTAATAAATGCTGATTTCCGGTTTCGTAAGTAATTTGGTCAATGACAACAATGTATGGGTTAAGTTGAGAGTAGATAGGGCGTGTAACCCGACGTGTAAAGCTCAATGCAATATTTTGTGTTGCAGTGATTGGATATTTAACCAGTAAGAATGGAAACGGAAACAAGTAATTGGCATTAATATCTTCATTAGTTGATTTTTGCATTAATTCAGAAGTGTTGTATTCCATTCGCGCCCCGATTTTGTAGTAGAATTTTTTTAGCAAACTGTCAGAGTACATCAGGTAAGAAGAATAAATATACTCCTTGTATTCCAAGTCGTTACTGTATTTTGGATTGATTGCCCATTGGTTGGTCGTCGTATTTATATCATAAAAATGAGAAGAAAAACTATTCCATCTTGAAAATGCTTTTAAGCCAAATTCGACCCGTCCGTTTTTCGAGAGATTTTTAAAATAATCGGTTTGAANNTCCTGCTTATTTTTCTCAAGGATCTTTTTATACGATAATGCTCCGTCGATATTCCTCCTCGTCCAGGTAACCTCATTTATTCTTTTAAAATTGATTGGCTGTTCATTTCCGTTGTATTGAGTTCCATTGATAACCTGCTTGGTAGAATTGTCGAAAATCACAGATTTCAAACTGAATGAAAACAGATTGTTATTGTTGGGTTTTGCGGTCAGAGTTGCCCCAAAAACATGAGTAGGGTTTGATAGCAATGAATGTACATTTTGTTCTATTCGGGTGTTTTGCGAATACAACTGGCGGGTCAGAAAACTATTAACATTTGATTTTTCATAGCGACCATTGTACGAAAAGCCGAGTGACCAAATTCCCTTGGCATAGTTTAAACCTGTTCCACCATTAAGTCTATTGTTAATGCCATAATTTAATGTGAATGTGCCGTTTAACCCGTTAGTATTTTGTTTTTTTGTGACGATATTAATAATTCCACCAGTACCTTCGGCATCGTATTTTGCATCCGGATTGGTAATTAATTCAATATTTTCAACATTAGCCGATGGCAACGAACCAAGTGACGTAACCGTAGTTGGGCGACCGTCCAAGAGTATTAGAATATTGCTGTTCCCCCTCAAATAGATGTTATTTTCAGCATCAATACTAATAGACGACTGGCTTTTCAGTATATCGGTAATGCTACCCGAGACTGACGAAATATTTTT
>DPCJ01000005.1 GCA_003516705.1 Prolixibacteraceae bacterium | reverse complement strand
GCATTTATTCAAATTAAATTATTTTTATCGCGATTTATGGTTTCAGCATTTAGATAACACAGAACCTGACAAAATGTTACTGGCAATCGACATCGGAAATACAAATATTGTTTTTGGAATAAACGAAAACAACAGCTGGAAAAATCACTGGCGAATACAGACTGACCCATTAAAAATGGCAGATGAATACTGGGTTATTTTCAGCTCACTGCTTTCAGAAGGAAACATCCGGACAACTGAAATAGATCAGGTAATTGTAAGCAGTGTAGTGCCTTCGCTTGTGCATCCTTTTAAGGAAATGCTTTCAAAAATGCTGCCTGAAGGGAATATTATCCAGGTTGGGCCGACAATATATTCAAAGCTGCCTGTTAAGGTTTTAAATCCTTTCGAAATTGGGTCCGACCTGGTGGCAAATGCAGTTGCTGCATATAAAAAATATGGGAAACTGACCACGATTATCGATTTTGGTACCGCGCTGACTTTTACCACGCTTGGTAAAGATGCCGAAATAAGGGGTGTTGCCATTGCTCCCGGACTGCTGACTGCAGTCAGCGCGCTGGCTGGAAAAACTGCTCAATTGCCGCAAATTCATTTAACACCACCACCGTCGGTTTTGGGAGAGAATACCGTTCATGCAATTCAGGCCGGTGTTGTTTTAGGTTTTGCCGGACTTGTCGATTCTATTATCGACCGCATTTGCAGCGAAATGGGAGAACCTGTAAATGTAGTGGCTACAGGTGGTTTGAGCTCGGTTATTGCACCGCTTACACGGAGTGTAAAAATTATCGAACCCATGTTAACACTCGATGGACTGAAGTTTATTCACGATTACGTACTGAACTAATTACTGAAAAAATCGTTTACCTTTGGCAATGTTTTTTCGAAAAAATGGACGAAGTAAAGGGAAGATTATTAGAAAAGATTGATAGTCCGGCCGATTTAAAAAGGTTGTCGATGGAAGAATTACCCGAAGTTTGTACTGAACTGCGGGATTTTATTATTGATGAATTGTCGGTGAATCCCGGGCATTTTGGCGCAAGTTTGGGTGTTGTTGAACTTACAGTTGCACTTCATTACGTGTATAATACGCCGTACGACCAACTTATTTGGGATGTGGGTCACCAGGCATATGGGCACAAAATCCTCACAGGTCGCAAAAAAATCTTCAATACTAACCGTAAATACAAAGGGATCAGTGGGTTTCCGAAAATTTCGGAAAGTGAGTACGACGCGTTTGGGGTTGGCCATGCATCAACTTCAATCTCCGCCGCGCTTGGAATGGCTGTGGCTTCGCGCCTGAAAAATGAACCCGACCGCAAAGTGATTGCAGTCATCGGCGACGGGGCAATGACCGGCGGAATGGCCTTTGAAGCTCTTAATAATGCCGGCGTTAACAACGCCGATGTGCTGGTTATATTGAACGACAACAATATGGCCATCGACCCTAATGTGGGTGGCATTAACAAATATTTGCTAAACATCTCGAAATCTCAGACTTACAACAGATTTAAAAAGGATGTTTGGGAAAAGCTCGGTAAACTAGATGGTTTTGGACGAAAAACCAGGTCGATTTTGCAGAAAAACCAACATGCACTCAAAAATATGCTCCTCAAGGAGAATAATCTTTTTGAAGCTTTTCAGTTCAGGTATTTTGGCCCGATTGACGGCCACGACGTAATTTATCTTTCTGAAGTTTTAAAAGATTTAAAAAATATTCCCGGACCAAAACTTTTGCATGTGATTACCCAAAAGGGAAAGGGATTTGTTCATGCTGAAAACAACCAGACGAAATATCATGCTCCCGGAGTTTTTGACAAAGACACGGGTGAAATTTATTCCTGCGACTGTCCGGTGGAAAAAGCCCCGAAATTTCAGAGCGTTTTTGGCGAAACGCTTGTTGAACTTGCCGAAATGAATCCGAAAATTGTTGGAATTACCCCGGCAATGCCAACTGGCTGCTCAATGAATTTGTTGTTTAATAAAATGCCCGACAGAGCTTTTGATGTTGGTATTGCCGAGCAACACGCCGTTACTTTTTCGGCGGGACTGGCTACTCAGGGAATGGTTCCGTTTTGCAACATTTACTCCACTTTTATGCAACGGGCTTACGACCAGATTATTCACGATGTTGCGCTGCAAAAACTGCCGGTAATTTTCTGTCTCGACCGCGGCGGGTTGGTTGGCGAAGATGGCCCGACACACCACGGAGTTTTCGATATCGCCTACATGCGTTCGGTTCCAAACTTGATAGTTTCGGCGCCAATGGATGAAATTGAATTGCGCAACCTGATGTACACAGCGCAATTACCCGATAATAAACAGCCTTTTTCAATTCGCTATCCGCGCGGTTGCGGTATTAAACCCAACTGGCGCAAGCCCTTCGAAAAAATTGAAATTGGTAAAGGACGAAAACTTGCCGATGGGAACGATGTAGCCTTGCTGACTATTGGCAAAGCCGGTGTTTTTGCAAAACGGGCAGTAAAGAGCCTTGAGAACAAAAATGTTTCGGCTGCACATTATGATTTACGGTTTGTTAAACCCCTCGACGAACAGATGCTCGACGAGGTGTTTCATAAATTCAACCTTGTGGTTACTGTTGAAGATGGCGTAATCAGTGGCGGTTTCGGGAGTGCTGTTCTCGAGTTTATGGCTGGAAGAAATTATCACGCTAAAATAAAAATGCTTGGTATTCCCGACAGGTTTATTGAACACGGAACTACCGACGACTTGTACCGCGATTGCGGAATCGATGCAAAAGGAATTACAAACACAGTGCTCGAACTGCTCGGAAAACCTGAATCTTCTGAGTTGCTTTGAACGCAATCCTGAGCTACAGTTTTGTGTATTACAAAAAATTTAAAAGCGCCTTAACGCGAAAGAATAATATATTTATCTTTCCTTCGTTTTCATTCTTTAACAAAAGAACCTTTTTGCTTTGGACATTTATCAAAAACGACGACGAGGTAAAATACTGCTGCTGACGATTGCTATTTTAATTGGAGTCGGCTCGTTGGTTTATACCAGTTGGCTTACCGAAAAAATGGCTGAAGAAGAGCGTAAAAAGGTTGAACTTTGGGCGGCCGCAACACAGGAGTTTATTGATGTCGGCATCGAAATTACCTCTCCTGAAATGGAGTTGCTAAACACAAAATTTCTTAACTTCCTGAATCTTATTAATGCACAAAACACCACAATTCCAATCATTATTATCGAAAAGGACAGCATTTTTAACACCGATGCCAACATAAAATATAGCCCTGAGCGAAAGCAGGAAGTGTTAAAAGCCGAGCTGAAAAAAATGAAAGAGGCCAACGACCCCATTCCAATCAAATTATCGGAAGAAAATGTATTAATGCTGTATTATCGCGAATCGAGTATTTTACGAAATCTTCGTTATTATCCTTATATTCAACTTTTTGTAATAGTCGTGTTTATTATCGTAGCTTATTTTGCATTTCATGCCACACAAAAAGCCGAGCAAAACCAGGTTTGGGTTGGCATGTCAAAAGAAACTGCACACCAGTTGGGAACACCCATCTCATCGCTCATGGCGTGGATTGAAATTCTGAAATTGCAAAATGTGGAACAGTCGTTAATTGAGGAGTTTGAAAAAGATATTGAAAGACTGGAGCGGATTACCGAACGATT
>DPCJ01000180.1 GCA_003516705.1 Prolixibacteraceae bacterium | reverse complement strand
TTACCGATGCAAGTGCATCAATGGTCTGTACCAGTGTAATCCTTACCAACATAAAATTTAACGGAAGAGATGCACATGCATTTTTATCGCCTAATGCTCTTTCTAAATACCTGGGTTTTGCCAACCAAAGCCAGATGACAACCCAGTACAACAAGATTGAAAATACTGGTTTTGGAGCAATGACGATTTTGCCCAACATCGAAAAGATGATTGAATATTCGGTTGGAACACCAATGGAAAATTCATATCGCGGATTAGGTAAATTTATGCGGGCATGGACTTTTTACCGGCTTACCATGCAGGTTGGCGATATTCCGTACAGCGAAGCTAACCTGGGGCTGGAAGGCAATTACCGGCCAAAATATGATACGCAGGAACAGGTTTTTATTAATATTCTGAACGAGTTAAAGGAAGCCGATGAATATTTTTCTAAAGGTGCAACATTTGCAGGCGACCCAACTCCATATAATGGCGATCCGGCGAAATGGAGAAGGGCATCGAATGCTTTTACGCTGCAGGTTTTAATGAGCCTCAGCAAAAAAGCAGATGTGGCTTCGCTTGATGTTAAAAACCGCTTTGCCACAATTGTTTCCGCTGGTTTTATACTTGAACCCGGTACCGGATTTTTGGGATTAAATTACACGGCTACAAACATCCACCCCATGTCTGGAACAAACGATTTGTTTACCAGCCGAACCGATATCAGCTCGTTGCTGATTGATAACCTGAAATTGCTGCAGGACCGCCGTTTGTTTTATTTTGCCGACCCCGCAGCCACACAACTTGCAGCCGGATTAAAAGAAAATGAGTGGGAGGCTTATGTTGGGGCCGATGTAGCCATGAGTTACACCGACCTTACTGCACAGCACCTGAAAGGTAATTTTTCGTTGCTCAATTCAAGGTATTTAAAAGAAGCAACTGTGGAACCGCGAATGATGCTTACCTATGCCGAACAGCAGTTGATTTTGGCTGAAGCCCGCATTCTGGGCTGGATTTCGACAGGGAATGCAAAAGATTATTATGAGTCGGGTGTTAAATCGGCACTGGCAAATATTGGCGCCACAAAAGCAAGTTATGCACACACAATGCCGATTGATGCCGCGTACATCAGCGCTTATTTTACCGGCGAAGCGGCTTTTAAGGAAACACAGGCTGACCAGCTAAAACAAATCTGGATGCAACGCTGGATTCTGAACTTTATGCAGGATGCCGATGCCAGTTTTTTTGAATACCGCAGAAACCAGTATCCACCGTTCCCGGTTAACCCTGCAACTAACCTCAACGAAAACAACGTAAATGCTATTCCTGTGCGTTGGTTGTATCCGTCTTCGGAAACCAATTACAACCGCGAAAACCTTATTGAAGCGTTAAACCGTCAGTACGATGGTTACGACGAAATCAACAAGGTGATGTGGCTGCTTAAGTAGTCAATCGTTTATTTTAAAAGAGTGGGTTGAAACAAAAATTTTTATTTCAGCCCACTCTTTCTATTTTTATCAAAAAATTTAAACCAATGAAAAATCTATTATTCGTTCTTCTGATTGTGATGATGGCAATTGTTGTCACAAATGCTTCTGCAAGTAAAAAATCAGGGGACAAAGAAACGCCACAACAAACCGGTCAGCAAACCTGGAGACTCGTATGGGCCGACGAATTCGACAAAAACGGATTGCCCGACACCACCCGCTGGAATTACGATACCCGGGGAAACAGTTACGGCTGGGGAAATAACGAGGCACAGTGGTACAAAGTCGCCCGACCAGAAAACAGCAGGATTGAAAACGGTATTCTGAAAATTACTGCCATAAAAGAACCAACGCAGGGAAAAAATTACAGCTCTGCACGGCTGACTACCAAAAACAAAGGCGACTGGAAATATGGTAAAATTGAAGTGAAAGCAAAATTACCTTCCGGCAATGGAACATGGCCAGCAATCTGGATGTTGCCCACCGAAAACAAATATGGCGGCTGGCCAAAATGTGGCGAAATCGATATTATGGAACATGTGGGTTTCGACCCCGACACAGTTTTTTCTACCGTTCACACCGGAAAATTCAACCACACCATTGGTACACAGGTGGGCAAAAAAACCGTTTTGCTAACTGCAACCACCAGTTTTCATGTTTACACCACCGAGTGGGACGAAAACGAAATCCGCAGCTATGTTGATGGGAAACATTATTTTACCTTTAAAAATAACGGACAAGGTTTTGAGTCGTGGCCATTCGACCAGCCGTTTCACTTGATTCTGAATCTTGCCATTGGTGGTGGATTGGGCGGACAAAAGGGAATCGACGACAGTAAATTTCCGCACACATTCGAAATAGATTATGTAAGGGTTTATCAGCGCTGAGAATGTGCTGCGATGAATAATTAAGTCTGAAATGAAGTTTGCGGTTATTCTTGTTTTCATGTTTTTGGTTTCAACTTTGTCCGGCATTGCGCAGGCACAGCATCGGATTAAGGATGAACGGAATTTGGCTACACTTAATATATTAACCATCGGCGATTCGAATGGTGCCGCAGAAAACGGCTGGCCCGCGCAACTCCGGAAATTACTTCCGTTCTCAACCATCATCAACAAATCCATTTCGGGGAATACAATTGGTTTTGATAATCTCGGGCAGGAAAAATTGAATACACTGAAAAACATCGACATCTATCTGGATGAGGCAAAATCGGAGTTGGGTGCCGACAGGAATTTTAATGTGATTTTAATTGGCCTCGGAACTAACGATACAAAAAAGATTTTTGAAAATCGGCAAAAGGAAGTAACCGAAAATCTTCAACTTCTGATTGAAAAAATAATAGCGAGACCAGAATTCTCAGGTGAAAATCAACCTGTTATTATTGTTATTTCGCCGCCTCCGATGGAAGAAGAGAAGGCCGACCAGGTAAAATATGGTGGCGGAAATCAACGAATTGAACTGAACAACATTCAGTTTAAAAAAGTGGCGGAAGAAAACAAGGCAACTTTTATTGACATCAATACTGAACTGAAAAAAGCCGGAGCAGGATTTACTGTTGATGGTGTTCATCTTACAAATCAGGCACAGCTTGAAGTAGCCGGAATGATTGCTGAAAAAATTGGTATTTTATGGTTGATTAGCGAAAAAGAGCAACAGTACATCATCAAAACTGCCACTCAATACATCGACAGTCTGCCTGTAACAGTTACAGCCACTTTTTGTGAACGCAGTGCCGGCGGTATCCACGATTTTTATTCTGAAGGCGATTACTGGTGGCCTGACCCGCAGAATCCCGACGGACCTTACATTCAGAAAGATGGACAAACAAATCCGGCTAATTTTGTGGCGCACCGGCTGGCCATGATTCGTTTCAGCCGGATTGTGGGAATGCAGACTTCGGCGTACCTGTTAACCGGCGATAAAAAGTTTGCAGAAGCAACACAAAAACATCTCGAAGCCTGGTTTATCAATCCTGAAACCAGCATGAATCCCAGCCTGTTGTATGTGCAGGCCATCAAAGGACGTTTTACCGGCCGTGGAATCGGGATTATCGACGCAATTCACTTAATAGAAGTGGCGCGGTCGGTGGAGATTCTTGAAAAAAGTAAAGCGATTTCCCTGGAAATTATTGCCGGTGTAAAAAACTGGTTTGGCGAACTGGTTAACTGGTTGACAACACACCCTTACGGAATTGATGAAATGAATGCAAAAAATAACCACGGAACCTGTTGGGTAATGCAAACCGCCATGTTTGCAAGGCTGGCAGGCAATGAAAAGATACTCGGTTTTTGCCGCGACAGGTTTAAAACAGTTCTGCTTCCCGGGCAAATGGCGTCCAATGGTTCATTCCCGCTGGAGCTGAAACGCACAAAACCTTACGGATATTCGCTTTTTAACCTCGATGCATTTTTTACCACTGCCAAAATTCTTTCAACTCCGCAGGAAAACTTATTCAACTTTACCACTTCTGATGGATTAAATCTGAAAAAAGGTACAGAATTTCTGTTTCCGTTTGTTGCCGACAAATCGAAATGGCTGTACCCGGCCGATGTAATGTATTTTGAGGAGTGGCCGGTTCGCCACACGTTTTTGCTTTTTGCGGGAGAGGCTTACAATAACGACGAATATCTTCAACTTTGGCAAAAACTCAATGGATACCCGTCAACTCCTGAAGTAATACGCAATCTCCCCATCCGGAATCCGCTGCTTTGGTTGCTGGAAAAACCGGTGAAATAAAATTTCCATTCAAAAAAATAAATGAATATTAGCAACCTGAATTTTCAATATTAGAAATGTATTTACAGCGGATATTTATTTTATTGATTGCGACTGTTGCTTTGCTGTTTGTTTCGTGCAGCAAAAAACAAATTCCGGTTTCATCAAAAAAATACAATGCGGCCATAGCCAGCGCCGAAATGCAGGCTTTTGCAAAAGGAGGCGTTGAACGTGATTTAAAAACCGGAAGAAAAAAACCAAAGAAGATTATTAAAACGGCTGAAAAATACCTCGGAACGCCGCATTGCATGGGTGGAACCAGCAAAAAGTGCCTCGATTGTTCGGGTCTCACATATATTTCGTTTGCAAAAAACAAAATCGAGATACCCCGCAACTCACAGGAGCAGGCGCGTTACGGCCGGCTGATATTCGACAGAAACGATTTAAAACGCGGCGACCTTGTATTTTTTACACGTTCGTACAAAACCTCCGACTATGTTACTCACGTCGGTATTTATCTGGGCAAAGGTATGTTTATTCATGCTTCCTCGTCGGCTGGCGTAACCAAAACAGCCTTAACCAATTCGTGGTGGAGCGAGCGATTTGTCTTTGGGACAAGGGTTTTCTGAGGGTTTTTAATTGGCGTTTAATAATCTTTTCTACTTTTATCAGGTAGCAAAATAGTTCTGATGATGAATAAAACTTTAAGAAATATACTGGCAATTGTAGCCGGGGCAGTTGTTGGAAGCGCAGTAAACATGGGTATTATTATGGTCAGCGGTTCTATTATACCTCCGCCTGAAGGTGTGGATAATACAACTGTTGAAGGTTTGAAAGCAGGGATACATCTGTTTCAGCCCAAACATTTTCTTTTCCCGTTTCTGGCTCACGCGCTGGGTACTTTTGTTGGTGCGCTGCTGACCGCTTTAATTGCATCAAGCCGGAAAATGCTTTTTGCGATGATTATCGGTGTCTTTTTTCTGGTAGGGGGAATCACCAATGTTCTGATGCTGCCATCTCCATTATGGTTTACTATTGTTGACCTGGCAGTCGCGTATTTGCCAATGGCTTTTTTGGCAGGCTGGCTTGTGCAATTAAAACATTAAAAGAAGTTCATTAATAATCAACCTGAAATTAAAATCTCAAGCTTTGAAAAACTTTAAATTCCAGTTCGTTACGCAGATTTTTGTAATTTGTTTTTTTCTTTTCGCAATCGAAATTAACGAAGCCAAAGCCCAGAGTCCTTCTTTTAAAACCTATTTTAATCCGGTAATTCCGGGTGATCACCCTGATTGTACACTCACAAAAGTTGGAAACGATTTTTATACCACTGGTTCATCATTCAATGTAACTCCGGTGATTTATCATTCCACCGATTTGGTTCATTGGGAGGCAATTGCACAACCGGTAAGCGCTTCATGGTCGAATTTTGGCGATACACCCGGCGGTGGTTGCTGGGGTGGCCATATTGTTTTTTATAACGGTAAATGGTGGGATTTCTTTTCGAGGGCAAATACCATGTATTTTGTAAAGGCCGATGATCCAAAGGGACCGTGGAGTACACCAACATTAGTGAATAAACCTGCGAGTCTTCCCTATGGTTTAGGTTACGACAATTCCATATTTATCGACGACAACAATAAATGGTACCTTGTTGTAAAAAATGGCCAGCCCAACGGGGGCATTGTTGAACTCGGCAGTACCGGCCAGCCAACCGGAGTGGTTTACGATTTGAAATGGCTGAATCCATCCCCGTCATATCCATACAGCTGGGCTGAGGGTCCGGTAATGTGGAAATATGGTGGCTACTATTACTATTCGTTTGCGCGCGATTTGGCAGGTGGGCAAAAAGTGATGCGCAGCAAAACTTTGACAGCTGAACAGACTGCCTGGGAAATGTTAGGCGATTTTTTCAATGAAAGCGATCCGCTGAAATACACGTCGCTTTTTACCAGTCCGAATCATGCTTCACCGGCGGTAATGTTAGACGACAGCACTTCGTGGGTTATTCACCCGCTTTATGCAAAAGGCGAGTGGAAAGGACAAGGTCGTCAGGGATTACTTAACCAGGTGCGTTATAACGCAAACGGACGGCCTGTTGCCGATTATCCTGTAAATAAATCATTTACAGCTCCAAAACTACCAAGTAACGGAATTTCGTGGATGGTGCCAAAATCAGATGATTTTTCTGCATCCAAACTTCATCCCGAATGGTCTTCACTGGGTTATACAGCAGCTGGAAAATCTTCGTTAACCGAACGACCTGGTTGGCTGAGATTATCGCCCAAAACAGCGTCGAAAGGTAATACTGTGATTAAATACGATGGTGAACACAATTATTCGCTTATTACCAGGGTCGATTTTAAACCAAAATCGAAGGACGATCAGGCTGGATTCCGCTTGTTGCGCGGAGACGAAACTAAGTTTGTAAAACTTGTGAGTACATTAAATGCCGAGGGGAAAAAGGCTGTTGTTTTTAGTTTTGAAAACGTCATCCACGAAGCAGAAAATACAATCGGCGATACATTGTGGCTGAAAATGGTGAGGGTGAACCACAGCATAACAGGCTATTTCAGTGCTAACGGAACCGATTGGATACAGGTTGGCCAGGCATTCGATATTTCGGTAATTGATTCCTATTCCGACTTTTCATCTTTTACAGGCACGCTACAGGGTTTGTATGTACAGGGAACCGTCAACGCATTTTTCGACCTGTACATTTACCGCGATGCGTACACCCCGATTTTAGCCGAATGCCCCGCCAACCAGTTTGGAACAGCAAGAGGAAGTGTTTCACAGGGGGTTGCTCCGCTTGTACAAATCAACAACAACGACTGGGCATTGTATGCCGGTATTGAATTTGGTAACGATGATTACCCAATGAAATCACTGACTTTTGAAGCAACTGCCTCATCAGCGGTTAGTTCGGCTACCATCGAAGTCTGGCTCGATTCGCTGGAAACAGGAACAAAAATTGCCGATTGTGCTATTTCTGCAACCGGTGGTTTGAGTACCTACAAAACTTTTACTGCCGAAATTCCTGAAATAAATGGAAATCACGATGTGTATCTCTGGTTTAAAGGTGCAGGAACCGCGAACCTGATGCAACTGAAATCGTTCAGGTTTACCGGCAGAAATTTAACCACTGGTGTTTTCGAAAGTCGCATAAAAACAGGAGAATTTGAAGTTTATCCCAATCCTGTGCAAAACTTTGTAAACATCCGGTTCCCGTCAGTAATCAACGATAATTGTATAGTTGAACTGGCTGATATTTCGGGTTCGTTTGTTATTCAAACCAATCATTTTGTGCAGGCTGACAAAACCACTTTTACACTTCCTGAGAATTTACCCGATGGCTTGTATTTCATGTCTTTTACATCAGAAAAATCAAAACAAAGATGGACAGCAAAGGTCGTGAAACAATAAAACCATTGTAATGAAATGAATCTAAAAGTTTACTTAAAACCGTTTGTTGTATCACTGTTTTTATTGCTGATTTCGGGCAGCATTCAATCGCAAAACAAGGTTGCCGATGCGGCGAAAAAACCAACGGGTCTTTCCGTTGAACTCATCCGCGAACCCCGTTTTACCTCGATTGTGGATTCTCAACCCGAATTTGGATGGATTGTTCCTCAAGATGCTATTGAGCAGAAAGCTTTTCAAATCCTTGTTTCTACTGATAAAAAGAAAATTGAAGATAATTTTGGCGATGTGTGGGACAGTGGGAAAGTTTCTGACGGCAATTCTGTAAATATTGAATTTGGAGGAGCGCCGTTAAAACCCGAAACTACTTATTTCTGGAAAGTGAGAATTTGGGATAGCATCGGAGTTCCTACAGAATATTCAGAGCCACAGCAATTTAAAACAGGTGTTTTTGGTGAAAAACTAACCTCGCACAACTGGTTTCAGATTGAAAGGATAAGACCGGTTACGTTCAGGAAACTGAAAGACGGAAGTTATTTTGCCGATTTCGGTAACGATGCTTTCGGAACACTTGAATTGATTTATTCAGCGAAAGTGGTTGAAACACTGACCATTCGTTTGGGCGAAAAGCTGCTTGATGGCAGAATCGATACAAACCCGGGAGGAACAATCCGCTTTTCAGAAAATCAACTTCAGGTTGAGCCTGGAAAATTAAAATATCAGATTCAACTGGTTCCTGACCAGCGAAATACAGGCGCGGCAGCAGTGGCTTTGCCCGATTCTTTTCCGGTGCTTACCCCGTTTCGGTATGCCGAAATTGAATGTAGTTCAGATTTGAATGCAGGTGATTTAACGCAAGTTGCTTATTTTAACTACTTCGATAACAATACAAGTTCGTTTTCAAGTTCTGATACTATTCTGAATCAGGTTTGGGAAATGTGCAAATATTCGCAGAAAGCCACCTCGTTTGCGGGTGTTTATGTCGATGGTGACCGCGAGCGGATTCCTTATGAGGCGGATGCATACCTCAACCAGCTTAGCCATTACTCAGTTGACAACGAATATGCGATTGCCCGCAGAACGATTGAGTATTTCATGGATTATCCGACCTGGCCCACCGAATGGCAATTGCATGTGGCGCTGCTTTTTTATCAGGATTACATGTACACCGGAAACACCGAACTCATTAAAAAATATTACGAGCTTCTGAAACACAAGACCCTGATGGAACTTGAAGTGGAAAGGGGTTTAATCAGCACAAAATCGCCAAAACTGAATGGTGCGTTTATGGCAAAACTGGGATTTGCCGACACCACGCAACGTGTGCGCGATATTGTTGACTGGCCGCCTGCACAAAAAGATACAGGATGGAAACTTCCAAAAAACTGGCAGCAAGGCGAGCGCGACGGTTTTGAATTTATGCCGGTGAATATAGTAATCAACAGTTTTTATTTCCGCAACATGGAAATAATGGCTGAATTTGCGCGGTTGCTAAACAAAAAAGATGAAGAAAGAGAGTTCAGGAAAAAGGCAAAAAGAGCAAAAAGGGCCATTAACAAAAAACTATGGGTTGAAGGTGGTGGTTATTACCGCGATGGAACAGGGACTGACCACGGTTCGATACATGCCAATATGCTTCCGCTGGCATTTGGGATTGTTCCCGACGATTACAAACCGAAAGTGGCGGCGTACATTAAAACGCGCGGAATGGGTTGCAGTGTTTATGGCGCACAGTTTTTGCTGGAAGCTGTTTACAATGCCGGCGAAGCAGATTATGCCCTTGAACTGATGACAGCCACACACGACCGCAGCTGGTACAACATGATAAAAGTGGGTTCAACCATTGCAATGGAAGCATGGGATATGAAGTACAAACCCAATTCGGACTGGAATCACGCCTGGGGAGCGGCTCCTGCCAACATCGTACCAAGGTATTTATGGGGTATTCAGCCCAAAAAACCTGGTTTTGCCGAAGTTGAGATTTATCCGCAAATGAGCGATTTGAAATATAGTTCGATTAAAGTGCCAACAATAAAAGGTATTATTGAAGCAAGTTACGAGAGAATTAATCCAACTGTTCAGCAATTTCAGATAATGGTTCCGGCGAATATGACTGCCAGGTTTATTATCGAATTATCATTAAAAAGTAGAACAGTCTTAAATGGTGACGAAATTCCTTCCAAAAGGACGCTTCTGCTTCATCCGGGTAAAAATGAAATTACAATCAGCGAGATTCGTTGAATGTGAATTTACCGGAGCAATGAAATCTAATCCATAATCTATTCGGCCACAATTTCCACTTTTCCAACCTTTGCCAAATCCTGTTCGTAGTAACGCGAGCCAAGGAAAAACAGGATAGCGCCGATTACAAGTGAAATTGGCAGCAACGACATTGCCGTTGATATACTTGTTGCATCGTAAACAGCGCCAATCACCACAGGAGCAGTTGATGCGCCCAGCAGATTTTGAACAATAACAGCAAACGAATACGAAACCGCACGCAGCCCCGGATGCACAACATCTTGTGTTACAGCCGCTGCTGCTGATATAAAGGCAGTTACCATTGTGCCAAATAAAAGCAGGCAAATGTATTGTGGCAATCCTGTTAGTAAATTAAAGGCAACAAAAAGTAAAACTGCTGAAATTGAAGTTGTAAGCGAAGGAAACAACAACCTCGCCCTCACCTTGTATTTTCGCCAGCGGTCTGATAGAAACCCGCCAAGTGGTGCGCCAACTATAGCCAGCACCATCACCGAACTGGCTTTCATGCCGGCTGCTTTTTCTGAAATTGCGAGTGTTTCCTGGAAATAACGCGGTAGCCAGGTTATCATGGCAGTGGTCACAAAAATTACAAAAGCAAAACCAAAATAGGTGTAAATGAGTGATGGTTTTTTCAGAAATTCAGGGAGAATCTCTTTTATTTTTAATTGTTTTTTCCCTTGTAAATCGGCATTGCTGGTAAGGTTGATGGTTTTATAATCTTTGATAAAAAAGAACAGAACGGCAACAATAAAACCGGGAAGTGCCACAATTCCAAAAGCATGTTTCCACCCCCAGGTTGCTGCAATAATGCCACCCAAAGCTACGCCCAATGCGGTTCCCAGTGGAATGGAGGCATTCCATAATCCGATCATTTTTGCGCGTTTTTCCTGCGGATAAATTCCGGCAATAATTGCAGTTCCCCCTGGAGCATATCCGGCCTCTCCAACGCCAATTAGAATTCTTGCTAAAAAAAGCTGTGTAAAGTTTCCGGTAAATGCACACAGCAGTGTTGCCAAACTCCATAACACCGCCATAATTCCTATGGTTTTTTTACGGCTCCAGCGGTCAACTAAAATTGAAACTGGAAAAGTCAGCGCCACAATCGACCAATAAACTGCTGAAACAAGCATACCACTTTGTGTATGTGAAATACCCCAATCCGTTTCAATATGCGTAAACATCGATGTCACCACCATCCTGTCAATATAATCGAACATATAAAGCAGGAATAATAAAAAGAAAATGTAATTGGTGTAACCTTTCGAAAACAGGTACCCCGGTTCAATCTTCGTACTTTTCATAAGCTGGCATTTTTAGTTTTTGAAATTACCATAGAAAAATTGCTGATTTTGATTATGTTGGTTAAAGACAGATAAATCGCAATCGGGCGATTCGCAGAGGTTGAAAACAAATATTGGTTTTTTCAACAGCATTGCTCAAAATTATAAATTTATTCAAGTTTTAACATATGGCTGAATAAATACATTTTGACGTTTACTATCCGGGTTTCATATTTCTATCTGCATTTTTTTTTCGATGGGTTGAAAATAGTTTTCAACTGAAGAAATGGTTAATTATAAAGTAAATAAATGGCAGAAACATTGATATGCCTGAACGTTTTATACATTTGTAATCCGAATTATAAAGAATAATAAATATCTAAAAATCAATAAAATGAGACAAAAAATTGTAGCAGGAAACTGGAAATGCAATACAACATTACAGGAAGGTTTTGAACTTGCAAAAGCAGTAAATAATCTGGTGGTTAACGAAGGTGCAAAAGATGTAACTGTAGTTTTGGGAACACCATTTACACACATCACCAAAGTTGTTGAATCCGTTGATGCCAGTCGTGTTGGCGTTGCCGCTCAGAATTGTGCTGCCGAGGCAAAAGGCGCTTTTACAGGCGAGGTTTCTGCTGAAATGGTGAAATCAACGGGCGCAAATTATGTAATTTTAGGTCACTCTGAACGCCGCGAATATTATGGCGAAACCAGCGAAATCCTGAACAAAAAAGTGGCTTTGGCACTTAAAAATGGATTGACTCCGATTTTCTGCTGCGGCGAGGCTTTAAGTATTCGTCAGGCCGAAACCCACAACGAATATGTAAAACAGCAACTCGAAGAAACCGTTTTCACCCTTTCGGCTGACGATTTCAAAAAGATTGTGATTGCTTACGAACCTATCTGGGCCATCGGAACAGGCGTTACTGCATCATCGGAACAGGCACAGGACATGCACGCCAATATTCGTGCTGCCATTACAGCTAAATTTGGAGCTGCTGTTGCAGAAGAAACTTCGATTTTATACGGCGGTAGCTGCAATGCAAAAAATGCAAAAGAACTGTTTGCCAACAAAGATGTTGATGGCGGTTTGATTGGTGGTGCATCGCTGAAAGCCGAAGATTTCATCCAGATCATCAACGCATTTTAAATCAAAAGAAATACATTTTACTAACCGGTTTTGTTTTATATTTAAAAGCCATTCGTTAAGCACGGATGGCTTTTGCTTTAATAGTTTCTGAAAGATGGATTACTACAAAATTGAAATAAAAATTACGCCTTTCGAAGAGTGGTTACGCGATGTTCTGGCATCGCAGTTAGCAGAAACAGGGTTTGAAAGTTTTGTTGAAACAGAGGGTGGCTTGGATGCGTTTGTTCCGGCGCCTGATTTTAACGAAAACGAACTTGAATCTGTGCTGGGTGCTTTTCATAACGATTTCAGTTTTTCAGTTCATAAAGAACTGATTAAGAGTTGTAACTGGAACGAAGAGTGGGAAAAGAACTATTTCGAACCGCTTGTGATTAACAACGAATGTGTTATCAGGGCGCCATTTCATACCGAATTTCCAAAAGCAGAATATGAGATTGTAATTGAGCCAAACATGGCTTTTGGCACGGGCAATCACGAAACCACTTCGATGATGGTGGAATTCGTTCTTGAGATGAACATGGAAAATAAAGCTGTGCTTGACATGGGTTGCGGAACCGGAATCCTTGGCATTTTGTCATCGATGAAAGGCGCTGCGCGTGTTGTGGCTATTGATATCGACGAGTGGTCGTTTAAAGGTGCAACCGAAAATGCTTTACAAAATAAAATCACCAGCATGGAAGTAAAAATGGGCGATGCCGCTTTGCTCGGAGGTGAATTCTTCGATGTAATTTTAGCCAATATTCATAAGAACGTTTTGCTTCACGATATGCCTGTTTATCAAAAAGTTCTTTTGCCGGGAGGTGTGCTTGTAATGAGTGGTTTTTATATCGAAGATTTGGAAATTATAAAAAACACAGCGCACGAACTTGGCCTGAATTTTAAAGGTTTTAAGGAAAAAAACAAATGGGTGCTGGGAGCTTTTGTAAAACAATAATAACAGACGGATCAGAACATCACCCCAAACCTGAATCCACCGACCATCAATGTTCCTGAATAGCCCATGTCGCCCCACCAGTCATTATAGTATTTGTGCAGGCCTGTGGTTTTGTTATCATAGCTAAAACGCATACCAGTTCCGGCGTAAAAATCGATATACATGTTGTCAACCAAACAGTGCAAGCCAAAAATTAAATTACCTCCGATTTTATAAATATTTGTTGTCACTTCGTCCTCTGCAAGTCCAATATAGTTTCCCCCATCTTCTTCAAAAGCCTGGGTCGTCAGTCCATTATCCTTTACAGAGAAATAGTTAAAAACAGGCCCGTAAGAAAAATAAGGGTTCACCTTTTTAATTTTTCTGTCTAAAAATATTTTATGCTGGAGTTCTATCCCCACACCGGTCATGCTGTTGTAATCCCAGTCGAAGTTTGCGTTATTACTCACATAAACCTGCGGCGCTATCACAAGCCAATGGTTCTTATCATTCAGTCTTAAGTCCAAATCTACCCGCATTCCATTTGAAATCGCATACAAAGGCACCACGCCAATTCCAATGGTTTTTTGTTCATAATTCTCTTCTGTAACATCTTGTGCTGTAATAAACAAGGGGAAAAACAAAAGAAAAGCAGGAAGTAATTTTTTCAATATGTTCTTATTCATAATTCAACCGGTATTTCGCTAAGTTTCTTGATTGTTCCATTTTCAATTTTATACTGAATTAAACCCGATTCGCCGATAACCAATGCCCGATCTTCATCTAAAATAAGATCATTTGCTGTAAGGTCGTCAAAAAAATACAGTTGTTCAATATTTTGTTTATCAGATACATCTAATATTTTCAACCCTTCATCGCATACCCACAAGGTATCATTTCTGATTGCCAGGCCTTTGGGGTTTGACATAGAATATTGATTTACAAGTTGAGGATTTTTTAAATTTTTCACATCAATTATATGCAACTCGTTCACCGAACGCCAGCATCCCGACCTTCCGGTGCTTAAAGTTACATAAGCAAATTCTCCATCGGAAACAACAGGGTCACAGGCAATAACATGTTCGTAAAACGATAACTTTTCGGGATTGCCATTTGTATTGATACTGTAAATATACATCCCCGAACTTGTTCCTAAGAACAATTTATCGCCTAACGGTGAAATCGTTTCAACGCCAAATCCCACGTAGTTTTTATCTATGTACTCAGGGTCTTCTGCCGAAGAAATATCAAAAATACCCAGGTTTTCATTGTCAACAGTAAATAAATAATCGCCAACTATGGTGAAACGGGCTGTTGAACCTCCCGTGCCATTTTCAGTGTCTCCTTCAACGGAAGAATCTTCGTAACTGCATGAATACCAACCAACGATCAGTATTGCCGGAACCAGGTATTTAAAGTGTTTAATGTTCATAGCTGTAATTACTTATTAGTTTCCCATCTTACTAAAATTGCGTTATCGGGCACGGCTTGTTGCTCTTTCCAGGTCAGGCTTCTGCCATCGGGCGAAACAGGTTCAGGAAAAACATCCTTAATCCTTTTTACCACTTCAATGCTATTTATATTTTCATTCAGCTTCAGGGCGATTAAATCCACNNCCGTCCACTTTTATAAATGCAATATTTACAGGGGTTTCTGGATTGGAATTATCAATTACATGAATTCCCTTATATTTTTCGTTGATAAAAATCAGATGATCTTTTAAATAAATTTTACCTGCATCTTTTATGCTCCGGGGCTCCTCGAGTTTTACATTTTTTTCCATTTCCGAACGCAGCATAAATACTGGTTTGTATGTATTTTCTTCTGATAGAACATCGAAACCTGCCGCCACTAAAAGTATCAGGAGTGATAAAATGTAAAATGGCACTATTTTTTTCATAAGAATATATGATTTAGATGATTCTTTTTGCTGGTAGAGATGAAGAGTCCGGTTAAATGGTTGCGTAATATTCTGAAATCTTTCACTATTCTTTTGCATAGGTGTCCGATAAAAAATATTCAATCCATTTACAATCCGGTAATGTCAATGATACAAATATGTGTCGCCCCGATGGTGCTTTTTTTTACTTTTCTGATTTTCTACCATATTGTCGCAGCTACGCTGCATCTATAAAAGCGACAGCGTCGCGACATTATGGTAGTCAATGAATTATAAAGATTTAGCAAAGCTACATAGTAGCGACATTATTCTTCTTTTTTTTAACCAGACAACAGTGATTTTTTATTAGTATGGAGAAAGATAACTCTATCCTTTTTCGGCGAAACCGGATTCTCTGGCAATTTCCCAGATTTCCATATCACGAATGTCTTTCCCATCGATTGTAAACCGAACTGCAGTGCAAACTTTGTGAAATCCATTATTTCCGGCGGCTCCGGGATTGATGTGAAGGAAATTCAGTTTCTGGTCGAAAATTACTTTCAGAATATGTGAATGCCCTGAAATAAAAAGGTTGGGCGGGTTGGTAAAAATCTCAGGTTTTACGTAACGTTCGTAGTGCCCGGGATAGCCGCCAATATGCGTAATCCAAACATCAGTTTCCTCGCAAAAAAACCGCTGGTGCAAAGGGTAAGCCGCGCGAACAGCTGTTCCGTCGATGTTCCCGTAAACGGCTTTCAGCGGTTTAAAAGCCGCCAGTGCATCTGCAGTTTCAATATCACCGATATCGCCTGCATGCCAGATTTCATCAACCGGCTCAAAAAATTTCATCAACCGTGGATGAATATAACCGTGAGTATCAGAAAGTAGCCCGATTCGTTTCATAAAAACGAAATTTATTGGTTCAAGCGTAAATAAAGATAAATTTGTTCTCATTAAATCGAAAAAATAAAGGATATTATGATTTCAATTGTAGCAAAATTTACTGTGAATGCAGGTGAGGAGAAAAAGTTTATGGAGCTGGTAAATGAATTGGGTGAAGCATCGCGCGCCGAAGAAGGCTGTATTGAATACATTCTGCATAAAGATGTACAAAAGCCGCTAACCTATTGTATTATAGAAAAATGGAAAGACCAGGCTGCCATCGATTCTCATAACCTCACCAGCCATTTTATGTCGATAGTTCCAAAAATTGTTGAAATTGCAAAAGCCGAAATTGATGTTTATCAGCCGGTTTAGCTTAATCTGAATATTTTATGAAGCAGGTGGTAATTGTGCGTCATGCAAAAGCGGTTCCTTACGGTTACGAAAATGATTTTGAACGTGATTTAACGGATCGTGGGGAAACGGATGCCGGCAGAATCGGGAGAGAATTAAAAAACAGAGACGTTCAGGCGGATGTGATAATCTCGAGTCCGGCAAAAAGAGCATTAAAAACTGCCCGAATTTTTGCTGAAAACCTTGGCTTTGAAAAAAACAGGATTCAGGAAATCCCTGATATTTACGAAGGACTCACCACTGCTGAATTTCTACAACTGATTCATCAATTGCCCGAATCAGCCGAAACAGCCTTTTTCTTTGGGCACAACCCCGGGTTTCACTATTTCGTAACAAACCTTTTGAAAAACTTTACAGGCGACATGCCAACCTGTTCAACTGTTGTAATCAGGTTTGAGGTTGATTCATGGCAAAAAGTGGAAGCCAGAAAAGGCGAAATGGTTTTTCAACTTGTTCCCCGAATGTTTAATTGATTGTTGGTAAAACAAATTATTCAGTTTTGAGCTTCATCAGTACCTGTTGTTTGTAGCTCCTTCCGATGGGTAAAACCACTGCTCCTACTTCTACTTCGTTATTATTGAATCCGGTAACTTTTTTACGGTTTACAATAAATGAACGGTGGATTCGGATAAAAAATCCGGGCAATTTTTCTTCCAAAACGCTGATTTTTTCTTTGCTGGTGATTTCCCTTTTATCGGTAGTATGCAGTTTAATATAGTCTGCCAGACTTTCGATATAAACTATTTCATCGTAAAAAACACGCACCAATTTCCTGTTTGAAAGCAATTCAATAAATGGATTTTCCATTTTTTGATTTTCATTTTTCAATGCTTCAACTTCGCGGCGACTGTTTAATAATTGTTTTACCATCAGAATAAACGAACCGCAAAAAACAACCAAATAAAGCACCACCGACAATAATAACGGATTTCTTGAATTTGGGGATATCTGACGAAATTCGAAATTGGAAAGGATGATAACTGCAAAAATCAAAACGAGCATTTCGAGATAAAGTGAAATAACCAGCGTGTAGTAAAAATACAGGCCAAACCGGAAATATTTCTTTTTTAAAAGGTATTGCGGGACAAGATAATAATTGAAAAAATAGAAAGTACCCATTACCACGGGAAGCAAAAGACAAATAAAATAGAAAGCATGTATTGAACTACCCCAGGAGTGACCGAATATCAAAGTAAGGATTGAAGCGATAAAAATCCAAAAGATGATATGAAAAAGAGGGTTGCTGGTTTCTATTTTCGAAGTAAAAGTTTTTATTGAAATATTCATACTTTTTTGAAGTTGATGCCCAAATTTCGATAAAAAAATCAATTAACCATAATTCAGTCGATGAACAGCAGGTTTAGAACCGGATTCTACCTTGCAAATAGCCTTTTTTAGAAGGTAAATTTGAAAATCGAATAATTAATTTAAAATTTGAACTATGAAACATTTTTTTTACACGGGTGGACCGCTAATTATGGGGACAATTACGGTAATTCTGATTGTCATGATAGCATGGGCTATTTTTCATTTTCTTCCAGTCTTAATAAACAAAGAGACAGACCTCAAGAAATCATTATCGCGCTTAAAGTACATAAAAACTATTGGCACATTTGGAATGGTTTCCGGATTTTTAGGACAATTAATTGGGCTTTACCAAGTTTTTGATTTTTTGGAGAAATATGGTGATTTATCTCAGTCACTTATTGGAGGGGGCCTGAAAGTATCATTAATTCCTTCCATTTATGGCATTCTAATTTTCCTTTTATCGTTATTGTTTTGGATGGTTTTCGATTACCATGTAGTTAAAAAATTGGAATAACATTTTGAGTAACTTTGGCACCCGGTAATAAGTTTGAAACTATGCAGTTATTTTATGTTCCAAATACTTCGGGTGCCGAAGTAATTCTCGACGAAACCGAATCGAAACACGCTATCAGGGTTTTGCGGTTGCAAACAGGCGACTTTGTTCAAATTGTTGACGGGGCAGGCGGTCTGTTCAAAGCTGAAATTACTGATGCAAATCCCAAAAAATGCAGGCTGGCCATAATTGAATCTGCACGAAATTTTGGCAAACGTAACTTTCATCTGCACATTGCCATTGCACCAACAAAAAATAACGAACGCCTTGAATGGTTTCTCGAAAAGGCCACTGAAATTGGCATTAACGAAATTACACCACTAATCACTGACCGGTCGGAAAGAAAAATAGTAAACGCGGAACGGCTGGAAAAAATTCTTGTTTCGGCTATGAAACAATCAGTAAAAGCTTATTTACCCCGGCTGAACAACCCGCAAAGTTTTAAAGAACTGGTGAAACTACCTATTAACGGTAAAAAGTTTATCGCTTACATTGAGGAAAAACAAACGGTTCACCTTAAAAATGTAGTTGGCAAAAACGATGATGTGCTTGTATTGATTGGGCCTGAAGGCGATTTCAGTCCGGCTGAAGTGCAGCTGGCTTTACAAAATGGTTTTCAGCCGGTTGCGCTGGGCAATTCGCGGTTGCGTACCGAGACTGCCGGTGTTGTGGCCTGCCACATTGTTAATTTGGCCAACGATTAACGAAATGCCGTTTTCGATTTGTATTTTTCGCGAAAATTTAAAACAATGAAGTTTTACCTTGGAATTTTATTCAGCATAATTCTGTTTTCGGCAACAGCCCAAAACCAGGGTGTAAAAATCGCCCTGCTGAAATACAACGGTGGCGGCGACTGGTATGCCAATCCTACATCGCTCCCCAACCTCATTAAATATTGCAACGCCAATCTGAAAACCAATATTTATCCCGAACCATCGACAATCGAAATCGGAACGCCCGAAATTTTCAATTTCCCGTTTGTGCACATCACAGGGCATGGGAATATTATTTTCTCGGAAAGCGAAGCCAACAACCTGAGAACGTATCTGGAAGGCGGTGGATTTTTGCATGTGGATGATAATTACGGACTTGATGAATATTTCAGGCGCGAGATAAAAAAGGTTTTCCCTGAACGTGAACTTGTGGAATTGCCACCCAGTCACCCGATTTTTAATCAGAAGTATAAATTTAACGAAGGCTTGCCAAAAATTCATGAACACGACAACAAACCACCACAGGCTTTTGGATTGTTTATCGACGACAGAATGGTTTGCCTATATACTTTCGAAGCCGATTTGGGTGATGGCTGGGAAGATGGCGATGTGCACAACGATCCGGCAGAAGTACACGAAAAAGCCTTGAAAATGGGCGCCAACATTATTCAGTATGTGTTTGGACAGTAATAATATGGGAATGCATGAATGAAGAATTGAAAATCAAATGAATATTACTACTTCTGCTCAAGATTTATCCATTTCTAAATTATGAAACTTAAACATTCGCACAGTAAAGTAATCTCTCATTCCTGCACGGAATTTTCGCATTGTAGCATTCTCACATTAAAGCATTAAAGCATTAAAGCATTAAAGCATTAACCATGAAAGTAGTCGCATTTAACGGAAGCCCGCGAAGGGAAGGCAATACAGCCATTTTAATCGGAGAAGTTTTTAAGATTCTTGAAAGCCACGGTCTTGAAACAGAAATGATACAGTTGGGCAACAAACCAATTCATGGTTGCACTGCCTGTATGAAATGCAGGGAAATTCAGGATAATAAATGTCATATTAAAAATGACCGCCTTAATTTTTGCATCGAAAAAATGAACGAAGCCGATGGAATTATCATTGGTTCGCCGGTTTATTTTGCCGATGTAACGCCTGAAGTGAAAGCATTGATTGATGTAGCCGGATATGTAACCCGTTCCAATAATTTCACACTGAAGCGAAAAGTGGGTGCAGCAGTTATTGCCGTCAGGCGGGGTGGGGCACTGCATGCTTTTGAAACAATTAACAATTTCTTTCTGATTAACCAGATGGTTGTGCCCGGCTCAAGTTACTGGAATTTTGCCATTGGCCGCAACCCCGGCGATGTTTTGAATGATTCTGAGGGGACTCAAACCATGCAAACGCTTGGTGAAAATATGGCTTGGCTTCTGAACCAATTAAAAAAGTAAAAGGCACCGGGTTTCCCCGATGCCTTAACGCTTAAAACAAACCAATTATTTCTAATCGGTAACTATTACTAAATATTTTGAAGCTTTCCAGAATTCATCTGAATTGTCGATGAACAATGTATCAGCACGTTTTTCACTTGAAAAATGGAACGAACCTGCCGTATGTACAGTCACTAATTTTGCTTTTTTAGCCATTAGTCTGAGGTATTCGAAATTGCGGATATCAATTTCGGTGAAGTAGTCTTTGTTAAAGTCTTTTTTCATTACAGCGGTTTTTCCCATCCCGATTACACCGCCGCTTTTTTCAATAATTCCATTGTCTTTCAGCTCTTTTGTGGTGCCAAAAGCATAATATGCTTTATTCAACGCAACTGTTTGTGTTTCTATGGTTTGTGATTTTAGTTCACTTTCTGTTTCAACAGTTTGAATGCGTTGGGTGAGTTGAGAAACATCCACATTCAGTTTTCTAACCTCTTCAGTTAAGTTATTAATTTGAATATTTTGTTCCTGAGTTTGTGCCTCCAAATTGCTCACCATCAGTTCCAGTCCTTTAATAGTCGATTCAAGATCGCCGATTTTAAGGTTGGCATTTTTAAGTTTTTTCTGAAGCGAAGCAGTTTGAGCTTTATTGCGCTGTAAAAGGTCGTTCAGCAGGGCAAGGTCTTCAAGAATTTGTTGTTTCTGACTTGAATTGAGTTCGCGGCCGGTAGCTGATTGAACCGTTACAAGTTTTTCCACTTCTTTAATCGAGTCGAGGTTGGCCTGAATAGCACTGAAATCATTTAAAAGCGAAGCAATCGATGAATCGCGGTAGGCTGTAACCTGTTCCAGACTGTCTTTTACCAGCATCAGGTTTTGTGCATCTTTTTTGTAATTATGGCAACTGCTTAAAGCTGCAACTGCCAAAATCAATACGAATAACTTTTTCATTTCTTTCATTTTTAACCAATTGAACATTGCAAAGCTATAACTAATTTTTTATTTCAGTATAAACCTTTGTAAGTCAGATTTATTGTACCGACTTCAACTTATGAACAAAAATCAGGGTTTTTCGATTGCAAATTCCTTTTCAAATTCTTCGGGTGTTGGTATGTCGTTGTAGTGCCAGTGTTTTATTACGGTTCCGTCTTTGATAAGCATTAAACCCGGATTTGAACGAATAATGGTTTTCAACGTGATTTCATCACAATTAAAAAACTCGTATGGCGCGCCGGTTTCTTCAGCAAAAACAGCTGCTTCTTCAGCAACTGTAGAGGTGAGACAAATAAACGACATGCCTTTTCCCATCGCCCAGCCAGCCAGATTATTGATTTTATCCTGTGGCTTCCGGTTCGATTTTTCGAGATTGTGCGCAACGAGCATAAACACATAATTTTTATCATAAATGAAAAAGTCGATTACATTTTCACCCTCTGCCGAAGTTATGGTAAAATCGTGAATAGGAGGTACATAGCCCTGTTGTATAAGTTTCGATTCCATATTTTCGTAAGCCCAGTTGAGGGTGTCCTGCCAGGGGTAATTCTGTTCGTCGAATTTTTGTACCTCGCCCGTATTTTTGTTTTTGTAATAGAAAACGTTTTCATAAATATCTTTTGGCGCACCTTCTGGCATTTTCATTGCATCAGGAATGTTTGTTCCCGCTTTAAACGGCCTGAAATCGAAAATGGGTAAATGGTTGTACGACCAGAAAACCAGGCCGGCATAAACAATAATGACCAAACTGCCCAAAACGAATCGTGGTTTTTTACCTACAAGGCAGGGCATATCGTTCCGGTAAATCAAGATAATAATTGCAAATACAGTTAAAACAATGTTTTTATAAAAAGTTTCCCAGTTCGAAATTACTAGTGCGTCGCCAAAACAGCCGCAATCGGTTACCGGATTGGTCAGTGCCAGTACAAAAGTCAAGCCTGTGAAAAAAACCATAAAAGCCAGCATGAACCAGCTTGTAACCCTGATAAAGAAATTGAAGAGAAAAGCAATTCCAAGAAAAAATTCGGCTGCGGCAAGAAAAACGCCCAGCGCGAATGCCAGATCGGTAATCCATGGCATCTGAAATGCGTTGAAATAAT
>DPCJ01000197.1 GCA_003516705.1 Prolixibacteraceae bacterium | reverse complement strand
TGTTGTCTTTGGCATAAAGCGCACCTTCAACCAAATGTTCCTCAAAAGGTGTCCGGCTGTTTTTTTCGTATTTATGAAATTTCAGCAGGCCTTTTGGTAAAGCGCCGTAGTTTAATCCTGAATCGTTTAGCAACAGGTCAATCCAGCTGCTGCAAAGGGTTTCGCTTTCGCTTTTACTCAATTTCGATTTCAGGTCGTTGTAGAAAGCAAACTTTTCCTTGTTCACCAAAAACTGTCGGGCGGCTGCATTTTGAGCAAGCGCTTCGTCGCTGTTACCNNCCTGCCGATGCTGCATCAATCAGTTCAAGAAACGGAAATCCGCGCTTAAAATTTTCCACCTGTTTTGTTACAGTTTCCAGGTCGTTTCCTCTCGCTTTTATTTGTTGAATGTCCTTTTCAGTAAACATGAAGTGGCGTTTTTAGTGATGAATAAAATTAGAAATCTTAACAAACATTGATACTCCCGTTACAGATGCTTTGATACAAAGTTTTCAATATTTTTTCAACACAAATGAAACGAATCCCGTTAAATCGGGATGAGTTCCATCGGGTGAGAATGTGGAAAAAAGAGACAAAGCATAACCGCCAACTAATCAGTAGCATTAATGATTTGAACAGATGAATAACCGGCAAACAACTCTTTTTTTTGTTACTTTCGCGGCCAGGAGGTAAGTATGACAGCACAATATCCATGGGGGCACACCAAACGTTATAATGATTTTTCGACCTATTTCAGAAACCGGTTTGCCAGCCGGGTGCAAAAAGTTTCGGTTGATGCGGGTTTTACCTGTCCCAACCGCGATGGTTCGAAAGGAGTCGGTGGCTGTACCTATTGCAACAACAAAACGTTTAAACCGGGTTACACCAACCTGAAAAAAAGTGTTTCGCAGCAGGTGGAGGAGGGAATAGCATTTTTTTCGAAGAAGTATGAATCGATGCGTTTTCTGGCCTATTTTCAGGCTTATACAAATACCTACGCACCGGTTCAGGATTTAATCGGCTTGTACGAAGAAGCGCTGCAACACCCCAAAATTGAGGGATTGGTAATTTCCACCCGCCCCGATGCTGTGACAAATGAGATTTTTGATTACCTCGAAGAACTCAGCCGGAAAGTTTATGTAATGATTGAATTCGGACTTGAATCGCACCTCGACAAGTCGCTTGAAACAATTAACCGTTGCCATACTTTTGCCGATTCGGTTTGGGCGCTTGAAGAAACTGCACGCCGCGGAATAAATAACTGCGCGCACCTGATTTTGGGGCTTCCCGGTGAAACCCGTGCTGACTGGCTCGAACAGGCCCGGGTAATATCGAAACTTCCGGTAAAAAACCTGAAACTGCACCAGTTGCAAATCCATAAAAAAACGGTTCTCGAAAAACAGTTCCGCGATAATCCCGAAGGATTTCATCTTTTTACTGTTGAAGAATACACCGAACTTGTGGTCGATTACCTCGAATTGCTCAATCCGGCAATCATTGTTGAGCGGTTTGTAAGTGAAGCGCCTTCAGAAATGGTGGTGGCGCCGAAATGGGGACTCAAAAACTTTGAGTTTGTGGCAAAAGTTGAAAAAAGGCTGGCCCAGCGCGATACGTGGCAGGGGAGACTGTATGCTGTTTAGTGTCAAATCAGAAAAATACTTAAACAATAGATTACCCCCATCGATACAATGCCCTGTACCAAAGTAGCCAGCGTAAAAGTTTTAATCCCGGTTTTTACATCCATTCCCGAGAATTGGGTTACCACCCAGAAAAAGCTGTCGTTTACATGCGAAATGGTCATAGCCCCTGCCCCTGTTGCCATTACTGCAAGAACTCTCCCATAGGTTGAATCGAGACCGATACCAGCTAACAAAGGAGCTATAAGTGCTGAAGTTGCCACTAATGCAACTGTAGTTGAACCTTGGGCGGTTTTAAAAGTTGCGGCGATAATAAACGGCAGAAAAATACCAAGTTGATAAGTCGAAAGCATACTACCGATGGTTTCGCCAATATGGGTTTCTTTCAGAATAGCACCAAAAGCGCCGCCTGCACCGGTTATCAGTAAAATTGGGGCAGCGGCTGTAATTGCTTCACCTACCCAGCCGGTGAGGGTTTCTTTGTTGAATTTCGGCATCAGTAAAAGGGCTAACAGAAATCCAATAATTAAAGCATTTACCGGCTGGCCTGCAAAATTGAAAACCGAAAAGAGAAATCCGTTTCCCAATGGTTGGGTAGGGAAAGTAGCCACTGAGCGGAATGCAATAAGTAAAACAGGAATTACGATTGGCAACAGCGATTTAGTAGCGGAAGGCAATGTTTTGTTGTTCTGTAAATCTGGAAATTCAGTTGAATCACTTTCCACTGTTGTGTGTTTTACACCAATCACCAAAGCCCATAAATAGCCGGTAAGCATGGCAAATGCAGCAACAAAAAGCCCGGTTAAAATTACAAGACCCAATTGGTTTTCAAGTCCGAAGTTTCCTGCGGCAGCAATCGGTCCCGGAGTTGGCGGAACAAAAGTATGGGTGGCGTACAAACCGGTGGCAAGTGCAATGCTTAGTACCACCGGCGATTTGCCGGTTCTGGCAGCCAGAGATTTTTTCACCGACGAAAGAATCACAAATCCTGAATCACAGAAAACAGGTATGGAAACAATGTATCCGATAATCGACATGGCCAGCGCAGGAAAACGTTTACCCACAACTTTTAAAACCAGTTCAGCTAATTTTATGGCAGCGCCCGATTTTTCAAGAATTACACCGATGATAGTACCAAAAATGATGACAATTCCAATGCTGGTCATGATGCTGCCAAATCCAGTGGAAATAACTGTTGCAATGTCAGTTACAGGCAATCCGGCAAGCATTCCCGACAGATACGCCGCTAACAACAGCACAATAAACGGGTGTATTTTCAGTTTTGTGGTTCCCAGAATGATGAATACCACGGCAATAAGCAGAACAGCTATTAACCAAAGTGGATTAGCCATCAGATTATCATGCTAAAATGTGGTAAAATTGGGTTCGTTTTCGATGAAATGGATGGGAACACCTTTTACAAAAGTTCCGAGCCATTTGGCGCAATATTCCATTCCGGCTTCTTCCGATTTAATATGACCAATAAAAATAACCGCCTTGTTTTTTCCTAAAGCAGCTGCATCGTTGGCATACAAATATGTTTCCCATTCGTTGGCTTCTCCGGCTAAAATTACTTCCGCTTCAGGGTTTTTCAGCATCTGAATGTGTCGCTGACCGCCGGGTGCGCCAGCCATAAATGCCAGTTTTGTAAATTTCATTTCGGGGTTGCCCACAACCCTGATGGTTTGCATGTGAAGTGTTTTCTTCAGTTCGTTACAATACGCCTGAACAGTTTTCTCGGGGAGTTTAAAATAGGTATCGGACCCATTTATTGAAAAGGATTTTAACCCCAGTTTTTCAATCATTCCTTCCGAAATTCCATCGGGATTTGTCATGTGAATATGGTCGTGGAACCTGAAAATCACCAGGTTGTTGTCTTTGATATATTTTGCTTTTTCTTCGTAAACCGGATCACCGGCAAGCGGTGCTGTTTCGTCGAAGTGGCTGTAAAAAACGGGCTCGTGTGTAATAACAAAATTACAGTTCAGGCGCACTGCCTCGCGAAGTGTTAACATGTCGGCAAACATGCAAACGGCAATCCCTTTCAACGGGGTTTCAGGGTTTCCAGCCTTAAAAACATCCACAGTTTCGGTTGCCCATTCGCAGGTAACATTCTTTTTTATCAAATCAACAACATTCTGCGGGGTTTTTGGCTGAGCGCACGCAAAAAAGGGAATCAGCAAAGTAAAAACAAGTATTTTTTTCATTGTAAACAGGTAAAATATGGTTTTAATCAAATCAAAATTTCAGGTATCCTGCCTTCTCCATCCGGTACCCTCCGTTATCCAGAATCAAGTATCCAGAATCGGGCATCAGTTTTCAAACCACCCTTCTTCCGAACGGAGTCAAAGCCAGCGACATCATTTTAAAATGCTGTGTTCCCCAGGGAATTCCAATAATTGTTATCGCTAATAACAGCCCGAAAAACAGGTGGGTGAGTGCTATCCAAATGCCACCGATAAAAAACCACAAAATGTTCATAATCGTTGATAAGCAGCCCGGCGCATAATCCATGTACTCAATTTTTTGTCCGAACGGCCACAACGCCAGGATGCCCAGTTTAAAACTTTGCAATCCGAAAGGTATTCCAATAATGGTGATACACAGCGCAATTCCTGCCAGCATGTATTCAAGAAAAATGGCAAATCCGCCAAAAATGAGCCAGAGAATGTTACCGAGAATTTTCATGGTAAAATTTTTTACGGTTAAGTTGTTTCAAAAATAAGGATTAGTTTTCAACCTCCACCAAAACCAAAATATTCTTTACTTTTAACTTCAAAAAACAGCGATGAGCAATAATCCTGAAAAGTACAAATGGGGAGTTTTTTATTACGATGCTGAAGATCCGCGGGTGGTAGTTCCAAAAAACATTCAGTTGATGGGTTGGACTCTCAATTTTGCACAACCTGGTTCATATTTAATTTTAGTTGGTCTGATTTTTTTGATTGTTATTTTTTCAAACCTTTAAGTTCTTTTTAATCTCATTACTCAAATCTCAATACTATTTACAGAAATGATTGTTCAGAAAGAAATTACGCTTCCCGCATTTCGCCGCGGATATCATCTGGTTACAAGATTGGTTTTGGAACAGCTCCCCGAATTACCTGAATTTGGTTTGTTACATATTCTTGTAAAACATACTTCGGCTGGAATTACATTGAATGAGAACGCCGACCCGACTGTACGCACCGATTTTGAAACTTTTTTGAATAAGCTTATTCCCGAAGGTGACCCTGTTTATGTGCATACCGATGAGGGTGACGACGATATGCCGGCACATCTGAAGTCGGCCATTATTGGCGCTGAAGTTACAATTCCAATCACCAACCACCGGTTGAACCTTGGTACGTGGCAGGGCATTTATTTTTGCGAATTCCGCAATTATGGCGGCCCGCGCCGGATTGTGCTTACAGTTTTCAGTTGAGCATTTATAATTCTTACTTTCGGTTTTTAAACGTTATAGTCTGTTGTAAAACAATTTTTCTGATTTTTTTCATTACTGTCCGGTAAAGTTGAATGAGATTCCTCTCCCGAATGCTCGGGATCGGAATGAAAAGTCTTTCGTGGTGTATTCAGTTGATGGGGGCTGGGTTGGTGGNNCCACCAACCCAGCCCCCATCAACTGTCTCTCTACTTCTAACTCATTGTCATCCTGAGTAGCAACCCAATTTTTATTGGGCACAATATGAGAATGACAGAAAGCCGCATCAACGCTGTCATTTCGACGAGTAAGCGAGGAGAAATCTCTTCCAACAAGCAGACCTCTCCTATCGTCGAGGTGACAGCAAAAAAGAATCTGTCATCGGTAGCGAAATGAAATGAAGCCCCGCCTGACCGCCCGCCTGAATGACTAAGTCGGGCAGGGACGGGCAGGGAAAGAATCTCAATCCAAGAATTATTTTTACCGAACAATAATGATTGTTTTTTACTGAGTTTTGATATCGTTTTAAATACAGGTTTGACCTATTTTCGGGGCTGAATTTTTAACTACAACCAATGCAAAGAAAATTACTTTTAGGGGTTGAAGCCATTGGCCAGGCGGCTATCGACGCAGGTATCTCGGGAGTTTATGCTTATCCGGGAACCCCTTCAACCGAAATCACCGAATACATTCAGGAAAACGAAGTTGCTGTTGAGCGAAATATACACAGGCAGTGGTCGGCTAACGAAAAAACCGCGATGGAATCGGCGCTTGGAATGAGTTACGCCGGCAAACGTTCAATCACCTGCATGAAACATGTTGGGCTAAACGTGGCTGCCGATGTGTTTATGAACGCTGCAATTACAGGAATTAACGGAGGGTTGGTAGTAGTTGTGGCCGACGACCCTTCGCAACATTCGTCGCAAAACGAACAGGATTCACGTTTCTATGGAAAATTTGCGCTGTTGCCCGTGTTCGAACCATCGAACCAGCAGGAAGCCTACAACATGACTTATGAAGCTTTTGAGTTTTCTGAAAAAACAGGCTTGCCTGTGTTGCTGCGTATTACAACAAGATTGGCACACTCGCGGGCAGGTGTTGTACAACGTGAACTGCTGCCCGAAAAAATGCTGAAACTTCCTGCAAACCCAATGCAGTTTATGCTTTTGCCTTCGTACAGCCGGAAATACTACCAGCAGCTGATTGACAAACAGCCACTTTTGCTCAAATATTCAAACGAATCGGAATACAATACTTTTAGTCATGGCACCGACAAAAGCCTCGGAATTGTTTGTTGCGGAATAGCCTATAACTACCTGATAGAGAACTACCCGGAAGGAGATTGTCCGTATCCGGTGGTGAAAATTGCGCAATATCCGGTTCCCGAAATCTGGCTCCGTAAACTTGAAAAAGAGTGCGACGAGTTGTTGGTGATGGAAGAAGGATATCCGCTGGTGGAGGAACTCTTAACCGATTTTTTTGAACGCGGCAAAAAAGTTCATGGCCGATTAAGCGGTGCATTGCCACGGCGCGGAGAACTGAACCCCGACCATGTGCGGAAAGCACTCGGGCATGAACAGCCTGAAATTGCTGAGGTCCCGGCAGGGCTTGTTGGCAGACCACCCTCATTATGCGCCGGTTGTGGTCACCAGGATACCTATTTTGCATTAAACGAAGTAATAGCAGACTATGGTGATGGCAGGGTATTCTCCGATATCGGTTGTTATACGCTTGGCGCTTTGCCGCCTTACAATACAGTGAATACATGCGTTGATATGGGTGCATCAATTACCATGGCAAAAGGAGCTGCCGATGCCGGACTTGAACCTGTTTTTGCGGTAATCGGCGATTCAACTTTTACCCATTCAGGAATTACCGGTTTGCTCGATTGTGTGGTTGAAAAAACAAACATCAATATTATTATTGTTGATAACGAAACCATTGCAATGACTGGCGGACAAGACTCATCGGCTAAAGGCAGGATTGAAAAAATCTGCGAAGGGGTGGGGGTTGACACGAAACACATCAGGATTTTTGTGCCGCTCAAAAAGAATCACGATGAAATAGTAAAACTTATCAGGGAAGAAGTTGATTTTAAAGGTGTTTCGGTATTGATTGGCCGTCGCGAATGTGTGCAGCGGGTTGCCCGGATGAAAAAAATGAGCAGTTCAAAAAACGAATAGTATGCAATAAATCTGGATGATTTTACAGAACTTAATACTTGATACTCGATACTAAATATTCAAATCTAAATGAAAACTGATATTATACTTGCAGGCGTGGGCGGACAGGGAATTTTGTCGATTGCCGCAATTTTGGGCGCTGCCGCGCTCAACGAAAATTTATACCTGAAACAGGCTGAAACCCACGGCATGAGTCAACGGGGTGGTGAAGTTGTTTCGCACCTGCGCATTTCAGACTCACCTATTTATTCTGATTTAATCCCTTTGGGCAGTGCCGAAATCATACTTTCGGTTGAGCCGCTTGAATCACTTCGTTATGTCCCATTTCTTAAAAGCGATGGCTGCCTGGTAACGAACACAACCGAATTCAGAAATATTGCCAACTATCCGAAACTTGAACCGGCGTTTACCGAACTCGGTACAAAACTGAAAATCATTCAGATTGATGCTGATACGATGGCGCGCGAAACAGGCAATCCAAAATCGTCGAACATGGTAATGCTTGGTGCAGCTTCACCATTTATTCACATTGATAAGGAGATAATTCTGAAAGCCATTGAAACAGTATTTAAAGCCAAAGGCGATAAAGTGGTGGAATCGAACAAACAGGCTTTTCTTGCCGGCCGGGAATTTGCGTTAAGCTGAAAACTTAGTGGAATAATATAGTTTAGTTCTGAAAACCTCTTTATTTTTGGGTCACTAAAATCAGGGATATGATATCACCATTATTTAGTCCTTTGTTGCTCCCCTTTATTATTGCCATGTTTTTAGCGATTACGATGGGAGGCAGTGGAACAGGCCCGGCATTCTCTGCTGCTTACGGAGCCAATGTGTTGCGCAAAAGTATGATACCCGGATTGTTTGGTATCATGGTTTTTTTGGGTGCAATCATCGCTGGTAAAAGTACAGCCGAAACCATGGGAAAAGAGTTGCTGTCGCCTGAGTTTATGTCACGAAATGTGGTTTCAATCATTTTGTTTTCGGTTGCAATTTCGTTGCTGGTGGCCAATTTATTTGGTATTCCGCAATCAACCAGTCAGTCAACAGTATTGTCGGTTGCAGCGGTGGCAACCTATTTCCACAAGCTAAATACCGATAAACTGTTTACCGAGATTATTCCTGCCTGGTTTATCTTACCGGTTATTTCGTTTGTCATCAGTTTGTTGATAGGAAGATTTATCTACAAACCTATGCGGAGAAAAGGATTGACGTTGCCTCGTGCACAAAATGCCAATATGAAACCGGTTTGGGATGGTGTTTTAATCGCCATGTCATTGTATGTTGCTTTTTCAATTGGGGCAAACAATGTGGCGAATGCAGCCGGTCCCATCGCATCAATGACAGCTAACCAACTGAATAAACCGGTTGATGAAAACTTTGTGCTGATAATGATTTTATCCACTTTAATTGTTGCCCCCAATTTTGGAATTGGCAGCTCAATTTTTGGTCACAAAATTCTGCAAAACACAGGAAAGGAAATAGTATTGTTTGGCAAATTCGAAGCCGTAATTATTGCCTTTGTCTCGGCAAGTCTGTTGCTTTTTGCTTCCATTTCGAAAGGAATTCCAACATCGCTTGTGCAGTTAAATGTGGCGGCTATTTTGGGAATTGGAGTGGCAAAACTGGGTTACAGCCATATTTTCAGAAAAACCGAAGTGCGCAAGTTCTTTCTGATGTGGGTTATTGCTCCGGCAATTGCATTTTCGCTTTCGTTGCTGCTGATTTATATGGCCGATATTAATGGGTTAGTTTAATTTTTCAATTTATATGATTTTACAGGGAATTTTAATTGCAATTGGTTTTGTTTTGCTGATAAAGGGCGCTGACTGGCTGGTTGAAGGCGCTTCAACACTTGCTAAAAAATACAAGGTTTCTGACATGGTTATCGGATTGACCATCGTTGCCTTTGGTACTTCAACCCCAGAGCTTGTGGTAAATTCAATTGCATCAATTGGCAGTCATTCCGATATTGTTTATGGCAATATTATTGGCAGTAATATTGTCAATCTTTTCCTGATTTTAGGCATTGTTGGGATTATTTACCCTATTCGTGTTCCATCCATTACTGTTCGAAATGAAATGCCAATATCCATTTTAGCGGTTGGAGTTCTTTATCTGCTATCAAACCAGATTCTATTTCAACAACAAAGCCAACTTTCGCGGATTGATGGATTGATACTCTTACTGATGTTTGCCGGTTTTTTATATTATGTTTTTCAACAAATGAAAAAAGACAGGGCGCTGCGTGAAGATGTGCATGTGCATAAAATGCCGGGATGGAAAATCGGGCTTTACATTTTTGGCGGACTAACAGGACTTGTGCTTGGTGGTAAATTAGTTGTTGATAATGCAGTAAAAATAGCAACAGTAATTGGAGTAAGCGAAAAAATTATTGGGCTCACCATTGTTGCAATTGGTACTTCGTTGCCCGAGTTGGTAACATCGGTTGTGGCAGCGCTGAAAAAGAACAGCGATATTGCCCTCGGAAATATTATCGGCTCAAATATTTTCAATGTCTTTTTTATTCTATCTGTTAGTTCTTTTATTAATCCGGTGAATTATAACACTTCATTCAATACCGATTTGTATTTGTTGGGAATCGGGACGCTGATGCTTTTTGTGGCCATGTTTACTGGTGGCCGCCGCAAACTCGACCGCTGGGAAGCGGCAATTCTGTTGGCAATTTATCTTTTGTACACAGGTTGGCTGATAGCAAAAGAAGTGTAAGAAAATGCAGACAAAAAGCTGAAGCCGGAATTTTTTAGTTCCGGCTTCAGCTTTTAAAAAATAATGAGATTAGTTTATTTTACTTCCCAGCCAAAATCAACATACTGCCATTCAAAGTCATCGCCGGTAACATCCACTTTCACAAAACCTTCTTCCATTCCAAAACGCGCTCCCTGCCACCACTGCGACGAAACTGCTCCGCCTGTAATGTAATGAATCCCGTTGTATTCAACATCTTCGAGAAAATGCAGGTGCCCCTGCAAAACCAGCTTTACATTGTATTGTTCCAGAATTTTCCGGATGTCGTTCGCGTTTGTAACTACCGACCCTTTTGAAAGCGGTTCGGTTGGCCCTTCCATAATTTGCGAACCAATGCTGATGAGCGGAATGTGCGTAACCACAACCACGGGTTTTTCTGTGCCAATTGCTGCAAGGTCGGCTTTCAGCCATTCAACCTGTACCGAGTCGATGTGCCCGTAGTAGCGGCGATCTTCGGTAAAACCGATGGGATCGAGCATAATAAAATGCCAGTTTTTTTCGTCGAAAGAATAATAGGGTTTGGCTAACCTGTTTTCAAACATTTTTTTGCCGTACAACTCATGTGTCGGGTCAATGCCGCTTTCGGTATATAATCCAAAAACCTCGTGGTTTCCCATTCCGTGATGCACCGGCATTTGCAGGTTTTTCATGATTTCGGTGTAAAGCAGGTATAAACTGTCAGCGCGCCCTTGTGTTTGTCCGAGCGCATCCATAATATTGTCACCACCGGTTATCACAAAATCGGGCGAGAGTTTATTAATTGTATCGATGGCCTGTTGTAATCCCAAATCTGCATTTCGTTCAGTGCAAACGTGAATATCGGTCATAAACACAAACGAAAACTTTTCAGTACTTTCAGATTTTTGTTCTCCGTTTTTTGTTTTACAAGCAAAAATGAAAACTGATGCGATGAGCAATACAATAACTTTCTTCATAACTGTTTGATTTTATTTATACCCAAAAATAAACTTTTGGGTCACATTCCCGAAAGGTTTTAAAATTAATAAACCATTAATGTTTTGTTTTGAAATTGATATTAGAATTGTAATTTCGCCGCAAAATATTTTTGTGTTATGAAGATTGAAGTCGATAGACCGGATAATGATGAATTAAAGGAAATGGGAGTTGAAAACTGGCCTGTTTGGGAGCACGATGAGGATAAAATTGAAATGTTTTACGACAAAACCGAACAGTGTTATATTATTTCGGGCGAAGCAACCATTGTTTCCGAATTTGAAACGCTTACAGTTAAACCCGGCGATTTTATTACATTTCCGGCAGGACTTGAGTGTGTTTGGGATATCGATATCACCATAAGGAAACATTACATGACTGAATAATTTTTTTTTTATATCTGTCGAAATCCATCTTTTTAAGGGTGGATTTTTTTTTGTCGGAACAGTTGAAATGAAGACAGAAATTGATATTTACAGCAGTTAATTATTAAATTCGGCCAAACGCTAAAAATGAAAAGGTTAATATTTTCTACAGTCTTATTGATTTCTGCATTGCAACTTTCATCACAACCGAATGATAAAAATGCAGCAAAAATGCAATGGTTTGCAAATGCTAAACTGGGTATTTTTATTCATTGGGGAATTTATTCAGTAAATGGAATTGACGAAAGCTGGTCGTTTTACAATGGATATATTTCGTATGATAACTATATGAATCAGATAAACGGATTTAATGCAAAGAATTATAATCCAGTTGAATGGGCTAAACTTATAAAGGAGAGTGGGGCTAAATATGCTGTTTTAACCACAAAACATCACGATGGAGTTGCACTTTGGGATACAAAATGCAGCGATTTGAATGTGGTGAAACAATCGCCTGCAAAACGCGATTTGGTTGAACCATTTGTAAAAGAACTTCGAAAAAGCAATTTAAAAGTTGGGTTGTATTATTCATTACTGGATTGGAGTCACCCTGATTATCCAAATAAAACAAAGGTTGAAAAACGATATGAAACTGATTCCTTAAAATGGAATCGGTTTGTAGATTTTAATTTTTGTCAGCTTAAAGAATTGTCTGGCCGTTTTAATCCTGATTTGTATTGGTTTGATGGCGACTGGGAACAATCGGCAGAAAATTGGAAAGCCAAAGAACTTAGTGAAATGCTGAAAACAATGAATCAGGATGTGATTCTAAACAGTCGCATTCAGGGGTACGGCGATTATGCAACCCCTGAGCAGGGCATGCCTGTAACCCGGCCCGAAAACCAATTCTGGGAATTGTGTATGACCATGAACGACAGCTGGGGATTTCAGCAAAACGATAAAAACTACAAAACTCCCAATCAGGTAATAAATATTTTGGTCGATTGTGTGAGTAAAGGCGGAAACCTGTTACTCGATATCGGGCCAAAAGCCGATGGTACAATTTCAGCAGAACAGGTGAATATTTTGAAAGAACTTGGCCGGTGGACCAATAAGCATTCCGAAGCCATTTACGGAACACGCGCCGGAATTCCGGCAGAACATTTTTACGGACCAACTTCTCTTAATGCCAACGGCGATATTTTGTATCTCTATCTTCCGTATGCACCCAAGGGGCCGGTAATGCTGAAAGGAATTAAGAACAAAATCAACAGAATTTATACTGTGGGTAACGGTACAAAACTAAACTGGGAAATAAAAATGAAACAATACTGGAGTTCAGTTCCCGGCATTGTTTATATCGATATTCCTGAAAGTGTGCTCGATAACGACGTAACTGTAATTGCTGTATTACTCGATGGAAGTATTGACTTGTATCGTGAAACAGGCCAGGTTCTGGAAAGCAACTAACTCCGGTTATTATAATTCCTTTACAAATTCATTAATTTCCTTTCTTACCCTTGGCTGAAGTTCCCTGATTTTTAATTCCTCCGGTAGTTGTTCGGGTTCACCCTGAAAACCTACTGCGATAAAAGTTGCCAACTCGTATTTTTCGGTGCCAAGTTTAAAATATTCAGCAGCTTTTTGCCTGTCGTAACCGCCCATCTGTCGAACCTGCAAACCCATTTCGGTTGCTTGTACTGCAATCGAAAAATTGGCTGCACCTGTGTCGTGCAAAGCATTTCGGTTTTGTTTATTATTGTATTCATAGTTTTTCCGCGCTACCGAGATAATAATCGCTTGTGCATTTTTTGCCCATTCCGGATTAATACCGGTTAACAAATTCAATACTTCTTCAAACTTATTTTTGTTGTCGCGGTGCACCCAGAAATAGTTCCAGGGCTGCTCATTCATAGCCGAAGGTGCCCATCTGGCAGCTTCGAATAAAAGCATAATCATTTCTTTAGTTACTATTTTGTTGGCAATTGCCCGCGGACTGCGACGGTTCCGAATGGCAGTATTCAATTTCAACATGGCCTTAAATTATTTTTCAGAGAATGAAAAAGGCCGGTGATTCCGGCCTTTTTACAATATCAGTTTCAATTAATCACATCTCTTTTTTTCGCCGGTGGCTTTTTCAACGAACCAGTTTAAAGGGAACGACGACGGTCTTTCTATCGGCAAACCGTAAATTCGGTCGAACACCAGTGATGACATTACGCCCAATGCACGCGAAACGCCAAACATTACTGTATAGAAATTATATTCGGTTATTCCGTAATGGTGAAGCAACGCTCCACTGAAAGCATCGACGTTTGGCCACGGGTTTTTAATTTTACCTGTGGCTTCAAGAATTGGCGGAGCAACGCGGTAAATTGCATTTACAGTATTAATCAGCTTGTCGTTTACAATGTATTTTTCGGCAAACTGTTGCTGAACTGTAAAACGAGGGTCAGTGATTCTTAAAACAGCATGACCATATCCTGGCACAACTCTTCCATTTTTCAAAGTATCCTC
>DPCJ01000008.1 GCA_003516705.1 Prolixibacteraceae bacterium | reverse complement strand
ACATATAACTTAATGCCGAAGCAGTATAAGCCATCGTATCGGTACCATGTAAAATCACAAATCCGTCGAAACTATTGTAGTTCTTTTTAATGGTCAGCGCAATTTTCACCCAAACCGCCGGGTTCATATTCGACGAGTCGAGAACCGGATTAAAAACAACTGTTTGTATATTGTAGTTAAACTTGTTGAGTTCGGGGACTTCTTTTAGAATTTGTTCAAATTTAACAGGGGCCAAAGTTCCTGTTTCAGGGCGTTGCACCATACCAATGGTACCGCCGGTATAAATAATCAGTATCGATGTTTTTTCGTTTTTGCCTGATATCATCTGCGAAATGATTCAATTCGGGCGCAATTTATCAAATTCCGAATAAACCGCGGGCATTTGCAGTTGTTATTTCTGCAACCTCTTTAATTGGCAATTGATAAATTTCAGAAATTTTCTGGGCTGTATATACAAGGTATGAACTTTCGTTTCTTCTTCCTCTTTTAGGTTCGGGGGTAAGATAGGGAGCATCTGATTCGAGTACAATATTTTTAATGTCCGTTTTTTCGAGCACCGATTTCAGATTACTGTTTTTATAGGTAACAACACCACCAATCCCAAGTAAAAAACCAAGATCAACAATTTTTTGTGCCTCTGTTTCATCACCCGTAAAACAATGGAAAATTCCTCTCAGCGAACCGTTCTGTTCAGCTTTTACAATTTCGAACACTTCTTGAAACGATTCTCTCATGTGTATTACGATAGGAATGTTTTTCGATTTAGCCAGTTTTATCTGGTAAATAAATGCTTCTTTTTGTTGTTCAAACCATGTACGGTCCCAATATAAATCAATACCAATTTCACCAATCCCATAAAACTTATATTTATCAAGCCAGTATTCCACAACTGAAAGCTCTTCTCTGAAATCGGCAGAAACTGAAGTAGGGTGTAATCCCATCAATGGGTAACAAACATGAGGATAGTTATTGCTTAAATCGATGAGTCTCTTAATTGAACCTGAATCAATATTTGGAAGGACAATTTTTTTGACATCATTATTGTAGGCATTTTGTAATACCTCATCAATGTCATCATGAAAATCTTCGGAGTAAATATGCGAGTGTGTATCAATCAGCATTGTCAAAAAAATTTCGACAAAGCTATAAAACGAAATTATCCTGAAACACTTTTAAACTTTATCAAAAGATTAAATTTTACTGTATTTCAGGATAAATTCATGTATTTCAGACAAAATCAAACGATTCCCTGTGCAAGCATCGCATCTGCCACCTTTACAAAACCACCAACGTTGGCACCTTTAACGTAATCTACTTTATTTCCTTCTTTGCCGTAACTCACACAAGTTTCGTGAATATCTTTCATAATTTGTTTCAATCGTATGTCAACCTCATCACGCGTCCAGTTTAAACGCATACTGTTTTGCGACATTTCGAGACCCGAAACTGCAACACCACCAGCATTAACTGCTTTACCGGGAGCATAATCAATACTTTGTGAAAGATATTCAACAGCACCGGCGGTGCAACCCATGTTTGAAGCTTCGGCCACAAGTTTACAACCGTTTTTTACCAGTTCTTTTGCATCTTCCTCGTTTACCTCATTTTCAGTTGCACAAGGCATTGCCACATTAACCGGCACTTCCCATGGCCGTTTTCCGGCAACAAATTTTGCCCCGAACTCACGGGCATAAGGTTCCACAATATCATTATTGGTGGCACGCAGTTCAAGCAGATAATTTACTTTGTCGCCTTTAATCCCCTCTGCATCATAAATATATCCATCTGGCCCTGAAATCGTCACAACTTTACCACCCAACTCGTTAATTTTAGCAATTGTTCCCCAGGCCACGTTTCCAAAGCCCGATACAGCAACAGTTTGACCTTCAATATCGTGACCAATACGATGCAACATGTGTTGTGCAAAATAAACAGCTCCGAAACCTGTTGCTTCCGGGCGAATCAAACTTCCGCCCCAGGCAAGACCTTTACCAGTTAACACACCGGTGAATTCGTTTTTCAACCTTTTATATTGACCAAATAAATATCCAATTTCGCGGCCACCAACTCCGATATCGCCTGCCGGAACATCTGTATTTGGGCCGATATGACGATACAACTCAGTCATAAACGACTGGCAAAAACGCATGATTTCGCCGTCGGTTTTTCCTTTGGGGCTAAAATCGGAACCACCTTTTCCACCACCCATTGGCAACGTGGTCAAACTGTTTTTAAAGGTTTGTTCGAAACCTAAAAATTTCAGAATACTTAAGGTTACACTGGCATGAAAGCGCAACCCTCCTTTGTACGGACCTAAAGCCGAGTTGAATTCAACACGGTAACCGCGGTTAATTTGTACTTCTCCTTTATCGTCAACCCACGGAACCCGGAACATGATTACACGTTCGGGTTCAACCATGCGTTCGAGCATTTTTGCTTTCTGGTATTTTGGGTTTTTTTTATAGAAATCCCAAATGGACATAATTACTTCTTCCACTGCCTGATGAAATTCACTTTCTCCCGGAGTTCTTTTCTCCAAATTCACAATGAATTCATTAATATCTGCTTTCATATTTAAGAATAATTTAAAATTTGCCTCAAAGGTATAACACTTCATTCCGAAAAAACAACAATTCTGGCATGAAAAAGAAAAGCAATGACTACTGATTTTCAATTACTTAAATCACAAAAAAAGATGTTAAAAAGCAGTGTGTGACAATTGTCAGAATTTTGAACACAAAAAAAAGCTCTTTTCCTTTCAGAAAAGAGCTTTTTTAATTTATCCTGAGTTTTGAATTACATCATTCCTCCCATTCCTCCCATACCTGGGTTTCCCATTGGCATTGCAGGTTTGTCTTCTTTTTCTTCAACAACTACTGCTTCTGTGGTTAGGAACATACCAGCTATTGAAGCTGCATTTTCGAGTGCAATACGGGTAACTTTTGCCGGGTCGATAACACCAGCTTCGTATAGATTCTGGTATACATCGGTGCGGGCATTGTATCCATAATCGCCTTTGCCTTCCTTAATTTTCTGAACAATAACAGCACCTTCTTTACCTGCATTACCAACAATCTGGCGAAGTGGTTCTTCGATTGCACGTTTGATAATTTCGATACCGGTTTGCTCGTCTTCGTTTTCGCCTTTGATTTTGTCCAAAGCTTCGATGGCGCGAATGTATGCAACGCCACCACCAGGAACAATACCTTCTTCAACTGCTGCGCGGGTTGCGCTTAAAGCATCGTCAACGCGGTCTTTCTTTTCCTTCATTTCAACTTCTGAAGCGGCGCCAACATAAATAACGGCTACCCCACCCGACAGTTTTGCAAGACGTTCCTGTAATTTTTCCTTGTCGTAATCAGAAGTTGTTGTTTCAATCTGTTTTTTAATCTGGCTCACACGGGCATGGATGGCTTCAGGTTTTCCGGCTCCATTAACTACTGTTGTGTTTTCTTTGTCAACTGTAATTTTTTCTGCCAATCCGAGCATATCAAGTTTAGCCTGTTCTAATTTCATACCTTTTTCTTCGGTAATCACAGTTCCCCCTGTAAGGATAGCCAAATCTTCGAGCATTTCTTTTCTGCGGTCGCCAAAACCGGGTGCTTTAACAGCACAAACTTTCAGCGAACCACGCAAACGGTTAACTACCAATGTGGCCAGCGCTTCACCATCTACATCTTCAGCAATAATCATCAACGGGCGACCGGTTTGTGCAGTTTGCTCCAATACCGGAAGCAGGTCTTTCATTGTGCTGATTTTTTTATCGTGAATTAAAATGAACGGATTGTCGAGTTCAGCCGCCATTTTTTCAGGGTCGGTAACAAAGTAGGGAGAAATATAACCACGGTCGAACTGCATACCTTCAACCACATCAACATAAGTATCGGTACCTTTTGATTCTTCGATGGTGATTACGCCTTCTTTGTGAACTTTCTGCATTGCTTCGGCAATCAGTTTACCAATTGTCTCGTCGTTGTTGGCCGAGATTTTTGCAACCGATTCAATTTTTGCATAGTCATCGCCAATGGTCTGTGCTTGTTCTGCAATACTTTCAACCACTTTAATCACTGCTTTATCGATACCGCGTTTCAAATCCATCGGATTTGCACCGGCAGCCACGTTTTTTAATCCAACTGCAATAATCGACTGAGCAAGAACAGTTGCGGTTGTTGTTCCGTCACCTGCATCATCGCCGGTTTTTGAGGCAACTTCTTTCACCATTTGTGCGCCAAGATTTTCGTATGCATTCGGAAGGTCAATTTCCTTTGCCACAGTAACACCGTCTTTTGTAATCTGCGGTGCACCAAATTTTTTCTCAATAACCACATTCCGGCCTTTTGGTCCGAGGGTTACTTTAACTGCATTCGCCAGTTTGTCAACGCCACTTTTCAGCAAGTCGCGTGCTTCAATTTCGAATTTAATTTCTTTAGCCATTTTTTCTATTGTTTTTGTTTTTAATTAAGCAATGTACAATACGTCGGATTGCGACATTAATAAATAATCTTCACCATCAATGTGCAACTCTGTACCTGAGTAACGACCGTAAAAAACTACATCGCCAGCTTTAATTTCCATTGGTTCGTCTTTTTTTGCGGCACCAACCAAAACAACTGTTCCCGATTGTGGTTTTTCTTTTGCTGAATCTGGAATAATAATTCCACTGATTGTTTTTTCTTCGGCCGGTTGCGGTTGCACAAGGATTTTGCCCGCCAGAATTTTACCTTTCAAATCTGCCATAGTTTTGTAGTTTTATTTATTAAACATTTATTTTTAAAAAATCGACACGGTGGGTTTACATATTTTGTGCCAGTAGCATGTGGCAGACAATTCAGTCAATAATAAAAGACAAAATTGCACTCACTTTTTACTGCTAACACAATTCAACCACATACAAATCTGTATTTCAGATTCTTAAATCCATTGACAGCGTTTATGACAGGGTGACAGAATATACTTCTGAATGCAACTTTTGAATACTTCTACCCTTTGTAAAACAGAAAAGCCGGTTGAAATCAACCGGCTTTCAGTATTATAAAAGAAATCCTTTTCTGATTATTTTGTTGAATCGGTTGCTGCCGGAGCAGTAGTTTGTGTAGCCGGAGCAGTGGTTGGAAAATTAGGAACCTGTGTCGGGTCAACAGCTGTTTCGATTTGCTGCTGAACGCGCGATTGTTCGGTACCTTCCTGATTACGCGGAATAAAAGCTGTTCCAACTACCGCAAGAAACAACAATGCACCTGCCAGTCCCCAGGTTGTTTTTTCCAAGAAATCAGCTGTTTTACGAACGCCCATTACCTGACCGGCCGACTGAAAATTGCTGGCCAATCCACCACCTTTTGAGTTCTGTACCAATACAATAAGTACTAAAAGAACACAAACGATAAAAATTAAAACTGTTATTAGTGTGTACATCTTGTTACGAATTATTGTCTTTTAACTTTTCTATCTTTTCAATTTGGCTCGCAAAGTAAATACTTTTTTCCGGATATTTCAAACTTAATTTTTCATAAGCTTTCAGTGCTTTTTCATACTTTTTTTGGTCGAAGTAAATTTTTGCCAGCGTTTCTGTAATCATTTCGTCACTCTCTGCAAGCGATTGTTCTTCAGGATTCACAAAATCAACGGGTCGTTCCGTTTTTTCGTCCTGCGACTTTCGAAACGCCCCCTTCGGTTTCAGCAAAAACCTGTCAATCAACGAATCGCTTTGTTGCAGTCCGCCATCTTCCTCCTGCAAATAGGCTGATGATGCACTTGTTGAATCCCAAATCAGGGGTTCCTCATTTATTTTATCATTCAAAAAATCAGTAACCACTTTTTGATTGGGAATAATCACTGCCACTTTTTTTAATACTTCGCCGAATTCAGGAGCGCTGGCTTTTTTCAGACTCTTCAGATAAAACAACCAGCCCAACTGAAACCAGGGATACGTTTCGGTCAGTTGTTTTAATTCGCTGTTTTTTGCCGAATCAAATAAAATAAAACCAGGATTTTGCTGAAACTGCATTTTTGGGTCTGATTAAATTACCAGTTGGCAATGGTGGCGTTAAAAATATCGTCGGTGAGTTTTTTCACAATTTCCATGGAAAGATCATCCTCAACATCGCTAATCGATTGATTACTGTCGTAATCTTCATAAGCGCTGAAGGTTTTATCGAAATTCTCTTCCGGGGCCTTGCTGTTTGTATATTTTAGTTTTACAGTAATTGTAAGCCTGTTCTGTGCAGCAAGGTCGTCTTTTTGAATCGACATCGGACGAACCTCATAACCCGTAATTTGTCCTTCAAAAACAATATCTCCGTTTTCCGATAACTCATTCAGCGAAGTTTGCCGCCGCAATTTGTCACGTAAATCTTCGGTAAAAACCTGACTTAATGTTGGATTTACCAACCTTGCACGGTTTGGGAAATAATAAACTGTATAAGTTTTTATTGCCGGAGAAAGGTTTGCCCCGGTAAATGAATACGACATTTTACAGGCCGGAGCCAGAAAAACTATCGATATAAAAATGAAAACTACGACCAGACCTGATTTTATATTCTTAACCATCGATATCATATTCTTTAATTTTGCGGTACAACGTCCGCTCCGAAATTCCAAGTTCCTGTGCAGCATATTTTCTTTTACCCTTGTGTTTTTCGAGCGCTTTTATAATTAATTCAATTTCCTTATCCGACAGAGAAAGCGATTCTTCAACAAATTCTTCGGTATCCTGGATATTTTCCTTTTCCACCGGTTCGATATGAATATGTTTCGAAGCCGGTTCTTTTGGCATAAAACTGTTACTTTCTGCATCGTAAAGATTTCTGAAAATACGGGCATTATCGCTGGTGACAACAGGTTCCTTGTCATCCATCAGATCGAGCACAAGTTTTTTAAGGTCGGTCATGTCGCGTTTCATATCAAACAAAACCTTGTACAAAATCTCCCTTTCATTTGAGAAAGTACTTTCCTCTGTTTTTGAAAACAAAGCCGGCAACTGGCTGAAATTATCTCGGGGCAGGTAGTTTTTTAAAACTTCGGCCGATATTTCCCTTTCCTTTTCGATAATAGAAATCTGCTCGGTAATGTTTTTTAACTGCCGCACATTTCCTGGCCAACGATAGCTAATCAATAACAGAACAGCCCTGTCGTCAAGCGAAATGGCAGGCATCCGGTATTTTTCGGCAAAATCGCGGGCAAATTTGCGGAATAAAAGATGAATGTCTTCCGAACGTTCGCGCAGCGGGTTAATAATAATAGGTACAGTATTCAGCCTGTAGTAAAGGTCTTCCCTGAATTTGCCATCTTCAATGGCCTGCGGAATTTTCACGTTGGTGGCAGCGATAACACGCACATTGGTTTTAATCACTTTTGATGAACCAACTTTGATAAACTCACCTGTTTCGAGTACACGAAGCAGGCGAACCTGAGTTGCCAGCGGAAGTTCGCCAATTTCATCAAGGAAAATTGTACCACCGTCGGCTTCCTGAAAATATCCTTTTCTATCGGCTAATGCGCCTGTAAATGCACCTTTTTCGTGACCAAAAAGTTCGGAGTCGATTGTTCCTTCGGGAATTGCCCCACAGTTTACAGCAATGTACTTTCCGTGTTTGCGGGCCGAAAACTGGTGGATAATCTGCGGAAAAATTTCTTTTCCGGTGCCGCTTTCACCTGTAATTAAAACCGATAAATCGGTAGGTGCAACCTGCACTGCAACTTCGAGTGCACGGTTGAGACCCGGCGAATTACCTATAATTTCAAATCTTTGCTTTATGCCTTGTACATCCATTTTCTAATTCATTTGTTCTCATATCAAACTACAAGCTTTGCTGACCATAGTACCCAGCCAGATTGACAGTTTACGCCGCAAATTTAAAATTTTTAGCGCGCATTTGTTTTATTATTTAGCGGTTAACCATTTTTATGTTTTCGCTATTTATATTTGAACCATGAAGTTTGCTGTTATAATACCCGCCCGTTACCAGTCAACCCGTTTCCCGGGGAAACCATTAGCGATGATTGGTCACAAACCCATGATTCAGTGGGTTTACGAAAATGCAGTAAAAGCCGTGCCCGATGTTTGGGTTGCTACCGACAATGATGAGATTTTCGGCACAGTTATCAATTTTGGCGGAAGAGCAGTTAAAACACTTTCGACACACCAAAGCGGAACCGACCGTTGTGCCGAAGCTGCACAAATTATTTCTGCTAAATCCCGTTTTGACGTGATTATAAATATTCAGGGCGATGAGCCATTTATCAATCCTGTTCAGATTGAAGCATTAAAATCGTGCTTCAACAGCGATGCTGATATTGCAACTTTAATTAAACGAATTGAATCAGAAGAAGAGATATTTAATCTAAACCGACCGAAAGTGGTGACCGACAAAGAAATGAACGCACTTTATTTCAGCCGATCGCCAATTCCTTACATTCGCGGAGCAGAAAACAGCGAGTGGCACAAGGCTCATACTTTCTGGGCGCACATTGGAATGTATGCCTACAGGTTCGATGTACTGCAAAAAATCGCCAAACTTGAAACCGGATTGCTTGAAAAAGCAGAATCACTGGAACAGTTGCGGTGGCTCGAAAACGGGTTTAAAATCAGAACCGCGGTAACCGAACATCAAAGCATGGGTATTGATACCCCGGATGATTTACAGGCTGCTTTGCAACTTTTAGAAAAAAATCAGGTCTTTTAACAAAAAGGCACGCGATTTGTTGTTCGATAGATGTAACTTTGCGATAATGAAAACATTTTTACTGACAATACTTATTTCGGCATTCACTCTGACAGGTTTTTCACAAAACCTTCAGGGCAGCACTCCGTCGTGGAGCAGCCCGATTGCTGAAGAAATTGTTTTGTCGGAATTAAAAATTTACCCAAATCCCTGTAAAGACAGTAAAGTTACCATCGAATTCACTTCAAAACAGATTACCGAAATACGCCTGATAAATATTGCAGGAAAAGAAGTATTTCAGAAATCATTTGCCTACCCCGAAAACAAAAAACAAATCGAGCTTGATGGAATTCCAAACGGGATTTATCTGGTTCGCATTAAAACCGACGACCAGAAGCTAATTACAAAAAAGCTGTTGGTTTCTAAAAATTAATCATTTATTTACCAATTTGCTTTTATCAGTTTTTATCTTTATTGAATAAAAACTGAATGTTATGTTTCGAAAAATTCCTGTTGTAATTTGCTTACTCCTCATCATTTTTTCTTGTACAACAAAATCGCCTGATCCGTGGGTTATTTCGGCACCTGCCGGCGACAGGTTTGTCACCATCAACAAAAACGGTGAAACAGTTTTGCCCAACGGGCGAATTATTACACCAGCTGGTAAAAGCATTGTGGTTGCCCCCCACCCGTACGGATTAACACTGAGCCCCGACGGAAACACTGTTGTTACAGCCAATTCAGGAATCAGGCCGCTCTCCATTTCCATTATCCGAAATATTTTATCAGAAAATCCGGAGGTGCAGCAGGTTCCGCCCGGACCCGATACCGATGAAGGTGTGCTGGCTTCGGTTTTTATGGGGCTCGCCGTTTCGAATGACAACGGGGTGGTTTATGTTGCCGGGGGACAGGAAAACAAAATTTACA